>NZ_JBEYJD010000016.1:0-162834 GCF_040636125.1 Streptomyces sp. NPDC006733 | reverse complement strand
GGGAGTCCACGCGGAGCGTAGGCGACCGACGACAACGCCGCGAGCGTGCGTGCCAGACCCCGCCGACCAGACGAGGATGTGAAGACACGACCTAGCTGCCCGCGGCCGTCTCGCGCGCCGCCGCGTCCTTGCCGCGCTGCACGATGCGCTCGAAGGCGAAGTTGGACGCGTCGACCCCGGCCTGCTTGGACGCGGTGTCGGCGCTGGTGGCGCTCGTGCCGTTCTTGGGCCCGGCGATCGTGTAGTAGGCGTAGCGGCCGACCGCGTTGGACGTCGTCCAGCAGGACACGTTGTGGCAGAACGCGGGGACGCCGCCGCCGTTGAGCGGCAGCAGGAAGTGCAGGGTGGCCTTGGCCTTGTCGGCGGGCGCCTTGCCGTCGAAGACCGCGACGCCGACGGTGACCGCCGCGTTGCCCAGCACGTAGGTCGCCCGGATCACCTGCCGGCACTTGTTCTGCGGCAGCGCCGTCGCGAGCCCGTCGGTGGCGGCCGTGGCGCAGCTCGTCGTCTGGGTGCCGGCGGTCCTGGTGTACGTGCGGCCCGCGATCGTCATCAGCTTGCCGGGGAAGAGGGTCTCCGCGCTGATGGGGGCGGTGTCCTTCTTGGCCGTGGAGATGTAGTCCAGCGGGTTCTTCGGCGGCGGCGGGGCGACCGAGGAGAACGACGGCTCCGGCGGCAGGGGCTGCGAGGCGGCCGGGGTGGTCGGGCCCGCCTTCGGCTTGCCGTCGCTCTTGTTCGACGCCACGACGGCGGCCGCGACGATCCCCGCGACGGCCACGGCGGCGAGCGCTCCGCCGCCGATCAGGAACAGCTTGCGGCGCTTGGCCGCCCGCTCGCGCTCCGCGGCGAGCGCTCCCCAGTCGGGGGCGCTGGACGGCGCGGTCTGCGGGAAGCCGCCGGGGCCGGCCGCGGGGCCCTGCGGCTGCTGCGGGAAGGACGGCGGGGCGCCGGCGGCCAGGCCGCTCGCCGGCGGGGCCCAGGCGGGGGCCTGCGCGGCGTCGGGGGAGCCCGGCGCGGGCCGCTGGGGGTGCGGCTGGGCCTGGGCGGGCTGCTGCGGCTGCTGGGCGCCGGCGGGCGGCCGGCCCTGCGCGCCGCGGCCGTACGGGTCCGGCTGCCGCGGGTCCGCGCCGTCGGGTATCCGCGGTGCCTGCGGGGCGGCCGGCGCGGGCGGCCCCGCCTGGTAGGGGAGCGGCCGGGACGGGATGACCCGCCCCTCCAGCACCTCGCGCCGGGGTCCGCCCTCGGACTCGGGCGGAGTGGGCGCCGGCAAGCCCTGGCGCGGGTCGTGGGAAGGCGTCGGCCCATCAGTCATGACGCGCATCATATTCGGCGGACGGGCCGCCGGGACGCCCGATCCGGGCGGCCCCGGAGCCCGGTGCCCGGCCGCCGGAAATCGGTTTGGGCCGGGGCCCCGGCAGGGGCGAGAATCCTGGGTTATGGGACATGTAGAGGCGGCACACCTGGAGTACTACCTTCCGGATGGACGGGTGCTGCTCGGCGACGTCTCGTTCCGGGTGGGTGAAGGCGCCAAGGTCGCTCTGGTCGGGGCGAACGGCGCGGGCAAGACGACACTGCTGCGGCTGATCTCGGGAGAGCTCAAGCCGGACGGCGGCTCGGTGACCATCAGCGGCGGCCTCGGCGTCATGCCGCAGTTCGTGGGCTCGGTCCGGGACGACCGGACGGTGCGGGACCTGCTGGTCTCCGTGTCGCGGGCGCGGATCAGGGCGGCGGCGAAGGCCGTGGACGCGGCCGAGCTGGCGATCATGGCGCAGGACGACGAACCGGCCCAGATGGCGTACGCGCACGCGCTCAGCGACTGGGCGGAGGCGCACGGCTACGAGGCCGAGAACATGTGGGACATGTGCACCCTGTCCGCGCTGGGCGTCCCGTACGAGCGGGCGCAGTGGCGCGAGGTCAAGACGCTCTCCGGCGGCGAGCAGAAGCGCCTGGTGCTGGAGGCGCTGCTGCGCGGCACCGACGAGGTGCTGCTGCTGGACGAGCCGGACAACTATCTGGACGTGCCGGGCAAGCGCTGGCTGGAGGAGCAGCTCGCGCAGACCAAGAAGACCGTGCTGTTCGTCTCCCACGACCGGGAGCTGCTGGCCCGCTCCGCCGAGCGCATCGTCAGCGTGGAGCCGGGTCCCGCGGGTTCGGACGTGTGGGTGCACGGCGGGGGCTTCGGCACGTACCACCAGGCGCGCAAGGACCGCTTCGCGCGGTTCGAGGAGCTGCGGCGCCGGTGGGAGGAAGAACACACCAAGATCAAGCAGATGGTCTTCCGGCTGCGCCAGCAGGCGGCGATCAGTCCGGACATGGCCTCGCGCTACCACGCGGCCCAGACCCGGCTGAAGCGCTTCGAGGACGCGGGGGCCCCGCAGGAGCCGCCGCGCGAGCAGGACATCAAGATGCGGCTGCGCGGCGGCCGGACCGGGGTGCGGGCGGTGACCTGCGAGGGGCTGGAGCTCACGGGGCTGATGAAGCCGTTCGACCTGGAGATCTACTACGGCGAGCGGGTCGCGGTGCTCGGCTCCAACGGGTCGGGTAAATCACACTTCCTGCGGCTGCTCGCCGGCCAGGACGTCCAGCACACCGGCTCCTGGAAGCTCGGCGCCCGGGTGGTGCCCGGCCACTTCGCGCAGACCCACGCGCACCCGGAGCTGGAGGGGCGCTCGCTGGTCGACATCCTGTGGACCGAGAACGCGCACGACCGCGGCCGGGCGATGGGCGTGCTGCGCCGCTACGAGCTGGAGCGCCAGGGCGACCAGAACTTCGGCAGCCTCTCCGGGGGCCAGCAGGCCCGCTTCCAGATCCTGCTGATGGAGCTGGCGGGCACCACTGCGCTGCTGCTGGACGAGCCGACGGACAACCTGGACCTGGAGAGCGCCGAGGCGCTCCAGGAGGGCCTGGAGGCCTACGACGGCACGGTCCTCGCGGTGACGCACGACCGCTGGTTCGCCCGCTCCTTCGACCGCTATCTGGTTTTCGGTTCCGACGGTGTCGTCCGCGAGTCGACGGAGCCGGTCTGGGATGAACGGCGGGTGGAACGCAAGCGGTGACCGGAAGGTCGCGGACGGATGACGACAAGGGCCCTGACCAGGGCATCGGGGCGCGTTTTGACCCGTACGGTCGAAGCCGGGTATTCTGCGAGTTCGTTATGCGTATTGGCTTGCTCGTTCTCACGTGAGAGGCCCTTACGCCGGTCCGCCGGGCCGAACACCAGCGGTAGTACCGGGTTGCGTCCCCGCGTCCTGCCAGGCTGTCGTGATCGTCCGGGTGGCCTTGTCAGGACTCCACTCTCTGAAGAAGCGAAGGCTACGACCGTGCGTACGTTCAGCCCCAAGCCCGGCGATGTAACTCGCCAGTGGCACGTCATCGACGCGCAGGACGTTGTCCTGGGCCGTCTGGCCTCTCAGGCCGCGAACCTTCTCCGGGGCAAGCACAAGCCTGTGTACGCCCCGCACGTTGACACCGGTGACTTCGTCATCATCATCAACGCCGACAAGGTTCACCTGTCCGGCAACAAGAAGTCCCAGAAGATGGCCTACCGCCACTCTGGCTTCCCGGGTGGTCTGCGCTCCGTCCGTTACGACGAGCTGCTCGACAAGAACCCCGAGAAGGCCGTCGAGAAGGCCATCAAGGGCATGATCCCGAAGAACACCCTGGGCCGTCAGATGCTCTCGAAGCTGAAGGTCTACGCGGGCACCGACCACCCGCACGCTGCGCAGCAGCCGGTCCCGTTCGTGATCAGCCAGGTCTCGCAGTAGTCCCGGCCACCAGCTACCAGCAGAAAGCATCTGAGGAGAATCGTGGCTGAGACCACTACCGAGGCCCCCGTCGTCGAGGCTGACGACACCACCGAGACCGTCGAGGCCTTCGGGTCCGAGGAGGCTCCTTCGGAGTACACCTCGGAGTCGGACGCTCCGGAGGAGTACACCTCCGAGTCTCTCGCGGGCCGCTTCGGCGACCCGCAGCCGGCAGCCGGCACCGGCCGCCGCAAGCAGTCCATCGCCCGTGTCCGCATCGTGCCGGGCTCTGGCAAGTGGAAGATCAACGGTCGCACCCTCGAGGGTTACTTCCCGAACAAGGTGCACCAGCAGGAAGTCAACGAGCCGTTCAAGCTCCTCGAGCTCGACAACCGCTACGACGTCATCGCGCGTATCGGTGGCGGCGGCATCTCCGGCCAGGCCGGTGCGCTGCGCCTCGGTGTTGCCCGTGCGCTGAACGAGGCGGACACGGACAACAACCGCGCCGCCCTCAAGAAGGCCGGATTCCTGACGCGTGACGACCGTGCGGTCGAGCGCAAGAAGGCCGGTCTGAAGAAGGCCCGTAAGGCGCCGCAGTTCAGCAAGCGCTAATCACGGCTCGGCGTTCGCCCCGGAGGCACTTCGTGTGCCTCCGGGGCGTTCGCTATTTACCGACCAGGGCGTATACCTGTCAGTAACGCCCATGGCTCCCATACTCGGAGGAATAACAGTGGGACGACTCTTCGGCACGGACGGCGTGCGCGGCGTCGCCAACGCGGACCTCACCGCCGAGCTCGCGCTCGGCCTGTCCGTCGCGGCGGCTCATGTGCTCGCTGAGGCAGGCTCGTTCCGGGGTCATCGGCCGGTGGCCGTGGTCGGGCGCGATCCGCGTGCTTCGGGGGAGTTTCTGGAGGCCGCCATCGTGGCGGGCCTCGCGAGCGCCGGCGTGGACGTCCTGCGGGTCGGTGTGCTGCCCACCCCAGCGGTGGCGTATCTCACCGGCGCGCTGGGTGCCGACCTCGGCGTGATGCTCTCCGCCAGCCACAACGCGATGCCGGACAACGGTGTCAAGTTCCTCGCCCGCGGCGGCCACAAGCTCGACGACGCCCTGGAGGACCGCATCGAGCGGATCTACGAGGAGCACCGCGCGGGCGAGCCCTGGGACCGGCCGACCGGTGCCGGCGTCGGCCGGGTGAAGGACTACACCGAGGGTTTCGACCAGTACGTCGCGCACCTCATCGGCGTGCTGCCGAACCGGCTCGACGGACTGAAGATCGTCCTGGACGAGGCGCACGGCGCCGCCGCCTGGGTGTCGCCCGAGGCGTTCTCCCGGGCCGGTGCCGAGATCGTGACGATCGGCGCCCAGCCCGACGGCCTGAACATCAACGACGGCTGCGGCTCCACGCACCTGGAGCTGCTCAAGGACGCCGTCGTCGAGCACGGCGCGGACTTCGGCATCGCCCATGACGGTGACGCGGACCGCTGCCTGGCCATCGACGGCGACGGCAACGAGGTCGACGGCGACCAGATCCTGGCCGTGCTCGCCCTGGACCTGCGCGAGCGGGGCGGGCTGCGGGAGAACACCGTGGTCGGCACCGTGATGTCGAACCTCGGCTTCAAGCAGGCGATGGAGCGCGAGGGCATCAACCTCGTGGAGACCGCGGTCGGCGACCGCTACGTCCTGGAGTCGATGAAGGAGCACGGCTACGCGCTCGGCGGCGAGCAGTCCGGCCACGTCATCGTCCTGGACCACGCCACCACCGGTGACGGCACGCTGACCGGCCTGCTGCTGGCCGCCCGGGTCGCCTCCACCGGCCGCACGCTGGCCGACCTGGCCGGCGTCATGCAGCGCCTCCCGCAGGTGCTGGTGAACGTGCCGGACGTCGACAAGAGCCGCGTCGACACCGCGCCCGAGCTGGCGGCCGCTGTCGCCGAGGCCGAACGCGAACTGGGCACCACCGGACGGGTGCTGCTGCGCTCCTCCGGCACCGAGCCGCTGGTCCGCGTCATGGTCGAGGCCGCCGACATCGACCAGGCGCGCTCCGTCGCGGGCCGGCTGGCCGACGTCGTGAAGTCCGTCCTGGGCTAGCCGCCGCTGTGCACAGGGGAGAGCGCGCCACCCGGACCGGGCGGCGCGCTCTCCGGCGTCCGGGGTCCGTTCAGAGCTTGCGCAGCGACAGCCGCTGCACCTTGTGCTGCGGGCCCTTGCGCAGCACCAGCGTGGCCCGGCTGCGCGTCGGCAGCACGTTCTGCTGCAGGTTGGGCCGGTTGACGGTCCGCCACATCAGCTGGGCGTACTCCAGCGCCTCCGCCTCCGAGACCTGCGTGTACTTGCGGAAGTACGAGAACGGGTTCTGGAACGCGGTCTCCCGCAGCTTGCGGAACCGGCCGAGGTACCACTGCTCGATGTCCTCGGTCCGGGCGTCGACGTACACGCTGAAGTCGAAGAAGTCGGCGAGGCCGACGCGGGTGCGGCCGTCCTTGCCGGGCAGCGCCGGCTGCAGCACGTTCAGGCCCTCGACGATGAGGATGTCGGGCCGGCGCACCGTCAGGAGCTCGCCGGGGACGATGTCGTAGATCAGGTGCGAGTAGACGGGCGCGGTCACCTCGTCCTTGCCCGCCTTCACGTCGGCCACGAACCGGGTCAGCGCCCGCCGGTCGTACGACTCGGGGAAGCCCTTGCGCGACATCAGGTCGCGGCGGTGCAGCTCGGCGTTGGGCAGCAGGAACCCGTCGGTGGTCACCAGCTCCACCCGCGGGTGCTCGGGCCAGCGGGCCAGCAGCGCGCGCAGGATGCGGGCGGTGGTCGACTTCCCGACCGCGACGCTGCCCGCCACGCCGATGACGAACGGGGTGCCCGGCTGCTCGCCGTGCCCGTTGCCCGCGTCGCCGAGGAAGGTGTTGAGGGCGCCCCGCAGGCCGCTGTGGGCGGCCACGTACAAGTTGAGCAGCCGGGACAGCGGCAGGTAGACGTCGACCACCTCCTCCAGGTCGATGACGTCGCCCAGGCCCCGCAGCCGCTCCACCTCGTCGGCGGTCAGCGGCAGGGGCGTCCGCTCCCGCAGCGCGCTCCACTCCGCGCGGCTGAGGTCCACGTACGGGCTGATCTCGGCGCGTCGGCGCTGCTGCTGATCGGTGGTCGGCACACGCCCCATTGTGCTGCCGTGCCGCGCCCCGCTCACCTCGGGGGGCACCGGGGCTCGTGCGGCGGCCTCCGGAGGGCCTCTGGGACGGCGGGGCGATGCGGCCATAGGGTGAGTCGCATGTGCGGAATCGTGGGGTATGTGGGCGGCCGGTCCGCTCTCGATGTCGTGGTCGCCGGGCTGCGGCGGCTGGAGTACCGGGGCTATGACTCGGCGGGTACCGCCGTGCTGGCCGACGGCGGTCTGGCCGCGGCCAAGAAGGCCGGCAAGCTCGCCAACCTGGAGGCGCTGCTGGAGCAGCAGCCGCTGCCGGCCGGCGGAACGGGGATCGGACACACCCGGTGGGCGACCCACGGCGGCCCCACCGATGTGAACGCCCACCCGCACCTGGACAACGCGGGGCGGGTCGCGGTGGTGCACAACGGCATCATCGAGAACTTCGCCGCGCTGCGGGCGGAGCTGGCCGAGCGGGGCCACGCGCTGGAGTCCGAGACCGACACCGAGGTCGTGGCGCACCTGCTCGCCGAGCACTTCTCCTCGTCGGCGGACCTCGCGGAGGCGATGCGGCAGGTGTGCCGGCAGCTGGACGGGGCGTTCACGCTGGTCGCGGTGCACGCGGACGAGCCGGACGTGGTGGTCGGGGCGCGCCGCAACTCGCCGCTGGTGGTCGGCGTGGGCGAGGGCGAGAACTTCCTGGCGTCGGACGTCGCGGCGTTCATCGAGTACACCCGCGAGGCGATCGAGCTGGGCCAGGACCAGGTCGTCGAGCTGCGCCGGGAGAGCGTGAGCGTCACCGACTTCGAGGGCAAGCCGGCCGAGGTGCGGCCGTACCACGTGGACTGGGACGTCTCCGCCGCCGAGAAGGGCGGCTACGACTACTTCATGCTCAAGGAGATCGCCGAGCAGCCGAAGGCGGTCGCCGACACGCTGCTGGGCCGGATCGGCACGGACGGCCGGCTGACGCTGGACGAGCTGCGGATGCCCGACCGGACGCTGCGCGAGGTCGACAAGGTCGTGATCGTGGCGTGCGGGACGGCGTTCCACGCGGGGATGATCGCCAAGTACGCGATCGAGCACTGGACGCGGCTGCCCTGCGAGGTGGAGCTGGCGAGCGAGTTCCGGTACCGGGACCCGATCCTGGACCACCGCACGCTCGTCGTCGCGATCAGCCAGTCGGGCGAGACGATGGACACCCTGATGGCGCTGCGGCACGCCCGCGAGCAGGGCGCGAAGGTGCTCGCCATCTGCAACACCAACGGCTCGACGATCCCGCGCGAGTCCGACGCCGTGCTGTACACGCACGCCGGGCCGGAGGTCGCCGTCGCCTCGACGAAGGCGTTCCTGACGCAGGTCGTCGCCTGCTACCTGGTCGCGCTGTACCTGGGGCAGGTGCGCGGCACCAAGTGGGGCGACGAGATCACCGGGGTGATCCGCGAGCTGTCGGAGATCGCCACCCAGGTCGGGGAGGTGCTGCGGACGATGGAGCCGGTGCGGGAGCTCGCGCGCTCGCTGAAGGACAAGAAGACGGTGCTGTTCCTTGGCCGGCACGTCGGCTACCCGGTGGCGCTGGAGGGCGCGCTGAAGCTCAAGGAGCTGGCGTACATGCACGCCGAGGGGTTCGCGGCGGGCGAGCTCAAGCACGGGCCGATCGCGCTCATCGAGGAGGACCTGCCGGTGGTCGTGGTGGTCCCGTCGCCGCGCGGGCGGTCGGTGCTGCACGACAAGATCGTCTCCAACATCCAGGAGATCCGGGCCCGCGGCGCCCGCACCATCGTCATCGCCGAGGAGGGCGACGAGGCGGTCGTCCCGTACGCCGACCACATCATCCGCATCCCGCGCACCCCGGTGCTGCTGCAGCCGCTGGTGGCGACCGTGCCGCTGCAGGTCTTCGCCTGCGAGCTGGCCACCGCCCGGGGCAACGAGGTCGACCAGCCGCGCAACCTCGCCAAGTCGGTGACCGTCGAATGATCATCGGAGTCGGCATCGACGTCGCCGAGATCGCGCGCTTCGCCGCGTCGCTGGAGCGCACGCCCGGCCTCGCCGACCGGCTCTTCACCGAGAACGAGCGGCTGCTGCCCGGCGGCGAGCCCCGCGGCACGGCGTCGCTCGCGGCGCGCTTCGCCGCCAAGGAGGCGCTGGCGAAGGCGCTGGGCGCCCCGGCGGGTCTGGTGTGGCTGGACGCCGAGGTGACGACGGAGGAGACGGGTCAGCCGCGGCTCACGGTGACGGGTTCGGTGGCCCGGCGGGCGGCCGAGCTGGGGGTGCGCGGGTGGCACGTCTCGCTCAGCCATGACGCGGGGATCGCGTCGGCGGTGGTGATCGCGGAGGGGTAGGGGTACCGCACCGGGGCACGCGGCTCCCCGGGGCACGCGACTCCCCGGGGCACGCGACTCCGGGCGAGAACGTGACGCGGGGCAGTGAGGCAGCGGAACAGCGATGCGGCGATCAGCGGGGCGGCGACTCGGCGGCCCGGCGGTCCAGCCAGGAGAGGACGACGTATGCGGCACGCACACACCGTCGGGACCGTACGGGCGGCGGAGCGCGCGCTCATGGCGCGGCTGCCGGAGGGCGCGCTGATGCAGCGCGCCGCCGCCGGGCTGGCGGCGGCCTGCACCGGGCTGCTCGGCCGGGTCTACGGCGCCCGCGTCGTCCTGCTCGTCGGCAGCGGCGACAACGGCGGCGACGCGCTGTACGCGGGCGCCCGGCTCGCCCGGCGCGGCGCCGCGGTCACCGCCGTGCTGCTGGCGCCGGAGCGCGCGCACGGCGGCGGGCTGGGCGCCCTGCGGGCGGCGGGCGGGCGCACGGTGGCCGCCGACGCGGGGGTCGCGGTGATCGGCCGCGCCGACCTCGTCCTGGACGGGATCGTCGGCATCGGCGGGAAGGGCGGGCTGCGGCCGGAGGCCGTGCCGCTGGCGCGGGCCGCGCGGGAGTCCCGCGCCACCGTCGTCGCCGTGGACCTGCCGAGCGGGGTCGACGCCGACACCGGCGAGGTCGCGGGCCCGGTCGTGCACGCCGACGTCACCGTCACCTTCGGCACCTACAAGCCGGGCCTGCTGATCGACCCGGCGGCCGGCCACGCGGGCGCTCCGCGCCTGATCGACATCGGCCTCGGCCCCGACCTGCCGGCCCCGGACCTCGAAGCGCTGCAGTTCGCGGACGTCGCCGCGCTGCTGCCGGTGCCGGCCGCCGAGAGCGACAAGTACCGGCGCGGGGTCGTCGGCGTCGTCGCCGGGTCCGCCCGCTACCCGGGCGCGGCCGTCCTCGCCGTGGCGGGGGCGCTGCGCGGCGGCGCGGGCGCCGTGCGGTACGTCGGGCACGGGGCGGAGGCCGTGCTCGCCCGCTTCCCGGAGGCGCTCGTCACGGCGGGCCCGCCGTCCCAGGCGGGCCGGGTCCAGGCGTGGGTGGTCGGTCCTGGCCTCGGCGACGGCACGGAGGCGCGGCGGGCGGTGGACGACGTCCTCGCGTCCGACGTGCCGGTGCTCGTCGACGCGGACGGGCTGCGGCTGCTCTCCCGCGAGCAGGTGCGGGCGCGCTCCGCCGCCACCGTCCTCACCCCGCACGCGGGGGAGGCGGCGGCGCTGCTGGAGTGCTCCCGCGAAGAGGTCGAGGCGGCCCGGCTCGCGTCCGTGCGGGAGCTGGCGGAGCGGTACCGCGCCACGGTGCTCCTGAAGGGCTCGACGACGCTGGTGGCCGCCCCGGACCGGTCCGTGCCGGTGCGGGTCAACCCGACCGGCACGTCCTGGCTCGCCACCGCGGGCAGCGGCGACGTCCTGTCCGGCCTCACCGGCTCCCTGCTGGCCGCGGGGCTCGCCCCCCGGGACGCCGCCTCGGTCGGCGCCCACCTGCACGGCCTGTCCGCCCGGCTGGCCTCCGGCGCCGCCACGAGCGCGGGCGCCCCCATCGCCGCCGAGGACATCGCGTCGACCCTGCCGGCGGCGTGGCGCCAGGTGACGGGCGGCTGAGCCCCGTACGCCCGCGCCACCCGCGCGGGGCCGGGCCCCGGCCTGAGACACTGGGGGCGATGGACAACGACGTGATGCGTGCCCGGGCGGAGATCGATCTGACCGCGCTTCGGGCGAATGTGAGGGCGCTGCGGGGCCGCGCCCCCGGGGCCGGGTTGATGGCCGTGGTCAAGGCGGACGCCTACGGGCACGGCGCGGTGCCGTGCGCGCGGGCGGCGCTGGAGGCCGGGGCGACCTGGCTCGGCACCGCCACGCCCGAGGAGGCGCTGGCGCTGCGCGCCGCCGGCCTGGGCGGGCGGCTGCTGTGCTGGCTGTGGACGCCCGGCGGTCCGTTCCGGGCCGCGATCGAGGCCGACATCGACGTGACGGTCAGCGCGATGTGGGCGCTGCGCGAGGTGTGCGCGGCGGCCGGGGCCGCCGGCCGCCCGGCCCGGGTGCAGCTGAAGGCCGACACCGGCCTGGGCCGCAACGGCTGCCAGCCGGCCGACTGGCCGGAGCTGACCGCCGCCGCGCGGGCGGCCGAGACCGACGGGCTGATCAAGGTCACCGGCGTCTGGTCGCACTTCGCGTGCGCCGACGAGCCCGGCCACCCGTCGATCGCGGACGAGCTGGCGGCGTTCCGCACCGCCCTGGCGGTCGCGGAGGCCGCGGGCCTCGACCCCGAGGTGCGCCACCTGGCGAACTCGCCCGGCACCCTCACCCTCCCCGAGTCGCACTTCGACCTGGTGCGCACCGGCGTGGCCATGTACGGGATCTCGCCGGTGCCGCAGCTCGGCGGCCCCGCCGACTTCGGGCTGCGGCCGGTGATGACGCTGACCGCGCGGCTGGCGTCGGTCAAGCAGGTGCCGGGCGGCCACGGGGTCAGCTACGGCCACCAGTACGTCACCCCGGGCGACACGACGCTGGCGCTCGTCCCGCTGGGGTACGCCGACGGCGTCCCGCGGCACGCGTCCAACGCCGGGCCCGTCCTCGTCGCCGGGAAGTGGCGGACGGTCGCGGGCCGCATCGCGATGGACCAGTTCGTCGTCGACCTCGGGGGCGACGCCGCCCGGCCGGGCGACGAGGCAGTACTGTTCGGGCCGGGTGACCGGGGCGAGCCGACCGCGGAGGACTGGGCGCGGGCCGCGGACACCATCGCCTACGAGATCGTCACGCGGATCGGTACCCGGGTGCCGCGCGTCCTTGTCGACAACGGGAGACGCGTACCAGGGGAGTAGCGGGAACACGATGACCATGGACAGCGGAGCGAAGTGGGAACGGGCCGGCAAGAGCGCCGGCCTCGTCGGCGCGGCGATCGGCGTCGTGGCGGCGGGCGCCGCCGCCGGGGTGGCGCTGGAGCGGCTCACCGTCGGCCGGGGCATCCGCCGCAAGGCGCGCCTCGCGCTGGACGCGGCCGGGCCGTACGGGACGCTGCGCGGCGAGCCGGGCACCGTGGCCGCCGAGGACGGCACCGAGCTGTACTACGAGGTCGAGGACGTCGTGGAGCCGCCCGCCACGGCCCAGCGGCGCGGCTGGTCGGGGATCTTCAAGCGGACCGGCGGGGCCGAGGCGCAGCCGCTCACCGTCGTGTTCTGCCACGGCTACTGCCTGAACCAGGACGCCTGGCACTTCCAGCGCGCGGCGCTGCGCGGCAGCGTCCGCGCCGTCTACTGGGACCAGCGCAGCCACGGCCGCTCCGAGCGCGGCCGCGACCAGGTCGCGGGCGAGCCCGCCACGATCGACCAGCTCGGCCGCGACCTCAAGGCGGTGCTGGACGCCGCCGCGCCCAGCGGCCCGCTGGTGCTCGTCGGGCACTCCATGGGCGGCATGACGATCATGGCGCTGGCCGACCAGTTCCCCGACCTGGTGACGCGGCGGGTGGCGGGCGTCGCCTTCGTCGGCACCTCCGCGGGCAAGCTGGCGGCCATGACGATGGGTCTGCCGGCCGCCGGGGCACGGGCGTTCCGCGTGCTGGCGCCGAGCGTGCTGCGCATCCTCGGCACCCAGGTGGACCTGGTGGAACGCGGCCGGCGCGCCACCGCGGACCTCTTCGCGGGCATCGTGAAGCGGTACTCGTTCGCCTCGGACGTCGACGCGTCCGTCGCCCGGTTCGCCGAGCGGCTGATCGAGGGGACGCCGATCGACGTCGTCGCCGAGTTCTACCCGGCGTTCATCCAGCACGAGAAGGCGGCCGCGCTGGCCGTGCTGGACGGCAAGCCGGCGCTCGTCCTGGCCGGTGACAAGGACCTGCTCACACCGAGCGACCACAGCGCCGACATCGCCGAGCGGCTGCCCGCCGCGGAACTGGTGATCGTCGAGCACGCCGGCCACCTGGTGATGCTGGAACACCCGGAACTGGTCAACGCCCACCTGGCCGCCCTGCTGGGCCGCGCCGCGGACGCCGTCCAGGCCCCGCTGCCGCCCGCGGTGCGGGAATTGGGCCTCCCGGAGGTACGGGCGGCGGTACAGGAGGCGTAGCCGCGACCGGCCGAAGGCCGGACCCTGCTCCGCCACGCCGCGTAACATTCGCGGACATGGAACCGCTGCACGGTCAGCACACCGCTGACGACTCCGTATCCGTCCGCCTCACCGTCCGGACCCCCGACCGCATGCAGGAGCTGGGCCGGGCGCTGGCCGCCCTGCTGCTCCCCGGGGACCTGGTGCTCCTCAGCGGTGAACTGGGCGCGGGCAAGACGACGCTGACCCGCGGGCTGGGGGAGGGCCTGGGGGTGCGGGGGGCGGTGACGTCGCCGACCTTCGTGATCGCCCGGGTGCACCCGTCGCTCAGCGGCGGGCCCGCCCTGGTGCACGTGGACGCGTACCGGCTGGCCGGCGGCCTCGACGAGATGGAGGACCTGGACCTCGACGTCTCGCTGCCGGAGTCGGTGGTGGTCGTGGAGTGGGGCGAGGGGAAGGTCGAGGAGCTGTCCGAGGCCCGGCTGCAGGTCGTCATCTCGCGGACGCTGGGCGACGCCTACGACACGGCCGTTGCCGGACCCGACACCGATTCCGCCGATCCCGACGCCGATTCCGACGCCTATGACGACGCCGATTCCGAGGCCGACGACGTGCGGGAAGTGACGGTCACCGGCATCGGCCCGCGCTGGGTCAACCAGGACCTCTCACCGCTGGGGGCGTAGCCCGGCGGCACGGCGTTCCGACAACGTGTCGGGAAGATGTTGCGCGCGGGTGGCCCGGCGTGGTCGCATGGGAGTGCAGATGTTGGTCGAGGCTGCCTACATTCCCTCAGGAGGCACGCATGCCGGCTCATGGCCCTTCGGGCGCACCGAAGCCCGCCGCAGTCCCCGCGGTCCCGGCTGCCCCAGCGACCCCGGGGGTTCCCGCCATCCCGGCACTGCCGTCGATGAGCGAACTGCTGGCGGCGGGCGCGGCGGCGACGGCCGTCTCCACCCCGCCGGACGAGAAGGACGGCGAACGCCGGACCGCCGCGTAGCGGCCGCTCCCCGTTCACTCGTCCGGAGGAATCCGCGCCCGGGGCGCCCGTGACCGCGCGGTTCGGCGGAGGCGCTCAGCGGACGACGACGACCTTCGTCTCGTACACCGCGAGCTTCCACAGCGCGTCACCGTCGGCGGGCGCCTCCCGGATGCCGCCGGTCTTCTTCTCCGGGTCCGGGGTGGGCATCGAGCCGTCGACCGCCGCGCTGAAACCGATGACGGTGGCACCGACGGTCGCGAACCGCACGACGTGCTCGATCTTGACCCCGTCGCCGCCGGTGCCGCGCGAGGTGCGCGAGGTGACCTTGTAGCGGCCGGGCGCGGGATCGACGGTGCCGGGCGTGACGACGAACGTGCGCAGTACCTTCCCCGCGTCGTCCACCAGCCAGACCCGGTTCTCCTTCAGCCCGTAGACCACGCGCTTGCCGCTGCCGGAGTCGGCGGGCAGCGTCGGCACCTTCGCGACCGGCGGCACCTTGGCCGGGGGCGCGGTGGAGGCCGAGTTCGAGGGGAGGGCCGTCACGGGACGGTCGGCCGCGGAACCGGAGGCCTGGACGGCCAGCACGGCGATGACGGCGAGCGCGGCAGCGGTGAGGCCGGTCACGAGGGTCCCCGACCCGATCCTTGGCACGGTTGGTTCGCTCCTCCGGAAGGGTTTGCGGGCTGTGGTCGACGGTAGCAGCCGGGGCCCGCGGGACCACCGCGCGGCGGGCCCCGGGGGCCCGGTGTCACGGCCCCGGCGTACGGCCGCCACGCCCGGCCCGGCGGTGCGGGCGGGGCCGTAGGGTGGCACCGTGCTTCTGCTTGCTTTTGACACCGCCACCCCCGCCGTGACCGCCGCGCTCCACGACGGCGGGCGGGTGCTCGCCGAGTCGACGGTCGTCGACGCCCGGCGGCACGGAGAACTGCTCATGCCGGCCGTCGACCGGGTGCTGACCGAGGCCGGTGCGGCGATCGGCGACGTGACCGGCATCGTCGTCGGGACCGGACCCGGGCCGTACACGGGCCTGCGGGTCGGCCTGGTGACCGCCGCCGCCTTCGGCGACGCGCTCGGCGTGCCGGTGCACGGCATCTGCACCCTCGACGGGATCGCCTACGCGGCCGGCCTCGCCGGCGTCGAGGGGCCGTTCGTGGTGGTCACCGACGCCCGCCGCAAAGAGGTCTACTGGGCCCGCTACGCCGGTCCGCGCGAGCGCGTGACCGAGCCGGCCGTCGACCGTCCCGCCGACCTGGAGCGGACGGTCGCGGGGCTGCCCGCCGTCGGCGCCGGTGCCGCCCTGTACCCGGAGGTCTTCACGGACGTCCGGGCCCCGGAGCACCAGTCCGCCGCCGCGCTGGCCGCCCTCGGCGCCGTACGGCTCGCGGAGGGTGCCGAGTTCGCGCCCGCGCTGCCGCTGTACCTGCGGCGGCCCGACGCCCAGGTGCCGGCCGGCTACAAGGCGGTCCTGCCCAAGTGACGGTGACACTGCGCGCGATGCGCTGGTGGGACCTGGACGCGGTGATGGAGCTGGAGCTGGAGCTCTTCCCCGAGGACGCCTGGTCGCGCGGCATGTTCTGGTCCGAGCTGGCCGACGCGCGGCACCCGCTGGCGAGCCGGCACTACATCGTGGCCGAGGAGGCCGCCGAGGGAGCCGGGGGAGCCGGGGGCACCGTCGGGGGCCGGCTGGTCGGGTACGCGGGACTCGCCGCGATCGCCGGGACCGGCGACGTGCAGACCATCGCCGCCGCCCGCGACCACTGGGGCTCCGGCCTCGGCGCCCGCCTCCTCGCCGACCTGATGCAGCAGGCCACCGCCTTCGAGTGCCACGAGGTGCTGCTCGAGGTCCGGGTCGACAACCTCCGTGCCCAACGGCTCTACGAGCGCTTCGGCTTCGAGCCGATCGGCTTCCGCAAGGGCTACTACCAACCGGGCAACGTCGACGCCCTCGTGATGCGCATGACCGACCCCTCCTCCGTACAAGGAACCGCAACTGATGGCTGACGAGCCGCTTGTCCTCGGTATCGAGACCTCCTGCGACGAGACCGGTGTCGGGATCGTCCGCGGGCACACCCTGCTCGCCGACGCGGTGGCGTCCAGCGTGGACGACCACGCGCGCTACGGCGGCGTGGTGCCCGAGATCGCCAGCCGCGCCCACCTGGAGGCGATGGTCCCCACGATCCAGCGTGCCCTGAAGGAGGCGGGGGTCGCGGCGAGCGACCTCGACGGCATCGCCGTCACCGCCGGCCCCGGGCTCGCGGGCGCGCTGCTGGTCGGGGTGAGCGCCGCCAAGGCGTACGCCTACGCGCTCGGCAAGCCGCTCTACGGGGTCAACCACCTCGCCTCGCACATCTGCGTGGACCAGCTGGAGCACGGCGCGCTGCCCGAGCCGACGATGGCGCTGCTGGTCTCCGGCGGCCACTCGTCGCTGCTGCTCGCGCCCGACATCACCAGC
This sequence comes from Streptomyces sp. NPDC006733, assembly GCF_040636125.1. Classification (NCBI taxonomy): domain Bacteria; kingdom Bacillati; phylum Actinomycetota; class Actinomycetes; order Kitasatosporales; family Streptomycetaceae; genus Streptomyces; species Streptomyces sp. NPDC006733. The sequence goes on along the minus strand of NZ_JBEYJD010000016.1, from coordinate 146,119 downwards.
GACGTGCGGCCGCTGGGCTCGACCATCGACGACGCGGCGGGCGAGGCGTTCGACAAGGTCGCCCGGGTGCTCGGGCTCGGCTTCCCCGGCGGCCCGGCCGTCGACCGGCAGGCCCGCGACGGCGACCCGAAGGCGATCAGGTTCCCGCGCGGGCTGACCGGCCCGCGCGACGCGCCGTACGACTTCTCCTTCTCCGGGTTGAAGACGGCCGTCGCCCGCTGGGTGGAGGCGCGCCGCCGGGAGGGCATGGACGTGCCCGTGGCGGACGTGGCCGCGTCGTTCCAGGAGGCGGTGGTGGACGTGCTGACCCGCAAGGCGCTGCGCGCCTGCAAGGAGAACGGCGTCGACCACCTGATGATCGGCGGCGGTGTCGCGGCCAACTCGCGGCTGCGCTCGCTGGCGCTGGAGCGCTGCGAGGACGCGGGCATCGTGCTGCGGGTGCCCCGGCGGGAGCTGTGCACGGACAACGGCGCCATGGTCGCGGCGCTCGGCGCGGAGATGGTGGCGCGGAACCGGCCGGCGTCGACCTGGGACCTGCCGGCCGACTCCTCGCTGCCGGTCACCGAGGTCTCCGTCCCGGGCCACACGCACGACCACGCCGCCGCGCACGACCACGACCATGTGCACGAGCTGAGCAAGGACAACCTGTACTGATGACCGTCGCCCTGATGTGGGAGGCGCGGGCGGCCGAGGGGCGCGGCGCCGAGCTGCTGGAATGGGTCCGCGCCCAGGAGCTGGACCCGGCCCCGCTGCGTCGCGAGCACTTCTCCGCGCCCGGTGAGCGGGTGCTCGTCATCACCTGGTGGGACGCGCCCTACGAGGCCGAGCTGCCCGAGCTGGCGGAACCCCCGGCTGCTTTTCTGCATCGTTCAGTACACAGATGGCGGTTTGAACGAACAGCTTAGGGTTTCCACATGCGCATAAAAGCGGCAGGACTGATCGTTTCCGGTCTCCTGCTCGTCACCGGATGCTCGTCGGGCGCGCCCTCGCCGAAGGCCGCGCCGACCGCCTCCGGAACGGGTCCCGCCGCAGCCCCGTCCCAGGACGGGAGCACGGCGCCCGGCGCCGACGCGGACACGGCCGCCGCGTTCGCCAAGTGGAAGATCGAGCCGATGGCGCCGGTCCCGGCCCCGCCGAAGGTGAAGCCGGTCAGGACCGGCGCCGGGGTGCCGCCCGTGGTCAGTGACATCCCCACCAAGGAGAAGATCGTCTTCGTCACCTTCGACGACGGCGCGGAGAAGGACCCGAAGTTCGTCACCATGATGGGCGAACTGAAGGTCCCCTTCACGATGTTCCTGACCGACGACATCATCCGGAACGACTACGGGTACTTCAAGCCGCTCCAGAAGCTCGGCAACCCGATACAGAACCACACGCTGACGCACCCGAACCTGCGGACCGAGCCGGAGTCCGCCCAGCGCCACGAGATCTGCGCCCAGCAGACGAAGCTGAAGGCCGAGTACGGCACCACGCCCCGCCTCTTCCGGCCGCCCTACGGCAACCTCAACGAGGCCACCAAGGCCGCCGCGAAGTCCTGCGGGGTCCAGGCGATCGTCCTGTGGCGCGAGTCCATGCAGATCAAGGGCATGCAGTACCAGCGCGGCGACAAGAAGCTGCACCCCGGCGACATCATCCTGGCCCACTTCCGCGGCCCGTCGGAGCTCAAGGGCACCTCCATGACCACGATGACCGCCAACATGCTGCGCGAGATATCCGCGCAGGGCTTCACCGTGGCCCGGCTGGAGGACTACGTCTGAGCCGGCGCCCCCACAGGCGGCCCCTGCACGGGCGGCCCCTGCACCGGCCGGCCCAGCAGCATCGACGGCGCGCCCGCCACGCGGGTCAGGAAGACCGTCACGGAGTGCGGGCCCTCCAGTTTGAGCCGCTTGCGCAGCTCCTCCGGCTCGATCGCGGAGCCGCGCTTCTTGATGACGGCGACGCCGACCCCGCGCTGCCGCAGCAGCGCCTTGAGCTTCTTGAGGCCGAACGGCAGCACGTCGGTGATCTCGTACGCCGTCGCGAACGGCGTCGGGCGCAGCTCGTCGGCGGTGACGTACGCGATCGTCTCGTCGATCAGCCGGCCGCCGACCCGCTCCGCGACCTCCGCGACCAGGTGGGCGCGGATCACCGCGCCGTCGGGCTCGTAGAGGTACCGGCCGACCGGGCCGACGCTCGGGTCGGGCAGCGGGGCGCCGGTCCACAGGGCCGTGCCGCCGGGCAGCAGGGTGGCGCCCACCGAGCCGGGGTCCTTGCCGAACCACAGCACGGCCTCCTTCACGTCCCCGCGGTACGAGATCCACTCCGCGGCGGCGTCGTCGGGGACGGCATCGTGCGGGATGCCCGGCGCGACCTTCAGGGCGGCGACCGGCACCTGGCGGGCGGCCCCGATCGCCCAGGAGAGCGTCGGCGAGTACGCCTCGGGATCGAAGATCCGCCCTCCCGTCGCCCGACCACCGCCCCTCGCCGACCCTCCCCCGGACTCCGTCCGGGGGTACCCCCGTCGCGGGGCCCCGCCCGTTCGGCCGCCGCGCCTCGCCGGGTCGACGAAGACGGCGTCGTAACCGCCGGTGTCGACCTCCGCGACGTCGGCGCAGCGCACCTCGATCAGTTCGGCGAGCCCCAGCGACCGCGCGTTGGCCTCGGCGACCGCGCAGGTCAGCGGGTCCCGGTCGACCGCCAGCACCTCCACGCCGGCCCGCGCGAGCGCGATGGCGTCGCCGCCGATCCCGCAGCACAGGTCGGCCAGCCGCCGCACGCCCAGCGCCGTGAAGCGCTCCGCCCGGTAGGCCGCGACCTCCGTGCGGGTGGCCTGTTCCACCCCGTCGGGGGTGAAGTACATCCGGTAGGCGTCCGCCCCGAACTTCGCCTCCCCGCGCTGCCGCAGCCGGGCCTGGCCGAGGACGGCGGAGACCAGTTCCGACGGGTGGTCCCGCCGCAGCCGGGTCGCCTCCGCCAGCTCGCGGGCGGGGTCGTAGTCGCGCAGCGACCCCAGCAGGGCCTGGCCTGCGGGGGTCAGCAGTGAGGAGAAAGCGTCGAGATCCACGCTCTGATTGTCCCCCGGCAGGGGGGCTGCCGGGCACCGCGCGGCGGCGCTCCGTTGGCACTCCGCTTGACCGAGTGCTAAAGCCGTCCTAGTCTCAGTTCTGGCACTCAGCACTGCCGAGTGCCAGCACAACAGCGACGGGCAGGTCCGGCACCCGCGACGACGGGCCTACCAGGTCGCCACCCAGACAGACACTCCCGTTAGCCCTTTGAAGGGGGAGGTCGGAACGTGACGACCGCCAGCAGCAAGGTTGCCATCAAGCCGCTCGAGGACCGCATCGTGGTCCAGGCGCTCGAGGCTGAGCAGACCACGGCCTCCGGCCTGGTCATCCCGGACACCGCCAAGGAGAAGCCCCAGGAGGGCGTCGTCCTGGCCGTGGGCCCGGGCCGCTTCGAGGACGGTAACCGTCTTCCGCTCGACGTTTCCGTCGGCGACGTCGTGCTCTACAGCAAGTACGGCGGCACCGAGGTGAAGTACAACGGCGAGGAGTACCTCGTCCTCTCGGCCCGCGACGTTCTCGCGGTCATCGAGAAGTAGGTCTGCTTCACCACTAAGCAGCAGCCGTGACCTTCCCCCGGGTGATCCGTGTCTACTGACCCGGCGCCCGGGGTTTGGTCTTTGACGAGGAAAAGACGAGGTAGGACGTAGTGCCGAAGATCCTGAAGTTTGACGAGGACGCCCGTCGCGCCCTTGAGCGTGGCGTCAACAAGCTTGCCGACACCGTGAAGGTGACGATCGGTCCCAAGGGCCGCAACGTCGTCATCGACAAGAAGTTCGGCGCGCCGACCATCACCAACGACGGTGTCACCATCGCGCGTGAGGTCGAGCTCGACGACCCGTACGAGAACCTGGGCGCCCAGCTCGTGAAGGAGGTGGCGACCAAGACCAACGACATCGCGGGTGACGGCACCACCACCGCCACCGTGCTGGCCCAGGCACTGGTCCGCGAGGGCCTGCGCAACGTCGCCGCCGGCGCTTCCCCCGCCTCCCTGAAGAAGGGCATCGACGCCGCGGTCAAGGCTGTCTCCGAGGAGCTGCTGAAGACCGCCCGCGCGATCGAGGGCAAGGAGGACATCGCGGCCGTCGCCGGTCTGTCCGCCCAGGACAAGCAGGTCGGCGAGCTCATCGCCGAGGCGATGGACAAGGTCGGCAAGGACGGTGTCATCACCGTCGAGGAGTCCAACACCTTCGGCCTGGAGCTGGACTTCACCGAGGGCATGGCCTTCGACAAGGGCTACCTGTCGCCCTACTTCGTCAGCGACCAGGAGCGTATGGAGGCCGTCCTCGACGACCCGTACATCCTGATCCACCAGGGCAAGATCTCCTCGATCCAGGACCTGCTGCCGCTGCTGGAGAAGGTCATCCAGGCCGGCGCGTCCAAGCCGCTGCTGATCATCGCCGAGGACGTCGAGGGCGAGGCGCTCTCCACCCTCGTCGTCAACAAGATCCGCGGCACCTTCAACGCCGTCGCGGTGAAGGCCCCGGGCTTCGGCGACCGCCGCAAGGCCATGCTCGGCGACATCGCGACCCTCACGGGTGCGACCGTCATCGCCGAGGAGGTCGGCCTCAAGCTCGACCAGGCCGGTCTGGACCTGCTGGGCACCGCCCGCCGCGTGACCATCTCCAAGGACGACACCACCATCGTCGACGGTGCCGGTGACAAGACCGAGATCGACGGCCGTGTCGCCCAGATCAAGGCCGAGATCGCCTCGACCGACTCGGACTGGGACCGCGAGAAGCTCCAGGAGCGCCTGGCGAAGCTCGCCGGCGGCGTCTGCGTCATCAAGGTCGGCGCGGCCACCGAGGTGGAGCTCAAGGAGAAGAAGCACCGTCTCGAGGACGCCATCTCGGCGACCCGCGCCGCGGTCGAGGAGGGCATCGTCTCCGGCGGTGGCTCCGCTCTCGTCCACGCCGTCAAGGTCCTCGAGGGCAACCTCGGCCTGACCGGCGACGAGGCCACGGGTGTCGCGGTCGTGCGCCGCGCCGCTGTCGAGCCGCTGCGCTGGATCGCGGAGAACGCGGGCCTCGAGGGCTACGTCATCACCTCCAAGGTCGCGGAGCTGGAGGCCGGTCACGGCTTCAACGCCGCCACCGGCGAGTACGGCGACCTCGTGAAGTCCGGCGTCATCGACCCGGTCAAGGTCACCCGCTCCGCGCTGGAGAACGCCGCTTCCATCGCGGCCCTGCTGCTCACGACCGAGACCCTGGTCGTCGAGAAGCCGGCCGAGGAAGAGGCGGACGCCGGTCACGGCGGCCACGGCCACTCGCACTGACACCACCACGTGGCGAGGCCCGGCACCCCCTCGGGGGTGGCCGGGCCTCGCCCGTTCCCGGCTCAGTTCTTCGGGTCGTACTTCCGGCCGGCCTTCGTCGAGACGCCGCTGAAGACCCGGCTGGGCAGGTGCCGCGCCAGCGCGACCGCCGCCTTGTAGCGGACGTCGGGCACGCTCACCGTCTTCCCCCGGGCCAGGTCGCGCAGGGCCGCGGCGACCACCTTGTCGGCGTCGAGCCACGCCCAGTCCGGCACGTTGTCCGCGTTCATCCCGGCCCGCTGGTGGAACTCGGTGCGCACGAACCCCGGGCACAGCGCCATGAACCGCACCCCGCTGCCCGCCAGTTCGGCCGCGACCCCCTCGGTGAAGCGCACCACCCAGGACTTGCTGGCCGAGTAGGTGCCGCGCGGCATGAAGGCCGCCACCGAGGCCACGTTGATCACGAACCCCCGGCCGCGCTCGCGCATCGACAGCGCCGCCGCGCCCGACAGCCGCAGCACCGCCTCGCAGTGCAGCTTCAGCATGGCCAGCTCGTCGGCCATCGGGGCTTCCAGGAACGTCCCGCGGTTGCCGAACCCGGCGTTGTTGACCAGCACGTCGACCCGGTCGGCGAGCCGGGCCTCGACCGCGGCGATCCCGGCCTCGTCGGTCAGGTCCGCGGCCAGCACCTCGACCGGCACCCCGTACCGCCGGCGCAGCTCCGCGGCGTACTCGTCGAGCCGCTTCTCGTCGCGGGCGACGAGGACCAGGGCGTGCCCGTCGCTCGCGAGCCGGCGCGCGAAGGCGGCGCCGATCCCTGCTGTCGCGCCGGTGATCAGTGAAGTCGTCATGCCCCGAAGTTAGCCGACGTCGGCCGAGGTCAGCCGAGCCGCTTGCGGATCGACTCCGCGTAGGCCCGGTTGATGACGCCGATCGCCGCCAGCGTCCGCGGCAGCAGCTCCGCCTCGGTCGTCATGGCCCGGAACAGGAACTCGACGGTCACCTCGTGATCGGGCCGCGACAGCACGGTTATCGGGTCGCCGGCCCGCACCGTGCCCGGCTCGACCACCCGCAGGAAGGCGCCGGGCCTGGCGTCCTGGGTGAAGCGCCGCACCCAGCCCTGCTCGTGCATCCACACGGCGAAGGTCCGGCACGGGATGCGCGGCGACGTCACCTCCAGCACCGCCCCGCCGACCCGCCAGCGCTCGCCGACCAGCGCGGAGTTGACCTCCAGGCCGGCCGTCGTGAAGTTCTCCCCGAAGACCCCGCTCGGGAGTTCGCGCCCGAGCACCTTCTCCCACCGGTCCAGGTCCTCCCGCGCGAACGCGTACACGGCCTGGTCGTCCCCGCCGTGGAACCGCCGGTCGACGACGTCGTCCCCCGCGAGCCCGCTGCCCGCGACCCCCTGCGGCCCCGGATCGGCGACGGCCACCGGCCCCTGGACGGGCCGCTTGTCGATACCGGTCCGCCCGGGATTCGAGTAGTCGACGGCCATCGAGCGGCCGACGTTGAGTGACAGGAGTCGCGACATGCGTGCACCTTACGGTCGCGCCCCCCGCCCGGCGACCCTCCGGCGGACCCATTCCAGATCCTCCGCGGGCAGCGCGTCCGCGACGAGCAGCCGCGGCAGCAGCTCCGGCTCGGCGGTCATCGCCCGGAACGTCAGCGCGACCGTCACGTCGTGCTCCGGCCGCCCGGTGATCTCCACCGCGTCCCCCGCGCGGATCGCGCCCGCCGTGACCACCCGCAGATACGCCCCGGGCACGGCGGCGGCGGTGAACCGCTTGAGCCATCCCGGCCGGCCGAGCCACCCCTCGAAGGTCACGCAGGGAATCCGCGGCGCCGACACCTCCAGCACCACCTCGGGCCCCACCCGCCACCGCTCCCCGATCAGCGCGCCGTTCACGTCGAGGCCGGTGGTGGTGAGGTTCTCCCCGAACACCCCGTTGGGCAGCGTCCGGCCGAGCTCCTCCTGCCACCCGTCGAGGTCCTCCCGCGCGTAGGCGTAGACGGCCTGGTCGCTCCCGCCGTGGTGCTTCACGTCATAGGCCCGGTCCCCGGCCAGACCGACGGCGCCGGTCCCCTTGGCCCCCGGGGCGTCCACCCGTACCGGCCCCTCCACGGGGCGCTTGTCGATCCCGGTGGCGGCGAGCTTCTTCCACGGATTGGCCTGCGGGACCCCGACGTTGACCGACAGCAGCATCATGCTCCGACTGTAGGCGGGCCGTGCGGGCTCACGCCCGCAGGACGGACAACGCCCGCTCCATGTCGGCGGAGGTGTTGTACAGGTGGAAGGCGAACCGCAGGTTCCCCGCGCGGGACGACAGCGTCACCCCCGCCTCCGCCAGGCCCGCCGCGGGCAGCCCCGGGACCGAGACGATCGCCGAGCCGCCCTCGCCGACCGGCGGGAAGCCGAGGGCCGACACCCCGGCCCGGAACGCCTCCGCCAGTGCCACGTCGTGGCGGTGGATCGCCGCCACCCCCACCTCCTCGATCAGCGCCAGTGAGGACGCCGCCGCCACGAACCCGAGGTACGCGGGCGACGCGTCGAACCGCCGCGCCGTGGTCGCCAGCCGGGTGACCGGGCCGTAACACTCCGACCAGGGGTCGTCGCCCGCGTACCAGCCCGCGAAGGCGGGGGACAGGCCGTCCTCGCAGCCGGGGCGGACGGTGAGGAAGGAGACGCCGTGCGCGCCGAGGAGCCACTTGAAGGAGCCGCAGACGAGGTAGTCGAAGTCGTCGGCGCGCAGCGGCAGCCAGCCGGCCGCCTGGGTGGCGTCGACGAGGGTGCGCGCTCCGTGCGCGGCGGCCGCGGCGCGGATCGCCGGGAGGTCGGCCACGCGTCCGTCGGCCGACTGGACGGCGCTGACGGCGACGAGCGCCGTACCCGGCCGCACCTGCGCCGCCAGCTCCGGCAGCGGGACGGAGCGCACGGCCAGGTCGCCGCGGCCGGCGAACGGGTTGACCAGCGAGCTGAAGTCGCCGTCGGCGACGAGCACTTCGGCGCCCGCCGGCAGCCGCGCGGCGATCTTGCCGACGCTCGTGGCGACCGTCGAGCCGATGGCGACCCGTTCGACGGGGGTGGACAGCAGCCGGGCGAACGACGCGCGGGCGGCGGCGACGGCGGCCTCGTACCGGTCGTGGGGCGGCCGCCCGGCGGCCGACTCGTCGACGGCCGCGCGCAGCGCCTCGGCCGTCCGGGTGGGCGGCAGCCCCATCGTGGCGGTGTTGAGGTACGACGTGCCCGGTGCGATCGCGGCGAACGCGTCGCCGGCCGGCCCGGTCTCCGGCACGGAAGCGGTGAGAGGGTTCATGTCGTCGAGCCTGCCGCTCCCCGCTCTCAAAGTCTATTGCGAATAACTTCGCTGTTACCCCAAGTATCGCTTATGGTTGGAGCATGATCGAGGCACGTCATCTCAGGGTGCTCCGCGCCGTGGCCAGGACCGGTTCGTTCTCCGCCGCCGCCCGGGAGCTGGGCTGCACCCAGCCCGCCGTCAGCCAGCAGATGAAGGCGCTGGAGACTTCCGCGGGGACGACCCTGCTGATCAGGACCGGCCGCGAGATGCGGCTGACGGAGGCCGGCGAGGCGCTGGTCCGGCACGCGGCCGGGATCCTGGCGGGCCTGACGGCCGCCGAGGAGGAGGTCGCGGCCATCGCGGGGCTGCGCGCCGGACGGGTGCGGCTGTCGTCGTTCCCGTCGGGCAGTTCGACGCTGGTGCCGACCGCGGTCGCCGGGATGCGCGCCGCCTACCCCGGCACCAAGATCTCGCTGGTCGAGGCGGAGCCCCCGAAGTCCGTGGAGATGCTCCGGGCGGGGGACTGCGACATCACGCTGGCGTTCCGGTACGTCGATCTGCCGACCCCGGCGGAGGAGCAGTGGGACGACCTCGTCGTCCGGCCGCTGCTCACCGACCGGCTGGTCGGGCTGGTGCCGGGTGGGCACCGGCTCGCGGCCGGGGACCGGCCGGTGCGGATCGAGGAGCTGGCGGAGGAGGAGTGGATCGCGGGCTGCCCGCGCTGCCGCCGCCATCTGGTGGAGGTGTGCGAGCGCGCGGGGTTCACCCCGCGCATCGACTTCGCGACGGACGACTACCCGGCGGTGGTGGGTCTGGTCGCGGCCGGGCTCGGCGTCGCGGTGCTGCCCGAGCTGGCGCTGGAGGCGGTGCGGCCCAAGGGCGTCGCGGTGCTGGAGGTGCTGCCGGCCGTGCAGCGCGAGGTGGTGGCCCTCACGCTGCCCGACCTGGCCCAGGTGCCGGCCGTGGACATGATGCTCGGCCGGCTGGCGCGGGCAGGACTGCGCTGATCAGGGGCGGGCGCGAGAGCCCGCACCTCGGCCGCGGAGCGGGCGCGGAAGCCCGCACCTCAGCTGCAGAAACGATTCTTCAGTTCGTCGGCTGCATGGTCATCAGCCGGTGCCGCGAGCGGCCCATCATCTCTTCGCGTTCGTCCTCCGTCAGTCCGCCCCACACTCCGTAGGGCTCTCGGACGGCCAGCGCGTGCGTCGCGCACTCCGCGCGCACCGGGCAGCGCATGCAGACCTCCTTGGCGGAGGCCTCGCGGGCACTTCGTGCGGCACCGCGCTCGCCTTCCGGGTGGAAGAACAGAGAGCTGTCGACGCCGCGGCACGCCGCGACCAACTGCCAGTCCCATAGATCGGCGTTCGGTCCCGGAAGGCGGGAGAAGTCTGCCATTGCTCATCCCCTCGAAGGGTGTGGTGAGGAGCCAGGTGCTCTCGACCGTACATCTACTGTCTAAGTAGATGTAAATATGACTCATCACAAATTTAGCCGCGAACACCGCGCATTGCGCCAAAGAGCATCCGAATAGTTCAAACTCCGACATAGGACCCGTTCGGCGGGATGCATGTCCGGCACATGGGCGCGCGAAGTGCTTCCGCGTCCGCCCCAAGTGCGCCCCGCGGGCCCGCGTCACGGCTGATCCGTATTCGTTCCCTCACGTAGAGTGCTGGCTACTGCAGCCAAACTCCGTAACTCTTTCGAGTGAGGGTCGTTGAGAGTACGGAAGTGGTTGGCGGACGAACGATTCGGGCACATGCCCGACGCCGTCAGCCCCAACGGTGAAGTTTCGTACAGCCTGGAGGCTCAACGTGACGCGGTTCAGCTGCGGAGGGCGGGCATGACTTCCGTCCTCGTCTGTGACGACTCCCCGCTCGCCCGAGAGGCCCTGCGCCGCGCGGTCGCGACCGTGCCCGGCGTCGAGCGTGTAACGACCGCGGCCAACGGCGAGGAAGTCCTCCGCCGCTGGGGCGCCGACCGCTCGGACCTCATTCTGATGGACGTCCGGATGCCCGGCCTCGGCGGTGTCGAGACCGTGCGCCGGCTGCTCTCCGCGGACCCCGGCGCCCGCATCATCATGCTCACCGTCGCCGAGGACCTGGACGGCGTGGCGCTCGCCGTCGCCGCAGGTGCCCGGGGGTACCTGCACAAGGACGCCTCGCGCGCCGAGCTGCGGGCCACCGTCACCCAGGCCCTCGCCGACCCGACGTGGCGGCTGGCCCCGCGCCGGCTGCGCTCCGCCGAGATGGGCGCCGCCCCGACCCTGACCGCGCGCGAGATCCAGGTGCTCGAAGGCATGAGCCACGGGCGCTCCAACGCCGAGATCGGCCGCGAGCTGTTCCTCTCCGAGGACACGGTCAAGACCCACGCCCGGCGGCTGTTCAAGAAGCTCGGCGCGTCCGACCGCGCCCATGCGGTGGCGCTCGGCTTCCGCTGGGGCCTGGTCCGCTAGAACCGCGGACAGAGGACCGTGGACATAGGGCCATGCGCGGTGGGCTTTCGGGTGGGGCCGCTCCGCTCGTACCGGTTTCCCGAGCGAGGACGCATGCTTGACGTATGGACTTCCTCGGGGATCGGCGGGCGGGGCAGCGGGGGGACGCCGTGAAGGCGGCCGACGCCCCCGCGCATAACGCTTCGGTGCACAAGGGCTCACGCGATGCGGCAGAAAGTCCTGCGGCCATGCACCATGGACCGATGCGAGACGAGGCCAACGGCGACAACGCAGCCTTCGGCGCACTCGTCCGCCGTGCGGTCGACGGTGACGAGCAGGCGACCCACGATCTGCTGGCCCTCGTGCACCCGTTGGCGGAGCGGTACTGCCGCGGCCGGCTGTCGCGGTTGCCCGGTGATGCTCGTCACTTCGTGGACGACCTCGCGCAGGAGGTCTGCCTCGCCGTGCTGTGCGCGCTGCCGCGCTACCGCGACCAGGGGCGGCCCTTCGAGGCGTTCGTCTTCGCCATCGCCGCCCACAAGGTCGCGGATCTGCAGCGGGCCGCCATGCGCGGCCCGGGCAGCACCGCCGTGCCCTCCGACGAGATGCCGGAGAAGCCGGACGACTCGCTCGGCCCCGAGGAGCGCGCGCTGCTCAGCAGCGACGCGGCCTGGGCCAAGAAGCTGCTCGCCAACCTTCCCGAGCACCAGCGGGAACTGGTGCTGCTCCGGGTCGCGGTCGGTCTCACCGCCGAGGAGACCGGGCAGGTGCTGGGGATGTCGCCCGGCGCCGTCCGGGTCGCGCAGCACCGCGCCCTCAGCCGGCTGCGCGCCATCGCGGAGGAGTCCGCCGAGGCCTCGTCCGGCGGCGATCCCCGAGGCCTCAGCGCGTAACGCCGCCGGTCGTCCCGGGGTCCCGACGGAGTAGCGGGGAATGCCGGCGGAGTCCACTAGCATTGAACAACTCGCCGGGCAAGACCATTGGGAAGGTGTCATGACTCTGAACGCCGCAGGGGTACCCGAGAAATTCGCGATGCTCGGCCTCACGTACGACGACGTGCTGCTGCTGCCGGGTGCCTCCGAGGTGCTCCCGAACCAGGTCGACACCGCCTCCCGTATCTCGCGCAACGTCCGGGTCAACATCCCGCTGCTGTCCGCCGCGATGGACAAGGTCACCGAGGCGCGGATGGCCATCGCCATGGCGCGGCAGGGCGGCGTGGGCGTACTGCACCGCAACCTGTCGATCGAGGACCAGGTCAACCAGGTCGACCTGGTCAAGCGCTCCGAGTCCGGCATGGTCACCGACCCGATCACCGTGCACCCGGACGCGACACTCGCCGAGGCGGACGCGCTCTGCGCCAAGTTCCGCATCAGCGGCGTCCCGGTCACCGACGCCGCGGGCAAGCTGCTCGGCATCGTCACCAACCGCGACATGGCCTTCGAGAGCGACCGCTCGCGCCAGGTGCGCGAGGTCATGACGCCCATGCCGCTGGTCACCGGCAAGGTCGGCATCTCCGGCGTGGACGCGATCGGCCTGCTGCGCCGCCACAAGATCGAGAAGCTTCCGCTGGTCGACGACGAGGGCCGGCTCAAGGGCCTGATCACCGTCAAGGACTTCGTCAAGGCCGAGAAGTACCCGCTCGCCGCCAAGGACGCCGAGGGCCGGCTGCTGGTCGGCGCGGCCGTCGGCGCCAGCCCCGAGGCGCTGGAGCGCGCCCAGGGCCTGGTCGCGGCGGGGGTGGACTTCCTGATCGTGGACACCTCGCACGGCCACAACAGCAACGCGCTGAGCTGGATCTCCAAGATCAAGTCGAGCGTCTCGGTGGACGTCATCGGCGGCAACATCGCCACCCGTGACGGCGCCCAGGCGCTGATCGACGCGGGTGCGGACGGCGTCAAGGTCGGCGTCGGCCCCGGCTCCATCTGCACCACCCGCGTGGTCGCCGGCATCGGCGTCCCCCAGGTCACCGCGATCTACGAGGCGGCCGTGGCCTGCCAGGCCGCGGGCGTCCCGGTGATCGGTGACGGCGGCCTGCAGTACTCGGGCGACATCGGCAAGGCCCTCGCGGCCGGCGCCGACACCGTGATGCTCGGCAGCCTGCTGGCCGGCTGCGAGGAGAGCCCCGGCGAGCTGCTCTTCATCAACGGCAAGCAGTTCAAGTCGTACCGCGGCATGGGTTCGCTCGGCGCGATGCAGTCCCGCGGCCAGGGCCTGTCCTACTCCAAGGACCGCTACTTCCAGGCCGAGGTCTCCTCGGACGACAAGCTCGTCCCCGAGGGCATCGAGGGCCAGGTCCCGTACCGCGGCCCGCTCTCCGCGGTGCTGCACCAGCTGGTCGGCGGCCTGCGCCAGACCATGGGCTACGTCGGTGCCGCCAGCATCGACGAGATGGCGACCAAGGGCCGCTTCGTGCGGATCACCTCCGCCGGCCTCAAGGAGAGCCACCCGCACGACATCCAGATGACCGTCGAGGCGCCGAACTATCACGGCCGCTGACCTGCGGAAGAACATCAGCGCGAGCCCGCGGACCGATGGTCTGCGGGCTTCCGCCTGTCCGCTCGGGGATACTGGGCGGGTAGACCAGCGAAGAAGGGCCAACAGTGACTGAGATCGAGATCGGGCGGGGCAAGCGCGGCCGCAGGGCGTACGCATTCGACGACATCGCCGTCGTCCCCAGCCGCCGCACCCGGGACCCGAAGGAGGTCTCGATCGCCTGGCAGATCGACGCCTACCGCTTCGAGCTCCCCTTCCTCGCCGCCCCGATGGACTCGGTGGTCTCGCCGGAGACCGCGATCCGCATCGGCAACCTGGGCGGGGTGGGCGTGCTCAACCTCGAAGGGCTGTGGACCCGGTACGAGGACCCGGAGCCGCTGCTCGCCGAGATCGCCGAGCTGGACGAGACGGCCGCGACCGCCCGCCTCCAGGAGATCTACTCGGCGCCGATCAAGGAAGAGCTGATCGGGCAGCGCATCAAGGAGGTGCGTGACGCGGGTGTCGTCACCGCCGCCGCGCTCTCCCCGCAGCGCACCGCGCAGTTCTCCAAGGCCGTCGTCGACGCGGGCGTGGACATCTTCGTGATCCGCGGCACGACCGTGTCGGCCGAGCACGTCTCGGGCTCGCACGAGCCGCTCAACCTGAAGCAGTTCATCTACGAGCTGGACGTCCCGGTCATCGTCGGCGGCTGCGCCACGTACACCGCCGCGCTGCACCTGATGCGGACCGGCGCCGCCGGTGTCCTGGTCGGCTTCGGCGGCGGCGCCGCGCACACCACGCGCGCCGTGCTCGGCATCCAGGTCCCGATGGCGACCGCCGTCGCGGACGTCGCGGCCGCCCGCCGCGACTACATGGACGAGTCCGGCGGCCGGTACGTGCACGTCATCGCCGACGGCGGCTTCGGCTCCAGCGGCGACCTGCCGAAGGCGATCGCCTGCGGCGCCGACGCCGTGATGATGGGCTCCCCGCTGGCCCGTGCCACGGACGCGCCGGGCCGCGGCTTCCACTGGGGCATGGAGGCGGTCAACCCGGAGCTGCCGCGCGGCAAGCGCATGAACCTGGGCACCGCCGGCACGACGGAGGAGATCCTCCTCGGCCCGTCGCACGCGCCCAACGGCTCGATGAACTTCTTCGGCGCGCTGCGCCGTTCGATGGCCACCACGGGCTACTCGGACCTGAAGGAGTTCCAGCGGGTCGAGGTGACGGTGTCGCCGGCGCACACGCGCTGACCCGCTCGCGCTGACGCGAAGGGGCCCGGACCGCAGCGCTGCGGTCCGGGCCCCTTCACGTCAGCGCGAGCGGGATCAGGCAGCGACGCGCTTGGCGATGACGAAGCCCTCGACGCCGGCCAGGCCGAAGAAGAGGATGTCCATGCCGCCGACGTTCTCCTTCCACGCCTCCTGCACGAGGTCGAAGTGGTCCGTGAGGATCGTCAGGACATCGGGAGCGCCGGGCAGGTCGGCGATGGTCAGCGCGATGCCGAAGATCTGGCCGCAGTAGACGCCGAGCAGGGCGAGCGGGATGGCGATGATCGGCAGGATCGGGTTGCTGCCGCCGACCTTGCCGACCGCGACACCGACCAGGGCGCCGACTCCCAGGGCCGCCCAGCCGATCTCATGCTCGGTCACCTTGATGAGCCCGCCGTACGCCAGCGCGGCGACGATCATCGCGAGGACACCGACGAGGATGCCGAGTCCCGCGTTGTTGCGGGCCGGCGGCAGCGGGGCCGGCGGCGGGTAGCCGCCGCCGAAGCCGCCGGGCTGCTGGCCCGGCTGGCCCTGCTGCGGGAATCCGCCCTGCGGAGGCTGCTGACCGTACGGGTTGCCGCCCTGCGGGGGCTGCTGACCGTAGGGGTTGCCGCCCTGCTGCGGTGGCGGTGGGTACGACTGGCTCATGATGGGTCCCCCGGGGACGGAAGGTTTGAATCGCACAGGAGTGTCGCGTGCGAGAGAAGGCCCCGAAGGCTAGCAGTCCGATATGACAGTGCGACAAGACGTTTCGTGGGGCCGTTACGTGACCGCTACCGGTCCGCTACAAGCGGGCGGCGGCTCCCACGGGGGTCGCGCCGCGGGTGTCGAGGAGCAACTGCGCCTTGACGGCCAGGCCTTGGAGGTCGTACGTGCGGTGGTGCTGCAGCAGGAGCGTCAGGTCCGCGTCGGCGGCGGCCTCCCACAGCGAGTCCGCGCGGGGGATGGGGCGGTCCAGGACGCGCCACTCGGGGACGTAGGGGTCGTGGTAGCAGATCTGGGCGCCCAGTTCGATCAGCCGGGAGCCGATCTCGCGGGCGGGGGCGTTCTCCTGGTCGGCCAGGTCGGCCTTGTACGTGACGCCGAGCAGCAGGACGCGGGCGCCGCGCAGTGACTTGCCGTGCTCGTTCAGCAGGGCGGCCGCGCGCTGCACGACGTAGCGCGGCATGCGGCCGTTGACCTCCTGGGCCAGCTCGACGATGCGCAGCGGGTAGCCGGGGGTGCGGGCCCGGGTGGTGACGTAGTTCGGGTCGAGGGCGACGCCCGGTCCGCCGACGCCGGGGCCGGGCCGGAACGCCTGGAAGCCGAACGGCTTGGTCTCCGCGCAGCGGATGACGTCCCACAGGTCGACGCCGACGTCGTGGCAGAAGACCGCCATCTCGTTGGCGAAGGCGATGTTGACGTGCCGGTAGTTGGTCTCCAGCAGCTTGACGGTCTCGGCCTCGCGCAGCCCGCGGGCCCGGACGACGCGCTCGACGAAGCGCCCGTAGAACGCGGCGGCCGCCTCGGTGCAGGCGGAGGTGTACCCGCCGATGACCTTGGGGGTGTTGGGGATGTGGTGGTCCCGGCTGCCGGGGTCGACGCGGCTGGGGGAGTAGGCGAGGTGGAAGTCGCGGCCGGCCCGCAGGCCGGACTCCTCCAGCAGGGGCAGCAGGACTTCCTCGGTGGTGCCGGGGTAGGCGGTGGATTCGAGCACCACGGTGGTGTGGGGCCGCAGGTGCGTGGCGAGTGCCCGTGCGGCGGCCGCCACGGCGCTGAGGTCGAGGGCGCGGTCGGCGCCGAGCGGGGTGGGGGCGCAGATCACGGCGGTCCTCACCCGGCCGAGCACGGAGGGGTCGGACGTGGCGCGGAATCCGGTGGCGAGCATGCGACGGATGTCGGCCGCGGCGAGCGAGCCGGAGGGGACGCGGCCGGCGTTGATGTCCGCGACGGTCTGCTCGTCGGCGTCGTATCCGATGACGCCGACTCCGGCGGCGGCGGCCGCTTGGGCGAGGAGGATCCCGGCGCGGCCGAGTCCGATGACGGCGAGGTCTGCGGGCATGGGGGTCAGTCCTCTCCCTAGCAGCCACGAATGGCTTCAAATCAGGCTAACCAGACATAACGCTGATATGACTGCACGGCGCGCCGGTATCGCCGGGGTGATCCCGCCAGGACAGGGGGACGGTACGGGGGTGCCGGAACCCGCAGAGGTGGCTGCCGGACGTTGCGGCGGTCACTATCGAGTGACGGGGCGCACGCACCTGCTCCACAACAGGAGGCACGAATGCGGACGACAACACTGGGCCCGGCGCAGCGCGAGGCCGCTCTCGCCCGAATGGCGGACGAGGAGCTCGACATCCTGGTCGTGGGCGGCGGCGTGGTCGGCGCCGGTACCGCGCTCGACGCGGCGACCCGCGGGCTGTCGACCGGTCTGGTCGAGGCGCGGGACTGGGCGTCCGGCACCTCCAGCCGTTCCAGCAAGCTGATCCACGGCGGTCTGCGCTATCTGGAGATGCTCGACTTCACCCTGGTGCGCGAGGCGCTCAAGGAGCGCGGCCTGCTGCTGGAGCGCCTCGCGCCGCACCTGGTGAAGCCGGTGCCGTTCCTGTACCCGTTGCAGCACAAGGGCTGGGAGCGGTTCTACGCCGGCTCCGGCGTCGCCCTGTACGACGCCATGTCGTTCTCGTCGGGGCACGGCCGCGGGCTGCCCGTGCACCGCCACCTGACGCGCAAGCACGCGCTGCGGGTCGCCCCCGCCCTCAAGAAGGACGCCCTGGTCGGCGCGTTGCAGTACTACGACGCCCAGATGGACGACGCGCGCTACGTCACCACGCTGGTCAGGACCGCCTCGGCGTACGGCGCCCAGGTCGCCAACCGGGCGCGGGTGATCGGCTTCCTCCGCGAGGGCGAGCGCGTGGTCGGCGCCAAGGTGGAGGACGTGGAGGGCGGCGGCACCTACGAGGTCCGCGCCAAGCAGGTCGTGAACGCGACCGGGGTGTGGACGGACGACACCCAGTCGCTGATCGGCGAGCGCGGGCAGTTCCACGTCCGGGCGTCCAAGGGGATCCACCTGGTCGTGCCGAAGGACCGCATCCACTCCACGACCGGGCTGATCCTGCGGACCGAGAAGAGCGTGCTCTTCGTCATCCCGTGGGGACGGCACTGGATCGTCGGCACCACCGACACCGACTGGGACCTGGACAAGGCGCACCCGGCCGCGTCCAGCGCCGACATCGACTACCTGCTCGAACACGTCAACTCGGTGCTGCACACCCCGCTGACCAGGGACGACGTCCAGGGCGTGTACGCGGGGCTGCGGCCGCTGCTGGCGGGCGAGTCGGACGCGACGAGCAAGCTCTCGCGCGAGCACACGGTGGCGCACCCGCTGCCGGGCCTGGTGGTCGTCGCGGGCGGCAAGTACACGACGTACCGGGTGATGGCGAAGGACGCGGTGGACGAGGCCGTGCACGGGCTGGACCACCGGGTCGCCGAGTGCATCACCGAGGAGGTGCCGCTGGTCGGCGCCGAGGGCTACCACGCGCTGTGGAACGCGCGGGCCCGCCTCGCGGCCCGGACGGGGCTGCACGTCGCCCGGATCGAGCACCTGCTGAATCGATACGGCGCGCTCACCGAGGAGGTCCTGCAGCTGATCGTGGACGACCCGTCGCTGGGCGACCCGCTGCCGGCCGCCGAGGACTACCTGCGGGCCGAGATCGTGTACGCGGCGTCGCACGAGAGCGCCCGGCACCTCGACGACGTGCTGACCCGCAGGACCCGTATCTCGATCGAGACCTTCGACCGCGGGACGCTGAGCGCCCGCGAGGCCGCCGAACTCATGGCACCCGTCCTGGGCTGGGACAAGGGCCAGATCGAGAAGGAGGTCGAGCACTACCACAAGCGCGTCGAGGCGGAGCGCGAGTCCCAGCGGCAGCCCGACGACACCACCGCGGACGCGGCACGGCTGGGGGCGCCGGATATCGTTCCCCTTTAGACCAGCGGGGGAGCAGAGGGGCGCATGGTGTCTGATCACGCGGAGGCGGGGCGACTCGTGGCCGGCCGGTACCGGCTGGTCGAGCGGATAGGCCGCGGGGGCATGGGCACCGTGTGGCGCGCCGAGGACGAACTGCTCGGCCGCCAGGTGGCGGTGAAGAAGCTGCACCCCCCGCAGCCCCATCTGCACGAGGACGAACTGGCCACCATCTTCGAGCGCACCCGCCGGGAGGCGCGTGCCGCGGCCCGGATCAGCCACCCGAACGTCATCGTCGTGCACGACGTGGTGGACGACGCGGGCCTGCCGACCATCGTCATGGAGTACGTCCCGTCCATGACGCTCGGCGAGGCGCTGAAGAAGGACGGCGCGCTGCCGCCGCAGGAGGCGGCGCGGATCGGCCGCGGCATGGTCGCCGCGCTGCGGGCCGCGCACCGCGCCGGGGTGCTGCACCGCGACGTGAAGCCGGGCAACGTCCTGCTCGGCGAGGACGGGCGGGTGGTGCTGACCGACTTCGGCATCGCGCAGGCGTCCGGCACCTCGACGCTCACCCGCACCGGCGAGCTGATCGGCTCCATCGACTTCCTCTCGCCCGAGCGCATCAAGGGCCAACAGCCCGGCCCCGCCGGTGACCTGTGGGCGCTGGGCGCGACGCTCTACCAGGCGGTGGAGGGGACCTCGCCGTTCCGCCGGGACACCGCGATCGAGACCGCGTACGCCATCTCCGAGGACCCCGTGCTGCCCGCCGCCAACGCCGGGCCGCTGGAACACGTCATCGCCGGGCTGCTCGCCAAGGACCCGGCCGAGCGGATGTCGGCGGAGGAGGCGGAACGGCTGCTGCGGCTGCCGGCCGGCGAGGCGGACACCACGCGGTTCGAGCGCGCTCCGGCCGCGTCGCACGCGGTCGCGCCCGCCGCCTCCCGGGCCGGCGGACCGCGGGAACCGGCGCGCCAGACCGCGCAGGTGACGGTCAACCACGGCGCCGAGCCGGTCCCCGGCACCTCGGCGACCGCCGCCGGCGGCCCGCCCGCCGCCCCGCGGCAGGGGCGCCGGGGCCGGTGGGTCGTCGCGCTGCTCACCGCCGCCGCCGTCGCGGCCGGCGGGACCGCCGCGTACGCGTACTTCCGGGACACCGGCGACGACCGGGCAGGAGGCTCCGGGGCGCACACCGCGTCGCCGCAGCCCAGCAGCCCGACCCCCAGCCCCTCGCCGTCCACGAGCACGGCCCCGCCGCTGCCGAAGAACTACCGGATGGTGAAAGAGGACGCCAAGGGGTATGCGATGCCTGTACCCAAGGGCTGGCGGCGCTCGCTGGCGGACGGAGAGATCAACTACATCGATCCCACCGGGCTCGTGGGGCTCAAGGTCAGCGTCCTGGACTACGCGGGCCCCGACCACCTCGCGCACTTCAAGTCCCTGGAGACCAAGGTGCGCGACACCCTGGCCGGCTACCACCAGGAACGGATGCAGCCGACGACCGTATTCGGACAGAACGCCGCCATATGGCAGTTCACGTTCAAAGGCAGTAAACGCGACTATCGGGCCATAGATCTGGGATTCGGGAAGGAAGGCGAACGCGAGTACGCCATCTACCTGTCCGCTCCCAAGTCCCAATGGGACGAGTACAAGCCGGTGTTCGACAACGCGGTGGCCGGTTTCAGGCCGTCCGCGCAGTAAGCCGGGTTCGCTTCGAAGGCCTCCGGTCGGCGATGATGGGACCCACATCACCAGTGACCGCAGGGGAATTCATGGGCCAGGCGCAAGGCACCGACGGACGTCTCCTCGCCGACCGGTACCGGCTGGGCGAGGTCCTCGGCAAGGGCGGCATGGGCACGGTCTGGCGCGCGGAGGACGAAACCCTCGGCCGGACCGTCGCCGTCAAGGAGCTGCGCTTCCCCGGAAATGTCGACGAGGACGAGAAGCGCCGGCTCATCACCCGCACCCTGCGCGAGGCGAAGGCCACCGCGCGGATCCGGGGCACCGGCGCGGTCACCGTGTTCGATGTCGTCGAGGAGGACGACCGGCCCTGGATCGTCATGGAGCTGGTCGAGGGCCGCTCGCTGTCCGACGCCATCCGTGAGGACGGCCCGCTGACCCCGCAGCGCGCCGCCGAGGTCGCGCTCGTGGTGCTCGACGTGCTGAAGGCCGCGCACAAGGAGGGCATCCTCCACCGCGACGTCAAGCCGTCCAACGTCCTGATCGCGGACGACGGCCGCGTGGTGCTCAGCGACTTCGGCATCGCGCAGATCGACGGCGACCCCTCCGTCACCTCGACGGGCATGCTCGTCGGCGCGCCCTCGTACATCTCGCCGGAGCGCGCCCGCGGCCAGAAGCCCGGCCCGCCCGCCGACCTGTGGTCGCTCGGCGCCCTGCTGTACGCGTCGGTCGAGGGCCGCCCGCCCTACGACAAGGGCTCGGCCATCGCCACGCTGACCGCCGTCATGACCGAGCCGGTCGGCCCCATGGTGAACGCGGGCCCGCTCGCCGACGCCATCAACGGCCTGCTCATCAAGGACCCGGCGGAGCGGCTGGACGACGCGGGCGTGCGCACCCTGCTCACCCGTGTCGCCACCGCGCCGCTGCACCCGGTCGCGCCGCCGACCGACCCGGGGAACTCCGCCACGCGCGTCGTCCCGCTGCCGCCCGACCCGCAGCCCACGCCGACGGACGCACCGCCCGCGGCCCGCAAGGCCGCCGCCGACCAGGCCCGGGTCCGCAACGCGCTGCGCTCGGTGCGCGGCGCCGCCGCGGCGGCGGGCTCCGCGACCGCGGCCGGGGCCGCCAAGGCGGCGAAGGCCGCGAAGCCGCGACCGGCGGCGGAGCCGGGCGAGCCGGACAGCGCGTCCAAGGCGCCGCGCGCGCCGATCACCGACGTCGTGCCGCGCAAGGTCCTGATCATCGCGGTCATCGCCGTGGTCCTCGCCGTCGTCGGCACCGCGATCGGCTTCGCGCTGGCCAACGCCGGTGACGGGGACCAGACGCCGGACTCCAAGCCGGGTGCCTCGTCCTCGGCGCCCGGCAAGCCGTCCCCCACCCCGTCGAAGGGGAGCACCAGCGCGTCCGGGCAGCAGCCGTCGGCGAACCCGTCCACGGGCCCGGGTGCCTCGACGGGGAGCAGCACGGGCACCTCCGCGAACCCGCCGGCGGGCGCGGGCGGCACCGTGCCGCCCGGCTACGGCGTCGTGACCGCGGGCCACTTCTCCATCGCGCTGCCCACGGGCTGGCACAAGACCGGCGGCGCGGGCGCGGACAGCTTCATATTCAGCGCCGACGGCGGCTTCCCGCGGGTGCAGATCGACTTCACCGACCAGCCGGGCAAGGACGCGGCGGCGGCCTGGCAGAACAACGAGCCCTCGGTGCGGTCGTCCAGCAACGGCTACCGGCTGCTGTCGCCGATCACGGCGGTCAACTACCGGGGCTACCCCACCGCGGCCGACTGGAACTTCGCGCGGACCGAGAAGGGCGGCCTCAAGGCGCGCGTCCTGAACCGCGGGTTCGTCGTCAACGACCACCAGGGTTTCGCCATCATGTTCTCCGCTCCCGCCGACCAGTGGGACACCCCGGCCGTGCAGCAGATGCTCCAGACGTTCTTCAGCACCTTCAAACCGGGTAACTGATCTGTGTGGAGCGGGTCACGGGGCATGCCCCGGGCACGTATCGTGAAAGACGGCGGACTGTCCGCATCCAGATTGCATCCGGTCCGGACCGGATCTGACGCTTTTGGGGAGGCGTCGTGGACGAATACGCGGGTCGCGTGCTCGCCGACCGCTATCGCCTGCCCCGGCCTCCCGCGGACGAGTACGAACTGGTCGAAACGCGCGCCTTCGACACGTACAGCGGCCAGGAGGTGCTGGTCCGCCAGGTGTTGCTGCCGGAGGTCGTCAGCGCGGAACTGATCAGCGCCGGGCCGTACGGCGATCCGCTGGGCCACGGCCCGGACCGTACGAGCGACAGCGCGCAGCGGGCGCTGGACGCCGCACGCGCCGCCGCCGCGATACCCGATCACCCGCGCCTGGTGCAGGTCTTCGACATCTTCATCGAGGACGGCAGCCTGTGGATCGCCAGCGAGCTGGTCAACGCCCGGCCGCTCGCGTCCTTACTGGTCGACAAGCGGCTCGGCCACTACCGCGCCGCGGAGATCGCCTCCGACGTGCTGGTCGCGCTGCGTGTCCTGCACGCCTACGGCTGGACCCACCGCAACGTCACCGCCAGCACGGTCCTGGTCTGCGACGACGGCCGCGCGATGCTGTCCGGCCTGGCGGCCGGTGCCGCGCAGGAGGCGCTGTGCGGCTACGACCCGGTCCCGGCGGAGGTGATGGCCGGGGGGAACGCCGCGGGCTGGGGCGGACCCGACACCACGCTGGAGCAGGAGCGGGCCCGGCAGGCCCGGATCACCGTCGTCGGGCCGGTCACCGAGCGCTGGGCGCCGGAGCAGGCCACCCCCGTCCACGAGAACTGGCAGCTCGCCCCGCCCGTCGGCCCGGCGGCCGACCTGTGGGCGCTGGGCTCGCTGCTCTTCCGCAGCGTCCAGGGCCACCCGCCCTACCCCGAGGAGAGCGCGCCCGAGCTCGTCCAGCTGGTCTGCGCGGAACCGGCCGCCTTCGCCGAGGAGAGCGGGCCGCTGCGGCCCATCGTCGAGTCGCTGCTGCGCCCGGACCCCGAGGAGCGCCCGGACTTCGACGAACTGGAGGGCTGGCTGCGCTCCTTGATCCGCTCCGCGCCCGAGCCCGACCTGGGGCTGCGCACGGTGCCGGTCCCCACGGACCCGCGCAAGCTGCCGATCGTGCGGCGCAGGGGCGAGCTGGTCCGCCGCCGCAGGGCCGCGGCGGCCGCCTCCGCCGAGGGGCTGTCCGGCACCACCCACCGGCGGCACGCCCGGGTCGCCCCCGCGCGGCAGGGCCGCACGAAGGCGCCGAAGGCCGCGAAGGCGGGGAAGCAGCGCGGCCCGCGCAGCCTGGGCGCCCGGCTGCTGATCCTCGTGCTGCTCCTGCTGGTCGCCGTGGTGGCGTACGCGCTGGTGATGATGCCGCGCAACACCACCGACGACGGCAGCGGAGCCGGCCCGGCCAACCGGACGGTCCCGGCCCGGATGCCGGGCTCCGGCTCCGACGACAAGACCACCGCCAAGGCCCCCACCACCGCGCCGAGCACCGCCCCGACGTCCGCGGCGCCGCCGCCCAGCAAGCAGCCCCCGGCGACGAGCGCGCAGCCGGCCACCGACCTCGGCGGCGACTTCGCGCTGCGCACGGACGACGCGGGCTTCACGATCGCCGTGCACACCGGCTGGCAGCGGCAGGGCAAGAACGCCCAGGACCAGATCCGCTACACCGGCGGCGACTTCCAGCTGATCGTGGTCCCCGGCCGCGACCCGGCCTCCGACGCGGGCAGCGACCCGATGGCGTACCAGGCGAACGAACCCGAGCTGGCCGCGTTCCGCGCCTCGCAGTGGGCCTCGGCCGGCGCGCTGCGGACGCTCGACGTGAACGGATCGCCCGCCGCCGAGGGCGAGTACAGCTGGCGCGACGCGGGCGGCCACCAGGTCTACGCCCGCAACCTCGCCCTGCTCCAGGACGGCAAGTACCACCTGGTCCTGGTCATCGGCCCGGACAGCCAGCGCGCCGACGTCCAGCGCATCTTCGACAAGGCAGCGGAAACGTACCGCCCGAAGGACTGACCGCCCGCTCGGACGACCTGTGGGCGGAAGGGCGATCGCCGCAGCGGTTTCGGTGACCTGACGGTGCGCGGTCCGGTCGCGGGTCCGTGCGGCATGATGGGATCCATGGCGAGCGACGGGGGACACGGGGCGTCCCCTTACATGTCCGGGCTCCCGGGACCCGTCGCCGGCCGGTACCGGATCACCGGGCGGCTGGGGCGCGGCGGTATGGGCACCGTGTGGCGGGCGACCGACGAGCTGCTGGACCGGCAGGTCGCGGTCAAGGAGCTGCACTTCGACGAGGGCCTGTCCGACGGCGAGCAGCAGCTGTACCGGGACCGCGCGCTGCGCGAGGCCCGCAGCGTGGCGCAGATCCGGCATCCGCACGTGGTGGTCCTGCACGACGTGGTCGAGCAGGACGGCCGCCCGTGGATAGTGATGGAGCTGATCGACGGCCGCTCGCTCGCCGACGTGCTCGCCAAGGACGGTCCGGTGGAGCCGCGCGAGGCGGCCAGGATCGGCGCGGCCGTGGCGGGCGCGCTGCACGCCGCCCACGAACGCGGGGTGCTGCACCGGGACATCAAGCCCGCCAACGTCCTGATCGAGCGGGAGACCGGCCGGGTCGTGCTCACCGACTTCGGGATCGCGCGGGTGTCGGGGAGCATCACGCTGACCGAGACGGGGGTCTTCGTCGGCTCGCCCGAGTACACCTCGCCGGAGCGGATGTCGGGGGCGACGGCCGGGCCGGAGTCCGACCTGTGGTCGGTGGGGGTGCTGCTGTGCGCGTCCGTCGACGGGCACTCGCCGTTCCGCCGCGACTCGATAGGCGGGGTGCTGCACGCCGTCGTCTTCGACGAGATCCGCCCGCCCGCCAGCGTGGGCCCGCTGCTGCCGGTCGTCACCGCGCTGCTGGAGCGCGACACCGGCCGCCGGATGGGCGCGGTGGCGGCGGAGCGGTGGCTGAGCACGTACGCCGAGACCGGCGAGGCGGGGGACACCGGACACGTCCCGACCGTCACCCAGGACACCGTGGTCCCGCCGGAGCCCGCCCCGCGGCCGGTCGACGACCCGACCCCGCCGCTGACCCCCTCCCCGTTCCCCGTCGCGCCTCCCGCGGCCCGCAGGTCCCGCAGGGGCGTGCTGGTGGGGGCGCTGCTCGCCCTGGTCCTCGGCGGCGGCGTGACCGCGGCCGTGCTGACGATGAACGCCGGCGACGGCGGCACCGGCAGCGCCGCCGTGCGGCCGCAGCCCTCGTCGGCCGCGCCGGGCAAGCCGGCCACGTCGTCCCCGCCCACCACCGCCACCGCGCCCACCACCCCCGCCCCCAGCCCCGTCCCGGCCGGGTTCCGTACCGTCAAGGACACCTCGGGCTTCTCGGTGGTGCTCCCCACCGGCTTCGACCGGTCGGTCGTCCCGCCGCGGGTCTTCTACTACTCGCCGGGTCAGGAGTTCCGGTTCGGTGTCCGCAGCGATCCGCCGGACCCGAAGGGCCCGATAGCGGTGATGACCGCGCAGCACCGCGCCGGCGCGGGCGCGTACAAGGGGTACCGGGACGGCTTCGTCACCGAGACGACGAAGGACGGCGGCCCGGCCGCGCTGTGGGAGTTCACCTGGGACGGCTACCCGGGCGGCGGCGCGCGCCGCACCTTCGACCTGTGCTGGATCGAGAACGGGCGGCAGTACGACATGTGGGTCTCGTCGCCGGTGAAGAAGTCCGAGGAGGGCCGGCACATCTTCGACACGGCGGTGAACACGTTCACCCCGCGCTGAACTCCCGAGTTCGGCCCCGCTGAGCTGCGCAGATCAAGATCATGCCAGCGATTACTGGCTTAATTGTGCTCGTCAGGTGAAAAGTAGCTACTGATGGGTACCCAGCGGCGCGCATCAGCCGTAATCTCGCCGCTATGACGGACTCGCTCGGCACCACGCGCCCCATCGACGGCAACCCGGCGGCACCCACCACCGCCAGAGGAGCCCAGGACGTCGTCACCCCGGACCTCGTCGCGCGGCTGACGCGCGGCGTCATCGGCAGCGGCCGCACCAGCAACCACACCCCGTCCACCGGCGAGAAGCTGGCCGACCTCCCGCAGGCCACCCCGGACGAGGTCGCGACCGCCTTCGAGCGGGCCCGCGCAGCGCAGCACGCCTGGGCGGCCACGCCCGTCCGGCAGCGCGCCGCCGTGCTGCTGCGCTTCCACGACCTGGTGCTCAGCCGGCAGAGCGAGGTCCTGGACCTCATCCAGCTGGAGACCGGCAAGGCCCGGCTGCACGCGCACGAAGAGGTCCAGGCCGTCGTCATGTCCGCGCGCCACTACGGGCGCCGCGCCCCCGCGTACCTTCGGCCCAAGGGCCACGGCGGCGCCGTCCCGGTCCTGACGAAGGTGGTCGAGCTGCGCCAGCCGCGCGGTGTCGTCGGGCAGATCGCCCCCTGGAACTACCCCTTCGAGCTGTCGGTCGGCGACGCGCTGCCCGCCTTCGCCGCGGGCAACGCCGTCGTCATGAAGCCCGACACCGAGACCGCGCTCACCGCCCTGTGGGCCCGCGAGCAGCTCATCGAGGCCGGCCTCCCCGCCGACGTGTGGCAGATCGTGATCGGCGACGGCCCGGTCGTCGGCCCGGCCCTGGTCGAGCACGCCGACTACGTCTCCTTCACCGGCTCCACCCGCACCGGCCGCGAGGTCGCCCAGCGCGCCGCCGGCCGGCTGATCGGCGTCTCCCTCGAACTCGGCGGCAAGAACGCCATGCTCGTGCTGCGCGACGCCGACCTGGACAAGGCCGCCGAAGGCGCCGTCCGCGCCTGCTTCGCCTCCGCCGGCCAGCTCTGCGTCTCCATCGAGCGGCTCTTCGTGGACGAGTCCGTCGCCGACGCCTTCGTGGAGAAGTTCACCGCCCGCACCAGGGCGCTCAAGCTCGGCACGTCCCTCGCCTTCGGCGCCGGCATGGGATCGCTGGCCGGGGAGCGCCAGCTGGAGACCGTCAGCCGGCACGTGGACGAGGCCCGCTCCAAGGGCGCCACCGTCCTCACCGGCGGGCAGGCCCGCCCGGACATCGGCCCGTACGTCTACGAGCCGACGATCCTGGACGGGGTCGAGGCGCCGATGTCGGTCTGCACCGAGGAGACCTTCGGGCCCGTCGTCTCCGTCTACCGCTTCCGCGACGAGGACGAGGCCGTGGAGCGCGCCAACGCGACCCCGTACGGCCTCAACTCCAGCGTCTGGACCAAGGACACCCGCCGCGGCGGGCGCATCGCCGCCCGGCTGCGCTCCGGGACCGTCAACGTCAACGAGGGGTACGCCCCCGCGTACGGCAGCGTCCGGGCCCCGATGGGCGGCATGAAGGACTCGGGCCTCGGCCGCCGGCACGGCTCCGAGGGCATCCTCAAGTTCACCGAGGCGCAGACCGTCGCGACGCAGCGGCTGCTGCCGATGGCGCCGTCGATGGGCATGGACGACGAGAAGTACGCGGCCTTCATGAGCCGCTCGCTGCGCGCGATGAAGGTGTTCCGGCTGCGCTGACCCGCGCGGGCCCCATTTCCTGCAGGCAGTTCGAAGGCAACATCCGCTACGGAGGAACCTGTGTCGCGTGACCTGCCCGGCTACGACTACGACGTCATCGTCATCGGCTCCGGCTTCGGCGGATCGGTGTCCGCGCTGCGCCTGACGGAGAAGGGATACCGCGTCGGCGTACTCGAAGCCGGGCGCCGGTACACGCGCGAGACGCTGCCCAAGAACTCCTGGGACATCCGCAACTTCCTCTGGGCGCCGTCGCTCGGCCTGTACGGCATCCAGCGCATCCACCTGCTGAACAACGTGCTGGTGCTGGCGGGCGCGGGCGTCGGCGGCGGATCGCTGAACTACGCCAACACCCTGTACGTGCCGCCGAAGGCCTTCTTCGACGACCGCCAGTGGGGCCACATCACCGATTGGCAGGCGGAGCTGAAGCCGTACTACGACCAGGCCCAGCGCATGCTCGGCGTCCGGCTCAACCCGACGCTCACCCCCTCGGACGTGCACCTGAAGGCCGCCGCCGAGAAGATGGGCGTCGGCGACACGTTCCACATGGCGCCGGTCGGCGTCTTCTTCGGGGACGGCCAGGACGCCGACGGCGAGGCGAAGGCCGAGCCGGGCGGCGAGGTCGCCGACCCGTACTTCGGCGGCGCCGGGCCCTCGCGGCGCGCCTGCACCGAGTGCGGGGAGTGCATGACCGGCTGCCGGCACGGCGCCAAGAACACCCTCAACGAGAACTACCTGCACCTCGCCGAGAAGGCCGGCGCCGTCATCCACCCCATGACGACCGTCGTCGGCCTCTCCGAGGACCCCACCGGCGGCTACCGCGTCGCGACCGCGCCCACCGACCGGAAGCGCAAGGGCAAGCGGCAGGTGCTGCG
Source organism: Streptomyces sp. NPDC006733 (assembly GCF_040636125.1). Lineage (NCBI taxonomy): Bacteria > Bacillati > Actinomycetota > Actinomycetes > Kitasatosporales > Streptomycetaceae > Streptomyces > Streptomyces sp. NPDC006733. The sequence continues at coordinate 117,350 of NZ_JBEYJD010000016.1, read as the reverse complement.
GGCCCGGCAGATCGTCGTCGCGGCCGGCACGTACGGCACGCAGACGCTGCTGCACTCGATGCGCGACGCGGGCGAGCTGCCCGGCATCTCGGCGCGGCTCGGCGAACTGACCCGCACCAACTCCGAGGCGCTGGTCGGCGCCCAGACCGACAACCGCCGCTACCGCAAGGCGCACGGCGTGCCGGAGGTCGACTTCACCAAGGGCGTCGCGATCACGTCCTCGATCCACCCCGACGCCAACACCCACATCGAGCCGGTCCGCTACGGCAAGGGCTCCAACTCCATGGGCGCCCTGACGATCCTCCAGGTCCCGCACGGCACCCGCGCCCCCAAGGCGCTCGCCTTCGCGGCTGCCTGCGCGCGCCACCCGCTGCTCACGCTCCGGTCGCTGTCCAACCGCCGCTGGTCGGAGCGGACCATCATCGGCCTGGTCATGCAGTCGCTGGACAACTCGCTGACCACGTACCGCAAGCCCAAGGGCCTGGGCAAGGGACTGCTCACCGCCAAGCAGGGACACGGGGCGCCCAACCCGGTCTACCTCCCCGAGGGCGCCGAGGCGGCCCGGCTCATCGCCGAGGAGATCAACGGCTTCGCCGGCAGCAACGTGGGCGAGCTGATGGGGACGCCGCTCACCGCGCACTTCCTCGGCGGCTGCGCCATCGGTGAGGACGCCGAGCACGGCGTGATCGACCCGTACCACCGGCTCTACGGGCACCCGGGCATCCATGTGGTGGACGGCGCCGCCGTCTCCGCCAACCTCGGGGTGAACCCCTCGCTGACGATCACCGCCCAGGCCGAGCGGGCGATGTCGTTCTGGCCCAACAACGGGGACGAGGACGCGCGTCCCGCCCAGGGCGAGGCGTACGTGCGTCTCTCCGCGGTCCAGCCGCGGACCCCGGCCGTCCCGGAGGAGGCGTTCGCGGCCCTCCGGCTGCCGCTGCTGCCCGTCCCGCCGATCCCGCCCAAGGCGGTCTGACGGATGTCACGCAGGGTGTACTAGGGTTTTCGCAGAGTGGTTCGCAGTGTGGTTCCGCAGAGCGGCCGGATTCCAGCGTCCTGGGATCCGACCGCCTCTTTGGAGTTGTGACCGTCCGGCTGTCCCCTGCCCTTCGGCCACGGAGCACGGAGCGAGGTCCCACGGCCTGCCGCACGAACGGGCAGGCCTCATCGCTCCGCAGTGACACCCCGCCCAGCTGCGTCTGGGCGGCATCCTGTCTGTCCACGCGTGGTTGTGGTCGACCGCCCCTGGCTGGCACGGACACCTGGACCAACGAAAGGAGCCCGGGCCGGTCACGTGTCGTACGGGTGACGCCGCCCGAACGGGGGACGGTCGGGTACGTCAGCAGAAACGTCACACGCGGCCGCGGCACAACTCCAGCAGGGTCATCGCGAGGGTCGTACCGGGCTTGCCCAGCTCGTCGCTGAAGTGGTTCAGCACCTCCATCTCGCGGGAGAGGTTCACCCGCCGCCCGCCCGACGCGATCCGGGCCCGCTGGATCTCCGCCGAGACGGCCATCCGTTCGGTGACCAGCGCGATGATCCGGGTGTCGAGATCGTCGATCCGGCCGCGCGCCCCCGTGATGAGGGCCACCGCCTCGTCCGTCCGCGCTCCGGTCCCGGCGGGCGCGGGGGTGGACGGCGCCGGCGCCGTGATGACCGCTGCTGTGGTGTCGCTCATCGTCGTGTCTCCTGTGGTGTGAGGCCCCGCACCGGCCCGGAGACGACGGACGCCCCGGACCGAAAGGTCCGGGGCGCCGGGGAAGTCGCTTGTCAGTTGCTCAAGCAGCACGACCATGGCAGCCGGACCAGCCGGTGCCATAGGTAAACGCGAAGATCGCGGAGTGCGTGCTCGAGGACATGCGGACCAGTATGGCCACGGGCACGCCCGGCAGCCAGCCGGCGCCCGGATGGTGAGACGGGGGAGCGCCCCTGGAGGAACGGTAGAATCGAGCTCCGACCCCTCGTACACAACGCCGGAAGGCCGCCCGTGGCATCAGCGACCCCAGCCGCCCCCGAGCTCACCCCGGACGTTGTCCTGGTAGTGGACTTCGGAGCGCAGTACGCCCAGCTCATCGCCCGTCGCGTCCGCGAGGCCCGGGTCTACAGCGAGATCGTCCCCAGCACCATGCCGGTGGACGAGATGCTCGCGAAGAACCCGAAGGCGATCATCCTCTCCGGCGGCCCCTCCTCCGTCTACGCCGAGGGCGCCCCCTCGCTCGACAAGGCGATCTTCGAGGCCGGGATCCCGGTCTTCGGCATGTGCTACGGCTTCCAGCTGATGGCGGTCGCGCTCGGCGGCACGGTGGACGACAACGGTGCCCGCGAGTACGGCCGCACCGCGCTGACCGTCAGCAAGCCGGGCTCGACGCTCTTCGAGGGCACCCCCACCGAGCAGTCGGTGTGGATGTCGCACGGCGACGCGTGCTCGGCGGCCCCGAGCGGCTTCACCGTCACCGCCTCCACGGACGTGGTGCCCGTCGCCGCCTTCGAGGACGACGCGCGCAAGCTCTACGGCGTCCAGTACCACCCCGAGGTGCTGCACTCCACGCACGGCCAGCAGATCCTGGAGCACTTCCTGTACCGCGGCGCGGGCATCGCGCCGGAGTGGACGACCACGAACGTCGTCGAGGAGCAGGTCGCGGCGATCCGCGCCCAGGTCGGCACCAAGCGCGCGATCTGCGGGCTCTCCGGCGGCGTGGACTCGTCGGTGGCCGCGGCCATCGTGCAGAAGGCCATCGGCTCCCAGCTGACCTGCGTGTACGTCGACCACGGCCTCCAGCGCAAGGGCGAGTCCGAGCAGGTCGAGAAGGACTTCGTCGCCGCCACCGGCGTCCAGCTGAAGGTGGTCGACGCCGAGGAGCGCTTCCTGACCGCGCTCGCCGGCGTCAGCGACCCGGAGACCAAGCGGAAGATCATCGGCCGCGAGTTCATCCGCGTCTTCGAGCAGGCCCAGGCCGAGCTCGTCGCCGAGGCGGGCGCGGCCGGCGAGGACGTCGCCTTCCTGGTACAGGGCACCCTGTACCCGGACATCGTGGAGTCCGGCGGCGGCACCGGCACCGCCAACATCAAGTCGCACCACAACGTGGGCGGGCTCCCGGACGACATCGAGTTCGAGCTGATCGAGCCGTTGCGCCAGCTGTTCAAGGACGAGGTCCGGATGGTCGGCCAGGAGCTGGGCCTGCCGGAGGAGATCGTCCAGCGCCAGCCGTTCCCCGGCCCCGGCCTCGGCATCCGCATCGTCGGCGAGGTCACCAAGGAGCGCCTGGACCTGCTGCGCGAGGCGGACTTCATCGCCCGCGAGGAGCTGACCGCGGCCGGTCTCGACCGGGAGATCTGGCAGTGCCCGGTCGTCCTGCTCGCCGACGTCCGCTCGGTCGGCGTCCAGGGCGACGGCCGCACCTACGGCCACCCGATCGTGCTGCGCCCGGTCTCCTCCGAGGACGCCATGACCGCCGACTGGTCGCGCCTGCCGTACGACGTGCTCGCCAAGATCTCCACCCGCATCACGAACGAGGTCGCGGACGTCAACCGCGTCGTCCTGGACGTGACGAGCAAGCCCCCGGGCACCATCGAATGGGAGTGACGCCCTCCCGGCCCACTTCATGATCGTCGACGCCGCCGCCCACCACCGTGAGCGGCGGCGCCGTCGTTCCCGGTGAAGGCCCACCGCACTCTGTTCTTCTGGCCTACCGCGCGGTAGCTTCCGCTCCATGGCCGATTCTCTCCCGCAGCCCGCGCAAGGGCGCACGCCGCCGCAGCCGATACCCACCGAGCAGCTGCACTTCGCGCTGCCGCAGACCTTCGCCACCCCCGAGGAGGAGCGGCAGCACCGCAAGGAGCGGTTGGTGGCCGCGTTGCGGCTGTTCGGGCGGTTCGGCTTCGAGGAGGGCGTGGCCGGGCACATCACGGCCCGCGACCCGGAGTTCACCGACCACTTCTGGGTCAACCCGTTCGGGATGAGCTTCAAGCTCATCACGGTCAGCGACCTGATCCTGGTCAACCACGCGGGCCAGGTCGTGGAGGGCCGCTTCCACGTCAACCAGGCGGCCTTCGCGATCCACTCCCAGGTCCACCAGGCGCGCCCCGACGTGGTCGCCGCCGCGCACAGCCACTCGACGTACGGGCGGGCGCTGTCGTCGCTCGGAGAGCTGCTGGACCCGATCACCCAGGACGTCTGCGCCTTCTACGAGGACCACGCCCTGTTCGACGACTACACCGGCGTCGTGGTCGACGAGGAGGAGGGCCGCCGCATCGCGGAGGCGCTCGGCCCGCACAAGGCCGTCATCCTGCGCAACCACGGGCTGCTGACGGTCGGCGACTCGGTCGACGCGGCCGCGTGGTGGTTCATCACGATGGAGCGCTCCTGCCAGGTGCAGCTGACGGCCCGCGCGGCCGGGAAGCCGGTGCTGATCGACCACGAGAGCGCCGTCCACACCCGGGGCCAGCTGGGCAACGACCTCGTCGCGTGGATCAACTACCAGCCGCTCTACCAGCAGATCTCGCGCGGCGAACCGGATCTCTTCGGCTAGCCGGTGAGACAAATCGCCGGGCCGCACGTATCCCCCGATGAGAGAGTCGTACGTGCAGAATCGTTTCCATCCTCGGGGGACGCGTACGGCCTGAGAGGCGGGACACCATGCTCGGAACCTGGCGGGAGACCGCGTCGCGCTACGCGCTCGTGCCGCTGCGGATCTTCCTCGGCGTCACCTTCGTCTACGCGGCGATCGACAAGCTCACCAGCTCGGTGTTCCTCGACGACGCCGCGCCGGGATCGCTGGTCGGCACCCTGCACGCGGTGCGCGACAGCGCGGCGATCCCGGCGATGGTCGACCTCGCGCTGAAGTCGCCGCACAGCTTCGGCTACGCCATCGCCCTCGGCGAGCTGGCCGTCGGCATCGGCACGCTCCTCGGGCTGTTCGGCCGGATCGCCGCGCTGGGCGGCGCGGCGATCTCGCTCAGCCTGTGGCTGACGGTCAGCTGGGCCACCGACCCGTACTACTACGGCAACGACCTGGTGTACCTGATGGCCTGGCTGCCGCTGATCCTCGCCGGGACCCCGCTGCTCTCCCTCGACGGCGTCATCGCCTCACGCCGCAGGCCCGCCGTCGCCCCGCCGCCCCCGTCGGACCAGCCGGGTGACCACCGACGCCACCGCGGCGAAAGCCAGACCGCCCGCCACTAGGCCGACCGTCGTCCGCCGGGAGTGGTCCCAGCCACCGGCGGCGTCCACCAGGAACACCGCCGCCACGCCCAGCAGTACCAGCCCCATCACGAGGGACCCGGGCTCGAAACCGTGCCGCTTCATCGGACCACCCTCAGCTGACCCGCGCCGACCTCGACGCTGAGTTCGATCGTGCCGGCCGACGGGACGCCCGCGTCCGGCTGGAAGACCACCCGGCTGTGCGCGTCCGACTTCAGGCGCACCCCGTCATTGACCGTGCCCGGCAGCTGCACCTCGCCGAAGCCCATGTCGTAGTCGAGCCGCACGGTGGCGTTCCTCGGCAGCCGGATCTCCGCCCGCCCCGCGCCGACCTCCAGCCGGGTCGTGACGGTCTTGCCGCCGAGCGGCAGCGCGGTCAGGTCGAGCAGACCGTGCCCGCTGCCCTGCTCGTAGCCCGCCTGGAGGTCGGAGACGGTCACCGGCCGCCACTGCGTGGACGCCCAGTCGGTGGTCATCGACTTGGGGACCGCGGCGGCCCCCACCAGCAGCGCGATCGTCAGCACGGCCCAGGTGGCCGTACCGCCCCTGGCCCGGCCGGTCCAGGCACTGATGACGAAGGCCAGGCCGAAGACGGCCAGCGCGGACGCCAGCCCGACCTCCAGGGCGGTGCCCAGCGGGTGCCCGTGCCAGGCCGCCGCCGTACCGATCGCGCCCGCGAGCAGCGCCACGAAGAACGCCAGCACGCCCAGCCAGGACGACTCGCGCCGGACGGCGGCCTTGCGGGCCCGCCAGGCCTTGCGGTCCGGCTTCTCGTACGGGCCGTCGTCCGGCCCCCACAGGTAGCCCGTGGAGCTGCTCACGCCGGCCGAGAAGTCCTTGGTCAGCGGATCGCGCCACCACGACGGGGTCACCGGGCTCGGGGGCGCCTGCGCCGCGGGCGGGGCGTCGGCGGCCGGTCCGGCCGCCACCGCGTCCGCCTCGCCGTCGGCCTGGGCCCGGCGGCGCTGCTGCGACCAGTACACGGCGCCCACGACGGCGGCTAGCAGCAGGATCGAGAACCCCTGGTCGGTGCCGTTGCCGAGCATCGACGCGTACAGGCCGCAGCCGACCAGCGCGACGAGCACGGCGGTCAGCGCCGTCCCCTCGACCCGGCCCGACAGCAGCCGGTGCGCCTCGCTCTGGTCCTCGCCCTCCTGGGGGATCACCAGCCAGGCCATGCCGTACACGATCAGGCCGATGCCGCCGGTGAGCGAGAGCACGGCCAGCACGATCCGGAAGATCACCGGATCCAGCTCGAAGTAGCGGCCCGCGCCGTCGCACACCCCCGCGACCACCTTGCGGCGGCTGCGGACGATGCGGCGCCGGGCCGGGGGTTCCGGAGTGGCGTCGGCCTCGGCCTCGAAGGCCGGCCTGCTGTCCTGCGTCATACCCCCATGGTGGCGGCCCGTGCCGCCCGGCGGCACCAGGTGCAACCCTGGCCGACCCCTGAGCCTCCCCTCAGGGGACCGGTCCCGACCGGGCCCCAGGTCCCCTGCTGGACGGGGGTGCCCGTCAGGGTGACCTCGGGGAGGAACCCTGATGCCCCGGGCGGCCCCGGCGTGTGACGATCGGGGTATGCCAGCCACCACCCCTGCTCCTGCGACGGGCGCGTCCTACCTGAAGCCGCCCGACCCGGCGGACCCGCCGCTGCGCAAGCTCTACCGCAGCTCCGAGGGCCGGATGATCGGCGGAGTGGCGCGCGGGCTCGCCGGCCACCTCGGGCTGCCGGTGTCGTGGGTGCGGGTCGTCTTCGTGGTGCTCGCGACGTTCAACGGCCTCGGCGTCCTGCTCTACGCCCTCTTCTGGTTCTTCGTGCCGCTCGGCGTCGGCGGGGTGAGCGAGGCGAAGGAGCCGCGCGACGCCAAGTCCTGGCTGGCCGGACGGCGTCCCGACAAGGGCCAGATCCTCGCGCTCATCGCGCTCTTCATCGGCCTCGGCGTCCTCGTCAGCAACCTGAACCTGGGCGCGGCCAACGCCGCCATCTGGCCGCTGCTCGTCATCGGCCTCGGCGTCGCCCTGGTCTGGCGGCAGGCCGACAACGCCCGCCGCAGCCGCTGGGTCGAGATGAGCCAGGGCAAGCGGTTCTGGCCGATCGCCCGCGGTGCCGCCGGCGTGCTGCTGGTCGGGGCCGGGGTCACGGGCTTCCTCGTGGTGCGCAGCTCCGGCAGCCACCTCGGCGGCATCCTCCAGGCGGCCCTCGCCGTACTGGTCGGGGTGGCCCTGATCGCCGGGCCGTACCTCGTGCGCCTGACCCAGGACCTGTCGGCCGAGCGGCTGATGCGCATCCGGGCCCAGGAGCGTGCCGAAGTCGCCGCACACGTCCACGACTCCGTCCTGCACACCCTCACCCTCATCCAGCGCAACGCCGAGGACCCGCGCGAGGTGGCCCGCCTCGCCCGCGCCCAGGAACGCGAGCTGCGGGCCTGGCTGTACCGCCCGGAGGGCACCGGCAAGGAGGACGAGCCGACCAACTTCGCCGACGCGGTGCGCAAGGCCGCCGCCGAGGTGGAGGACGCCCACGGGGTGCCCGTCGAGGTCGTCTGCGTCGGCGACTGCCCGCTCGACGACAATCTCGTCGCACAGATGGCAGCCGCACGCGAGGCAATGGTGAACGCGGCCAAGTACGGTGGCGACGAAGCGGTTCAGGTGTACGCCGAGGTCGAGGAGCGCAAGGTCTTCGTGTCCGTCAGGGACCGGGGGCCCGGGTTCGACCTCGACCAGGTGCCGGAGGACCGCATGGGCGTACGGCAGTCGATCATCGGCCGCATGCAGCGGAACGGCGGCGAGGCGCGACTGCGCAGCGCACCGGGCGGGGGCACGGAAGTGGAACTCGAAATGGAGAGGGTGGCGTCATGACTGAGGACCGACGCGTAAGGGTCGTGCTCGTCGACGACCACCGGATGTTCAGGACCGGCGTCCAGGCCGAGATCGGCGAGACCGAGCGGACGGGCGTCGAAGTCGTCGGCGAAGCCGCCGACGTGGACCAGGCCGTCACGGTCATCACCGCCACCCGCCCCGAGGTCGTCCTGCTGGACGTGCACCTCCCGGGCGGCGGCGGTGTCGAAGTGCTCCGGCGCTGCGCCCCGCTGATGGGCGACGCGGAGCGGCCCGTCCGCTTCCTGGCGCTCTCGGTCTCCGACGCGGCCGACGACGTCATCGGCGTCATCCGCGGCGGCGCGCGCGGCTACGTCACCAAGACCATCACCGGCCCCGACCTGGTCAACTCCATCTTCCGGGTCTCCGACGGCGACGCCGTCTTCTCCCCGCGGCTGGCCGGCTTCGTCCTCGACGCCTTCGCCTCGACGGACGCCCCGCCGGTCGACGAGGACCTGGACCGCCTCACTCAGCGCGAACGCGAGGTGCTGCGGCTGATCGCGCGCGGCTACGCGTACAAGGAGATCGCCAAGCAGCTCTTCATCTCGGTGAAGACCGTGGAGTCCCACGTCTCGGCGGTCCTGCGCAAGCTCCAGCTCTCCAACCGGCACGAGCTCACGCGGTGGGCGACGGCACGGCGCCTGGTCTGACGGCCGGGCCGCCGCCTGGCCTGACGGCTGCCGGGGCCGACGGCTGCCGGGGCGGACGTTCAGGCGGTGTCGGGCGGTGTGGGGGCGGCTGGGGTCAGAGCGGTTCGGAGTGTGCGTCTGCGGCGCTGCGCACCTTGACCGCGCGGAGGGGGAGGCCCCCGGCGCTGCGCGCCTGGCAACGAGGCGACCCGCTGCGCCGCCCGCGAAGCGGAGGGGGCCGGCCCGCTGCGCGGCCAGTTGCGGGGTGGCGGGGTGGTCGCGCGGGGAGATGCCGCCCGGGGAGCGGCGTCCAGCCCTCCTTCTGCGCGAAATGTGGGGCGGGTGGGACGGAGGCCACCGTATGGGTCCCATGAGGCGAACCTCAGGCCGATGTGGATCACCAAGGACGCACAGAACTCCACCTGGCGAAGCCCAGCCCCCTCACGCTGATCGTCCGGCTCCGCCACCCGCACCGCCCCGCCCGCCCCCAGCCAATCCCCGGGCCGCGCCCGGGAAGCGCAGCGGACCGGCACCGCTCCGTATCCCGGCCGCGCAGCGGACCGGCGTCACTGCCAGGCGCGCAGCGCCGGGGCCTCCCCCTCCGCCCGGTCAAGGTGCGCAGCGCCGCAGACGCACCCCTCCGTACCGTCTTGACCTCAGCCGACGGCCGGGACGGCGAGTTCGAACCACACCGTCTTGCCGATGCCGCACGGGCGCGGGCCGGCGTCCCAGGCCTGCGCGAGGGCCGCGACGAGGGCGAGGCCCCGCCCGGACTCGTCGTCCGGCCCGGCGGCGAGAAGCCGGGGAAGTCCGCTGCCCGCGTCCGACACCTCGACGCGCAGCGTCGTGCCCCGCAGCACGCAGCGCGCGCTGATCTCCCGGCCCGGCGACGCGTGCCCGTGACGGCAGGCGTTCGTCATCAACTCGCTGAGCAGCAGGACGGCGGTCTCCACCGCGTCCTCCGGAAGCCGCCACGAACTGGACTGCGTACGCAGCAGCGTTCGGGCCCGGCCCACGCTGCGGGGGTGGGACGGCAGGCGCCACTCAATGTCCTGGGGAAGGCCGCCAGGCCTTGCGACCGGTGAAGTTCCGACGTTCATGGGTCATACCGTGCCGTGCGGGGCATAGCCTCGGCAGTAACGACCCGAGTACGCACCGTAGCCGTACCTCGCGGGTACCGGAAAGGCGGAACGCATGTCCAACACCGAGTCCCCGCCCCCGATGGCCTGGCGCTACTGCGGCAACCAGATCAAACTCTGGCGCACGCGGGCGGCGATCAGCCGCGAGCAGCTCGGGAAGGAAGCGGGCTACGAGTACGAGACGGTGAAGTCGATGGAGATGGGTCGGCGAAAGCCGACGCTGCGGTTGCTTGAGGTGGCGGACGAGATGTGCGGGGCGCACGGTCTGCTGGTGGCGGCGCAGGACTATCTGAAACCGGAACGGTTTCCCTCGTACACCTTGGATTTCATGCGGTACGAGGCAGAGGCGATCGTGCTCAGCTCGTACGAAACCCAGTACGTTCCGGGCCTGCTGCAAACCGAGGAAACGGCACGAGCGTTACTCGAATCCTCCTGGCCTCCGCTGGACGACGAGACGGTCGAGGAGCGGGTGTCTGCCCGTATTGATCGGCAGTCACTGCTGGCCAGGCAGACCAAGTCCTTCAACTTCGTCGTCGCCGAGACGGCTCTTCGCTGCCGCGTCGGCGATGCGGCGTCGTACACGCGGCAGATGGAACACCTCCTGGAGGCGGGAAAGCCCCGTCACGTGACCATTCAAGTCATGCCCGCCGACCGCGGAGCACACCCGGGACTCCGGGGGCCTTTCGTTCTGCTGGAGACTCCCGAGCACGAGCAACTCGCCTACGAAGAAGGCCAGCACGTAGGGGCGTTGTACGGCGACGCGGAGAGGGTCAGCGTCCTCTCGCAACGCTATGCGATGATCCTCCGGCAGGCTCTGAACCCGGAGGAGTCCGCTCGATTCATCAGCAAGTTGGCGGAGGAACTGTGAGCACACAGCTGACGTGGTTCAAGTCCAGCTACAGCAATGACGATGGTGGCAACTGCATCGAAGTCGCCCTCGACTGGCGTAAGTCCAGTCACAGCAACTCCGAAGGCGGAGAGTGCGTCGAGGTAGCCCTCGACTGGCGCAAGTCCAGCCGCAGCAATGCCGAAGGCGGCGCCTGCGTCGAGGTCGCCACCTGCCCCACCACCGTTCACGTCCGTGACTCCAAGGACCCGGCCGGCCCCCAGCTCGCCTTCTCGCCCGACGCCTGGGCGGCGTTCGTGGCGTTCGCGGGTGCTCGGGGGCTCGGCGGGTCGGGGAGCTGACGGGCGGGGTCCGTCAGGTCACGACGGGCGGCTCGCGCCGGCGAAGGGCATCTCGTTGATCGGCGCGATGCGGATCGGCGCGCCTGGGTGGGGGGCGTGGATCATCTGGCCGTTGCCGATGTAGAGGCCGACGTGGCTGATGCCGGAGTAGAAGAAGACCAGGTCGCCGGGTTGGAGTTGGGACTCGGACACGCGCTGGCCCGCGTTGATCTGGGTGTACGTCGTGCGGGGGAGTGAGACGCCCGCGGCCTTCCAGGCGGCTTGGGTGAGGCCCGAGCAGTCGTAGCCGGACGGCCCGGTGGCGCCCCAGACGTACGGGAGGCCGATCGCGGTGTAGGCGAAGGCGACGGCCTGCGCCGCGCGGGCCGACGGGGCGTGGATCTCGCCGGGGGCGATCGGGGCGCGGGCGCTGGAGCGGTCGGCGTGGGCGGCGTTCGTCGCCGTCGCGGGCCCGTCCTGCTCGACCGCGGCCCGCTGGGCGGCCGTGAGGCGGTCCAGGAGCGTCTGGGCGGCCTTCAGCTTGGTCTCGATGGTGCGCTTGTGCTCCGCGAGCTTCGTCTGCGCCTCGCTGAGGGTGGCGAGCTTGGCGTCCGCCGCGTCGTGCGTCGTGGTGATCTCCCGCTGCTGCTGGCCGAGGGTGCGCAGGATGTCCGCCTCGCGGCCGCTCACCTGGTCGATGAGGGCGGCCCGTTCGAGGTACGTGTCGGGCGTCGAGTCCAGCGCGAGCTGCATGGCCGGGTCGATGCCTCCCGAGCGGTACTGCGCGGCCGCGATGGCGCCGATCTGGTCGCGGGTGCTGTTGAGCTTCGCGGTCTTGCGCGCCAGCTGGTCCTGGAGCCTGCCCACGTCGGCGCGGGCGCTGTCCGCCGCCTCCTTGGCGCCGTTGTACTGCTCGGTTGCCTGTTCCGCCTGCTCGTAGAGGGCGTCGACCTGGGTCCTGACCTCGCCGGGGCTGAGCTGCGGGTCGGCGTGGCCGGTCTCGCCGAAGGCGGTGACCGACGCGGCTCCCGCCATGGCGAGGGTGACCGCGGTTCGTGCGGTGGTACCGGTGAGTGAGCGCTGCTTGGGCTTTCTGTGCGACGCCACGCGGCCGTCACTCCTCTTTCGCCTGGGCTGGCCCGCCGGGGGGACCTCGATCCGGCGGCGTCCGCACGGGGAAGCGGAACACCGCCGGATCTTCGGCGGGGGCGGCCGTGTCGTCGTGGTCCGACGGCAGTGGGGTTCGGCCACCTGGAGGAGGACGCTAAACCGGGAAGGCGGTGGAATACGGCGGAGCGCAGGACTGGTCCCAATCGTCCAACGGATGTGCTTCATTGATCGCTGTTCGAGACGGGAAAAGACCCTTTCCGGCACAGCACTGATCAATGGGGCCGTTGCTACTGCTCCGGCGTCCCGACCCTGCTACGAGACTCACGAGGCGCATGGGGTTTGCGGGAGGCCCGAGGTGTGCGGGGTGCGCGAGGCAACCGGGGCGCCCGGGGCCCGCGCGGCCACAGAGCCGTCCCCACCGCGAACGCCACCGCGCCCACGGCGACGGCCGCGACCGCCGGGCCCCAGGCGCTGCCGTCGGAGGGGGCGAACGCGGCGAACAGGACCAGCCCGCTCGCGCCGTACGCGGCCAGGGGGACGTGGCGCGCCCGCAGTTGCCGGATGCCCGCCGGGCCCGCGGCGCAGGCGTCCACGATGAGGAGGTAGGTCAGCAGCAGGGCCGCGACGCACGACGCCAGCCAGACCGGCGGCGTGCTGAACGCGGCCAGGACGACGCAGCCGACGGCGAAGACCGTGTTGCGGTGCTGGGACAGCAGCGCGGTCCTGCGGGCCGAGTACTGGACGGGGCGCCGGACCAGCGGCGGGGCCGCCCAGCAGGCCAGCGCGACCGCGGCGAGCGGTGGCACCACCTCGGCCGGGGTGGGGGAAGCGCCGATGCGCGGATCGCAGGCGGCGAGGGCGAGCGCGACCCCGAGGCCGCGCATCGGCCAGACGGGCACCTGGGGGAGGGCTGCGGCAGTGCTCTGCGTCATCGGGTCCTGCGTCATCGGGTCCTGCCCTGGATTCGGGTGCGGAGCAGCGGGGCGAGGGCCAGGTCGAGGCTCTTGCCCGCGGACTGGGCGACGACCGGGATCCCGCGCTCCCGCAGCGCGAACCGCATCGCCGCCCGGTCGGCGAGCCAGAGCCGCCGGGCGAGGTGCCCGACGGTGTCGCCGGGCGCGATGTACGGGGCGCCGGTCGGGATCTCGATGACGACCAGGGGGTTGCCGCGGCGCGCGAGGTCGCCCAGCACTTCGAGGATCCGCTCGTCGGCGAGCTGGGTGACCGCGTAGACGAGGGCGCCGCGGGGCAGCGCCGGCGGGGGCAGCCGCTGGAGGGCGGGGACGGAGTAGCCGAGGTCCTTGCGGACCTCCAGCACGCTCTCGACGATCCGGTAGAAGTACCCGTTGCCGGAGCCGGGTTGCAGCCAGCGCAGCGTGCCGCCGATCGACACCAGGCCGACGCGGTCGTGGCTGCGCAGGTAGGCGCGGGTGAGGCCGGCGGCGGCGCGGACCGTCTCGTCCAGTCCCGAGGTCCGGGTCGCGGGGTCCACGAAGTCGACGAGGGCGTCGACCAGCACGACGGTGTCGGCCGTGCGCTCGGCGGCGAACTGGTTGATCTGGATGCTGCCGCGCCGGGTGGTCGAGGGCCAGTGGATGCGCCGCTGCCGTTCGCCCCAGATGTGCGGGCGCACCCCGACGACCTCGATGCCGTCGCCGTTCTGCCGGGCGGTGTGCTCGCCCAGGCGGTCCGGCAGCCGGACCGGGATGGGGGTGAGGGAGGCCTGCGCGGGCACCGGGAAGACCTGGATCTCGCCGAGTTCGGCGCGGACCGTGCGGCGGGCGAGGCCGCCCGTGTCGTAGACGTCCACGTCGACCGTGCCCAGGCTCCAGCGGCCCCAGCGGCGGGCGGTGAGGGCGAGTGCGACGACCGGGCCGTCGACGGTGAGCGCGGTCAGCTCGATGCCGGGGCCCAGCGTGATGCCCGGGTCGATCCAGCCGGCCGCCCCGTCGAAGTCGAGCCGGATCCGGACGGCGATGTCCTCGTTCTCGAAGCAGCGGTCGGGTTCCGTCTCGACGGCGGCCGCCAGCCGGGTCGGGCGGCCGGCTCCGCTCGCGGCGGCTCCCGGTCCGGCCAGCACCAGCAGGACGACCGGTCCCGCCGCCAGGGCCAGCAGCCAGGCGTGGCCGGTGAGCAGGGCGGCGGCCGCCGCCACGGCGGCCACCGTGAGCAGCCGCAGGGCGCGCTCGCCGATCCGCCAGCCGGGCGGCGGCGGGGCCGGCGGCTCGGCGGGCTCCGCCACCTCGTCGGCGCCGGCGTCGGGCGGGCCGCCCAGCGCCCGCGCGATGTGCGCGGGGACGGCGGCCGGCCGGGTGGCGGGCCTCCCCGGCGGCTGTCGGCCCGCGGTCACGGCCGCGCTGCCTGCCGCGGGACGCCGCCGTCGGGGCGGCGCTTGTCGGCGGGCAGGGTCTGCGGCGCCGGCACCGACCGCGCGACCTCGGCGATGACGTCGTCGGCGTTGATCTGCCGCACCCACAGCTCGGGCCGCAGCGTGACGCGGTGCGCGAGGGCCGGGACGACCAGGGCCTTCACGTCCTCCGGGGTGACGTAGTCGCGCCGGTCGAGCACCGCGCGGGCGCGGGCCAGCTGCACCAGCGCGAGACCGCCGCGCGGCGAGGCGCCGACCTGGATCTGCGGGTGGGCGCGGGTCGCGCCGATGAGGGCGACGACGTACGCGACCAGGTCGTCGTCGACCTCGACGCTCTCCAGGCTGGCCCGCATGGCGAGCACCTCGGCGGGCGTGCTGAGGGTGTCGAGCACGGCTTCCGGCGCGGCCCGGTCGAGGCGGGTGCGGAGCATCGACGCCTCGTCGGCGGGCGGCAGGTACCCCATCCTGACGCGCAGCAGGAAGCGGTCCAACTGCGCCTCGGGCAGGCTGTACGTGCCCTCGTACTCGATGGGGTTCGCCGTGGCGATGACGACGAACGGCTCCGGCAGCCGCCGGGTGACGCCGTCGACCGAGACCTGCGCCTCGGCCATCGCCTCCAGCAGCGCCGCCTGGGTCTTGGGGGGCGTCCGGTTGATCTCGTCGGCCAGCAGCAGGTGCGTGAAGAGCGGGCCCGGCCGGAAGACCATCTCGCCGCTGCGCTGGTCGTAGAAGGGCGCGCCCGACACGTCGGAGGGCAGCAGGTCGGGGGTGAACTGGATGCGGCGGAAGTCGAGTCCGAGGGTGGTGGCGAAAGAGCGGGCGAGCAGCGTCTTGCCGAGCCCCGGCAGGTCCTCGATGAGGACATGGCCGCCGGCGAGCACCCCCAGCATGACCAGTTCGAGGGATTCGGGCTTGCCGACCACGGCGCGCTCGATCTCGGCGAGCACCTGGCGGGCGCGCTCACCGGCCTCGCGCGGTGTCAGGGCCGGGTGCGCGGGAGTGACGGGGCGGGCACCGGCGGGATGGGTGTCGGCGGGTCGGTCGACGGTGGCCTGAGCTTCCGTGGGTCGGTCGATGGGCTGGGCCGGCTGAATGGTCGTCACGGTGCTCCTGGGAGGACGTTCGGCGGTTCAGTGGTTCCGATGGGGCACGGCGGTCCTGGTCACAGCTCGTCGAGGCGGTCGAGGACGGCCCGCAGGACCTGCGGCGGGATGGTGCCGTGCGGGGCGGGCTCACGGGGGTCGATCCAGGGCCACAGCTCGGGGCCGACCACGGCGGCGGCCCGCTCGGGCTGGGCGAGCAGCGAGATCCCGTGCCGTTCGGCGAGCCGGGCCGCGTACAGCCGCTGGACGCCGGGCTGCAGGGTCTGGGTCCAGCCGTTCTCGGCGGACGTCCCCAGGGCGACCGCCCGGCCCCAGTCGCCCAGCCGGGGCGTTCTCCTGCCCAGCAGCCGGACCGGTCTGCGGTAGCCCTGGTCCTGGGAGTCGAAGCCGGCCGTGTAGCGGGCGGTGAGCAGGGCGACGGCGGTGAGGACCAGCAAGCCGGTGCCGGCCGCGGCGAGCCCGCCGGCCAGCGCGAGGGCGGCCTCGGTGCCGGCCGCGAACGTGCCGAGCACGAGCAGGGTGTGGCGCGTGGAGCCCGGGGTCACCGGTCACCTGCCGGGGCCGTGGCGACGGTGGCGTCCTGCGGGCTCTCCGCGTCCCGTGCCGCGGCGGCCAGTTGGGCCGCGATCGTGTCGAGGGCGGCGCCGGCCCGTCGCAGGTGGCCGTCGTCCATCGGGTGGCTGGAGTACCGCGCCTCGCGGAAGAGCTGCGTCAGCTCCCCGGCAGCGGTCCCGGTCAGGGTGCCGCCGGCGACCGCGCGGTGCAGCAGGTCCGTGGGGCTGTCCGAGTCGAGCCGGGCGATCCCGGACCGGCCGAGGGTGGTCTCCATCGCCGCGTAGCAGGCGATCACGGCGGCGCGCGCGTCCTCGCCGTGCAGGGCCCGGCGGCCGGAGTCGACGGCGCCGGCGAGCGCGTTCCCGGCGGCGTCGGGGCTGCCGGGGATCAGCTGGAGGCCGGCTCCGGACCGGCCGGCCAGGTACCAGCGCAGCCAGCGGACGAGCGCGACGACGATCACGGCTGCGGCCAGCGCCGCTCCGACGAGGAGCAGCAGGTGGAACAGGTCGAAGGACGATCCGTCCGAGGGCTGTCCGGTGGCGTCCGACGGCGGTGCCGGCTGCTCGCTGACGGGCGGCCCGCTCGGCGTCGCGGTGGGGATCGGCTCGTTCCGCGGCTCGGCACCCGCCGGTTCGCTGCGGTGGCTGAGGAGCACGGCGACGGGCACCAGGACGAGGGCGGCGGTCAGCAGCGGCAGCGCCGCGTCCTTGAGGCGTTCGGCGGCCGGGTCGGGGCTGTCGATGTGCTGGACGGCCCGGCGGTAGCGCGCGGCGAGCAGCGCGCCGCCCACCACGCACGCGAGGGCCAGCAGCGCGAGGTAGCCGCCGTGGTACGAGAGCGGGCCCGAGCCGTCCGAGCCGTCGAACACCGATCGGCCGCCCCCTGCCCGCAGCGCACCGGCCGCGAGGACCAGACCGCCCACAGCGGCGGTGGCGAGCAGGAGGACCGGCCGACCGGTGATCCGGGCCAAGGGGTCAGGCGAGGCGCACTGCGCCGGCGAACGGCATCCAGCTCATCTTGCCGACCTCGACGACGCCGCCCGGGTGCGGGGCGTGCACGATCTCGCCGTTGCCCAGGTAGATGGCCACGTGGCTGATGCCGGAGTAGAAGAACACCAGGTCGCCGGGGCGCAGCGCGGACTGCGAGACGCGCTGGCCGTCGTTGATCTGGGTGTACGTGGTGCGGCTGATGCTGATGCCGGCCGAGCGGTACGCGGCCTGCGTGAGGCCCGAGCAGTCGTACGAGTTCGGGCCGGTGGCGCCGGAGACGTACGGCTTGCCGCGCTGGGCGAGGGCGAAGCTGATCGCCTGGGCGGCGCGGCCGCTGGCGGGGCCGTTGTACGTGTAGGACGCGCTGTTGCCGCTGCCGGACTGCTGGGTGTCGAGCTGCTTGACCTTCTTCTGCTCCTCGGCGGTGAGGCTGCTGAGCAGCTTCTGCGCGTCGGCGAGCTTGGCGGCGGCGTTCTTCTTCTCGGCCGCCAGCTTGGTCTGCGCGGCGGCGAGGTCGGCGACGCTGGCGGCGGCCTTGGTGCGCTCGGTCGTCGCGGCGGTCTGCTGGGTGCGGAACTCCTTGATGGCCTCTTCCTGCGTGGCCGACACACGGTCCACGAGGTGGGACTGCTCGAGGAACTTCTCCGGGTTGTCGGAGAGCAGCAGGGCGGTGGTCTGGTCGACGCCGCCTTCGCGGTACTGGGCGGCGGCGAACTGGCCCAGGGTCTCGCGGGCCTCGTTCAGCTTCTGCGTCTTCTTCGCGACCTCGGCCAGCAGCAGGTCGGCCTTCGCGCGCTGCTGGTCGGTCTTCTCCTTCGCCGCGTTCGCGTGCTCCGTGGCGACTTCGGCCTTCTCGCGAAGGTCGTCGATCTGCGCTTTGACCTCCGTGATGGAGGGCTTCGCGGGCGCGGCGCTCGCGGACTCGCTCAGCAGGGTCACGGTGGCCAGCGCCACCGTGGTCAGGCCCACCATGGCGCGGGGGCCGGTGGAGGCGAGTATTCGCGGGCGCGGTTTGCGGTGCGACGCCAAGGCAGACATTCCTTCCGTGGTCCGCTTACCGGGTTAGCTGACGGGTTCGGGCTGTGGAAGGCTGCCCTACGGTGCTGGCGTCCGTTGTGCGGACGTTCGCCCCGATTCACCCCAAGTCTTGCGTGTGGGTCCCCGGTTCCGGCCTCGCGGCCGCATTCAGCGGAGGCAGTTCGCCGTCGGCACTGCGCCGGCTTGGGAACGATCTGCCTAGCGGGTCACCGTAGCCAACTGGGGCCGTTGTTGGGAAGTTTCCTTCGGAAGGTGAGCGAAATCGCATCGTTACCTTACCTATTGTGACCGTCTTGTCCGGATCAAGACGGACGCGAGGCCCCATAGATGGGCATCTGGGTAATGGGTGCGATCTTGACAACCGTGCCGGTGTGCGGCGCGTGAATCATGTTGCCGTCGCCTATGTAGAGGCCGACGTGGCTGATGTCGTCGTAGAAGAAGATCAGGTCCCCGGGGCGCAGCTCCGACGTGGAGACGCGGTCGCCCGACTTCACCTGGTCCCAGGTGGTGCGCGGCAGGTCGATGCCGGCCGCCTTCCAGGCCGCCTGGGTGAGCCCCGAGCAGTCGAACGAGTTCGGGCCCGTGGCGCCCCACACGTACGGCTTGCCGATCTGCTGCTGGGCGAAGGCGATGGCCTTCTCCGCCTGGGACGAGCTGGTGCCCGTGCCGGACGATCCGCCGGTGCCGGTCCCCGTGTCGCCCCCGGGGTCCTTCGCCGCCTCCTTGGAGGCGGCCTCCCGCGCGGCCTTCTCCTTGGCGGCGATCTCGGCGGCGCGCCTGCGGTCGTCCTCCGCCTTCTTGGCCGCCGCCGCGGCCAGCCGGGCCTTCTCCTGGGCGGTCAGGGTGTTGAGGAGCCGCTGGGCCTCCGCCAGCTTCGCCTTGACGGTCTGCTTCTCCGTCTCCAGCTTCGTCCGTGACGTGTTCAGCGCTTCGAGGCCCTTCACCGCCTCACCGCGCTTCTGCGTCGTGGTGGCCTGCTCGACGCGGAACGTCTCGACGGCGTCCTTCTGGTTGCCCGTCATCCGCTTCATCTGATGCGTCTGGTCGAAGAACTCCTGCGGAGTGTCGGAGAGCAGGAAGGTGCTCGTCGAGTCGACGCCGCCGCTGCGGTACTGGGCGGCCGCGTACTGGCCCAGCACCCGCCGCGCGTCGTTCAGCGCCGCCGTCCGCTGCGCGACCTGGTTCAGCAGCGTCTCGACCTTGGAGCTCTGCAGGTCGGCCTGCTCCTTCGCGCCGTTGTAGCGCTCGGTGGCGACCTCCGCGTCATGGTTGAGCGCGTCGACCTTCGCCTGCACCTCCTCGATGGAGGGCGGCTGCGGCTGCGCGGGTGCCGCGCTCGCCGTCTCGCCGAGCAGGGTGACGGTGGCCAGGGCCGCCGCCGTCAGGCCGACGGCCGCACGGGGGCCGGCCGTGGTGAGCAGCCCTGCGCGGATGCCGGGGCGGGGTTTGCGGTGCGACGCCAAGGCAGAAGCCCTTCCGTGAACCGCTTACCGGGTTAGCTGTCGGGTTCGGGCTGTCGGAAGGTCGCCCTACGGTCCGTGCGGGACTTCCCTCGCGGGAGGCCCCGTGCGGGCCGATTCACCCCAGTGGTGCTGATGGGTCCCCGGCTGCGGCCTCGCGGCCGCACTCAGCGGAGACGGTCCGTGACGGCGTGTTGCCGAAGGGGAGGACGGACCGTCTGGTCCGGCACGGTAGCCAACACTCGTGTCCTGTGGGAAGACCGGTGTCCGATAGGCCCGAAACCATTTCGTGATGTGAGCACAGTGGGCGGGTACGACAGCGGAGAGTGAGCGCTCGCGGAGCGCTCCTGGCGGACTCCCGCAAGCTGAGTACGAGGTGTCAGTGGGGGCGCCTAGACTCGGGAGGCGATGAGCAGCCTCTTTGACGACAGCTTCCTGGCCGACCTCCAGGCCCCCGACCACGCGTCGGAATCCGTCCCGCCGCCCCCGGAGCACGGCTCCGCGCACGGGCCGGACGATGCGGCGGACGACCTCTTCGGGGGGCGCTTCAACGGACCCCCGCAAGGCGGCCGGGACGCGTACTACCGGGATGGGGCCGCCCGCCCGGCGGTCGACCCCGCCCAGCTCCTGGAGGGGCTGAACGAGCAGCAGCGCGCCGCCGTCGTGCACGCGGGCGGGCCGCTGCTCATCGTCGCGGGCGCCGGCTCGGGCAAGACGCGGGTGCTGACGCACCGCATCGCCCACCTGCTGGGCACCCGCGGGGCGCACCCGGGGGAGATCCTCGCGATCACCTTCACGAACAAGGCCGCGGGCGAGATGAAGGAGCGCGTCGGCGACCTCGTCGGCGCGCGCGCCAACGCGATGTGGGTGATGACCTTCCACAGCGCGTGCGTGCGGATCCTGCGCCGCGAGAGCAAGAAGCTCGGCTTCACCTCCAGCTTCTCGATCTACGACGCGGCCGACTCCAAGCGGCTCATGGCGCTCGTCTGCCGGGACCTGGACCTCGACCCGAAGCAGTTCCCGCCGAAGTCGTTCAGCGCGAAGGTCTCCAACCTCAAGAACGAGCTGATCGACGAGGAGGACTACGCCCGGCAGGCGGAGAACCCCTTCGAGAAGCACGTCG
The DNA here is from genome assembly GCF_040636125.1 of Streptomyces sp. NPDC006733. Lineage (NCBI taxonomy): Bacteria > Bacillati > Actinomycetota > Actinomycetes > Kitasatosporales > Streptomycetaceae > Streptomyces > Streptomyces sp. NPDC006733. The sequence goes on along the minus strand of NZ_JBEYJD010000016.1, from coordinate 96,595 downwards.
CCGAGGCGTACGCGCTCTACCAGGCGCGGCTGCGCGAGGCCAACGCCCTGGACTTCGACGACATCATCATGACCACGGTGCACCTGCTCCAGGCGTTCCCGGACGTCGCCGAGCACTACCGGCGCCGCTTCCGCCACGTCCTCGTGGACGAGTACCAGGACACCAACCACGCTCAGTACACCCTGGTGCGCGAGCTGGTCGGCACCGGCGACGACACCGCCGAGCTGTGCGTGGTGGGTGACGCGGACCAGAGCATCTACGCCTTCCGCGGCGCCACCATCCGCAACATCCTCCAGTTCGAGGAGGACTACCCGCAGGCGACGACGATCCTGCTGGAGCAGAACTACCGCTCCACCCAGACGATCCTCACGGCCGCCAACGCCGTCATCGAGCGCAACGCGGGCCGCCGAGCGAAGAACCTGTGGACGGACGCCGGCGACGGCCCCGTCATCACCGGCTACGTGGCCGACCACGAGCACGACGAGGCGCAGTACATCGCCGAGGAGATCGACCGGCTGACGGACGCGGGCGACTCCCGCCCCGGCGACGTCGCCGTCTTCTACCGGACCAACGCCCAGTCGCGTGTCTTCGAAGAGGTCTTCATCCGCGTCGGGCTGCCCTACAAGGTCGTCGGCGGGGTGCGGTTCTACGAGCGCAAGGAGGTCCGCGACATCCTCGCGTACCTGCGCGTCCTGTCGAACCCCGAGGACACCGTCCCGCTCCGCCGGATCCTGAACGTGCCCAAGCGCGGCATCGGCGACCGGGCCGAGGCGATGATCGACGCCCTGTCGCTGCGCGAGAAGATCTCCTTCTCGCAGGCGCTGCGCCGGGTCGACGAGGCCTACGGCATGGCCGCCCGCTCCTCCAACGCGGTCAAGAAGTTCAACGTGCTGCTGGAGGAGCTGCGCACCATCGTCGAGTCGGGCGCCGGTCCCGCGACCGTGCTCGAAGCGGTGATGGAGCGGACGGGCTACCTGGCGGAGCTCCAGGCGTCCACGGACCCGCAGGACGAGACGCGCATCGAGAACCTCCAGGAACTCGCCGCCGTCGCCCTGGAGTTCGAGCAGGAGCGGGCGGCGGCGGAGGACGCGGAGCCCGGCACCCTCTCGGAGTTCCTGGAGCGCGTCGCGCTGGTCGCCGACTCGGACCAGATCCCGGACGACGAGGAGGGGGGCGGCGTCATAACGCTGATGACGCTGCACACCGCCAAGGGCCTGGAGTTCCCGGTGGTCTTCCTGACCGGCATGGAGGACGGGGTCTTCCCGCACATGCGGGCCCTGGGGCAGGCCAAGGAGCTGGAGGAGGAGCGCCGGCTGGCGTACGTCGGCATCACGCGGGCGCGCGAGCGGCTGTACGTGACGCGGTCGACGATGCGCAGCGCATGGGGCCAGCCCTCGTACAACCCGGCCTCGCGCTTCCTGGAGGAGATCCCGCCCACGCTGATCGACTGGAAGCGGACCGGCCCGCCGGCCGGGCCGGGGGCGGCGATGTCCGCCGCGGCCTCGTCGCTGTCGTCCTCGCGGTCGAAGGCCGGCCCCAAGGGCTTCGCGACGCGGCGGGCGACCGACCGCCCGGTGATCGCGCTGACGGTGGGGGACCGGGTCACGCACGACCAGTTCGGCCTCGGCACGGTCGTCGGGGTCAGCGGCAGCGGATCCGAGGCGCAGGCGACGATCGACTTCGGCGAGGAGAAGCCGAAGCGGCTGCTGCTGCGGTACGCGCCGGTGCAGAAGCTCTGAGGGCGGTTCGTCGGGATTTTCGGCGGGCTGCTGATCGGGCTGGGACGGCTGCGGCCGTCCCAGCCTTGTGTTTTCCGGGTGGTAGCGGTCAGCGGGGGTCGAGGCCGTGGGCGCGCAGCCACGGCAGCGGGTCGATCGCGGTACCGCCGCCCGGCCGGACCTCGAAGTGCAGGTGCGGTCCCGTGGTGTTGCCGGTGTCGCCCGAGTACGCGATGACCTGGCCGGCCTTGACCTTGCCCGAGCGGATCTTGGTGCTGCTGAGGTGGCAGTACCAGGTCTCGGTGCCGTCGGCGGCGGTCACTATGGCCATGTTGCCGTAGGAGTTGTTCCACTGCGTGCGGATCGTGCCGTCGGTCACGGCCGACACCGGCGTTCCGGGGTCGACCGGGAAGTCGATGCCGGTGTGCAGGGCCATCCAGTTGACGCCGGACTGGCCGTAGTACGCGCTCAGTCCGCGCTGCGCCACCGGCAGCAGGAACTTCGGCCGCAGGGCCTCCTTGCGCGCCGCCGCGTCGGCCTTCGCCTTCTTCGCGGCGGCCTCGCGGTCCTTGAGGTCGATCCGCTCCTGCGTACGGCTGGCGCGGGTGGCGAAGTCGTCCGCGTCGGAGGTGACTCCGGCGAGCTGCGTGTCGAGCTTCGAGACGGGCGCGTTGGTGGCGGTCTTGGCGGCCGCCTCGGTCGAGGCCGAGGCGTGGGCGCCGGGTACGTCGGTGATGGCCGCGGCGGCGCAGGCCGCCACCCCCATGACGGCGACGGACGGCACCGCGATGGTCAGGAGCGCGGAGCGCTTCGCGGGCCGCTTGCGGCGGCAGCCGTTCCCGCCGCCGCGCGGGGCGGACGGGACCACCGGGGCGGGGGCGAGCTCGGCCTCGGGCGCGGGGTCGTACGCGTCATCGGACTCGTACTCGGCTGCGGAGTCGAGACCGTGCCCGTGCTCGGGCTCCGGTTCGTGCGCGGTCTCCGGCTCGTACGGGTACGCGGCGGCCGACCCGTTCGGGGCGTCGGTACCGTACGCGGTCCCGTAGGCGTTCTCGTACGTGTCCGTCCACTCCGCCACGGGCTCCGGCGCGTAGCCGTGCTCGACGTGGGCGGCCTGCTCGGGAACGGCGTAGACGCCGGTGTCCCACGACATCGCGTCGTACGTGCCGGTCGGGTAGCTGCCGGTGTCCTGGCCGGGGGCGTTGTAGCCGTAGGCCGGGTACTGGCCGGAGTCCCACTCCTGCTGCGGCTGCTGCACCTGCTGCTGCGGCTGCTGGTACGGATCGTGGGAATGAGGCGGGAACTGCGGGGCAGGCTCCTGGTACGTCGGGTAGCTGCCCGTCCCGGTCTGCGCCTGCCAGAAGCCGCTCGCGTCGTAGCTGCCCGTTTCGAAGGCGGACGCGTCAGGCGTGTCGTAGCCGTGCTGTGCGGGCTGCGGGACGAACGCGTAGCTGCCCGTGGTGCCCTGGTCCGGGGTGCCGGCCATCGCTCCGAAGAGCGGGTCGCCGTCGGCGAAGGTAGTGCCGATGTTCTGGTACGAGCCCGTCGCATACGGGTCGTAACCGTAAGCACCGTAGTCGGGGGCGTACCCCGACGGGTGTCGATCGTTCACCGCCTACTTCTCTTTCGCCTCGGCAGCAGGAGAATTAGCGGTGACTGTAGCCCCCTACCCCCGACGGCGACAATCTTCGGCGGCTTCCGGATCCGCACAATGCGTTGTGTTCGAATTGAATTCGACGCCTATGCCGCGTTCTCCGCCCCCGTCGCGAGCTCCTCGCCGAGGAGCGCCTGCCGTATCCCCGCCGCCACGGCGGCGTGAACGGGCAGTGAGAGATGCCCGATTCCGGCGACGTGGACGTTGTGGACCACCAGGTCGGGGTGGTCGATGCGGGCGGTTTCCGCCGGGATCATCAATTGGTCCAGGTCGCTCCAGAAGGCGACGAAATGCGTGCGACAGCCCGGTGCGGGCTGGGTCAATTCCTGCAGAAGGCCCGAACCCGGGCGCATTTGCCGCACGATCGGGTGCGGTGCCAGCAGCGGGGCCAGCCGCGTGCCCGAGTGCGGCGTTCCCAGCGTCACCAGCGTGCGTATCCGGGCGTCGCCGCCGAGGCGCTGCACGTAGTAGCGGGCGATCAGACCGCCCAGGCTGTGGCCGACGACGTCCAGCTGCCGCTGCCCGGTCTCCGCGCAGATCTGTTCGACGTGGCGGCCGAGCAGGACGGCGGCCGTGCGGATGTCGCAGCTCAGCGGCGAGTAGTTCAGCGCCTGGACGTGCGTCCACCCGTGGTTGCGCAGCGAGCGGCGCAGGAAGGTGAAGACCGAGCGGTTGTCGACGAAGCCGTGCAGCAGCAGGACGGGGCGGTGCGCCGGGGCGGCGGCCAGCTCTCGCGCCGCGCCGGAGTCGGCGGGCGCCTGCGCTGTCCGTGCTGTCTTCGGCCGGGCCGTCTTCGCGGTTCGCGCCGGCGGGTGCGTGGGTGGGTCCGCGGGTGGGTCGGTCCTCGGGGCCGGTCCGGTGCCGGAGGGAGATCGTTCGGGGAGGATGCCCGTCGGATAGAGGAGCAGGTGGCCGGTCAGGATGACGAGCTCCAGCACGGCGGCTCGAACGACGGCTGTACTCCGTAGCCAGCGGCCCGTGGCGACGGATCCGAACGACTGGGCGCTCATGGCGCACCTCCCGAACGGCACGACGGGAGACAGCTCCGTCCCCCGTGTGCCCTAGTCCCCCATGTCCGGAGAGCCGTCTTCCCAGCCCCCGCCTCTCCGGGAAATGCATCGGGCCCGCGGATCGACCTCCGGCGGAACGGAGGACGGCGGCGGGCCCAACGTGTTGCGAACGTGTCCCTTCGTGTGATTTCCCCCTCGGTCCGCACCGCGAAACTGTCGGGTACGGGATGCTGGAGATAACGTTCGTTCACACTCGGTCCCGCTCGTGGTCCCGCTCGGCCGGCGATGGCGCCGGCAATGTCATGGAGGCAGTGATGGGAGTGTCCGGTCCGATCCGCGTGGTGGTGGCCAAGCCGGGTCTCGACGGTCATGATCGCGGGGCCAAGGTCATCGCCAGGGCGCTGCGCGACGCCGGCATGGAGGTCATCTACACCGGCCTCCACCAGACCCCGGAACAGGTGGTCGACACGGCGATCCAGGAGGACGCCGACGCGATCGGGCTCTCCATCCTCTCGGGCGCGCACATGACGCTCTTCGCGAAGGTCCTGGACCTGCTGAGGGACCGCGACGCCCTGGACATCAAGGTCTTCGGCGGCGGCATCATCCCCGAGGCGGACATCGCCCCGCTCAAGGAGCTCGGCGTCGCGGAGATCTTCACCCCCGGCACGCCGACCACCGACGCCGTCGCCTGGGTCCGCGCCAACGTCCGCCAGGGCGCCGAGGCCTGAGCCGGCCCCGCCCCGAGCCCGGCCCGTTCATCGGGCCGGCGGGGGCGGGTCCCGCGGGTCCAGTTCCGCCAGCATCTCGCGCCGTAGGCGCAACGTGCTGACCAGCCGCTGGAACGCTTCCGCCCAGTAGCTGCCCGCTCCGGGCGACCCGTCGTCCGGCTCCTCCGTGACGGCGGTCAGGGCGGTGAGCCGCTCCGCCTCCGCCGGGTCCAGACACCGTTCGGCCAGGCCCATCACCCCGCTGAAACTCCACGGATAACTCCCGGCGTCCCGCGCGATGTCCAGGGCGTCGACCACGGCCCGGCCCAGCGGCTCCGCCCACGGGACGGCACAGACGCCGAGCATCTGGAACGCCTCGGACAGCCCGTGCGTGGCGATGAAGCGGGCCACCCAGTCCGCCCGTTCCTCCTCCGGCAGGATCGACAGCAGCTTGGCCGGGTCGCCGACCGCCGCCACCGGGGAGGCAGGTGCCGGCGGCGGCCCGAGCAGGGCGCGGGCCCAGGCGGGGTCGCGCTGGCGCACCGCGGCTCGGCACCAGGCGGCGTGCAGGTCGGGCTGCCAGTCGTCGGCCACGGGCAGCGCGATGATCTCCTCGGCGCCGCGCCCGCCGAACCGCGCGGTCCAGGTGGCCAGCGGCGCCGCTTCCACCAGCTGGCCGAACCACCAGGCGCGCTCGCCGCGGCCGTTGGGCGGATGCGGGGCGACTCCGTCCCGCTCCATCGCGGCGTCGCACTCGTACGGCGCCTCCACCAGGATGCCGATCCCCGGCACGTTCTCCCCGGCGCCCAGTGAGACGCAGCTGCGGGCCCGCTCGGCCATCCGCGCGGCGAGCGCGGAGCCGGGCAGCGCGGAGAGCAACTCGGCGGCGGTCGCCCGGACGTTGCGGCTGCGGTCGGTCAGCGCCTGCTCCAGGAACGGCTCGTCGGCGGGCGACAGGCCCGCGCGCAGCGAGTCGAGGAACATCAGCCGGTCCTCGGCCCGCTCAGCGGTCCACGTCGACCGCAGCAGGGCGAGCGCGCCCGCCGCGTCCTGGCCGCGCAGCCGGGTCAGCAGGGCGACCCGTTCGGCGAACAGGCCCTCGTCCCACAGCCGCCGGACCGCCGCCGGATCCCCGGCCGCCGGCTCCAGGCCCCGGACCCCGGCGCGCAGCGCGAACCTCCAGTCCGGGTTCAGCTCCGCCAGCCACAGCGCCCGGGGGCCGGCCAGCGCCAGCGCGTCGGTCCGCAGGTCGGTCCTGGCGCGGGCCGCGTCCAGCAGCTCCGGCAGGAGCGCGGGCGGCGCGGCATAGCCGTGCCGGCCCGCGGCCGTGAGCCACTGCGGCAGCAGCTCGGCGAGGTTGGGCGCGGTGCCGCGGCGGCCGGACGAGCCGCCCGCCGAACGGTCCGCCAGCAGCATCGCCAGCCGGCGGCGGGCCGCCTCGGGCAGTACCGGCCGCGGGTCGTGAGCCGCGGGCAGCGGCCGCTCCCGGGCGACGGCGGGGCGCAGTCCCGCGCGGCGGCGCACGGTGCCGATCGCCGCCGCGTCGAGCAGTTCGGCCGCCGGGTCCTGGCCTTCGTACGGCTCCGCCGAGGTGGGCGGTCTGCGACGGTCCGTACCGAGCAGCGCGCTTCCCACCAGGTCGCTCCAGCCGGTGTTCATCATGCCTCCGCGTTCCTCTCGATCGGGACTGGCTTCCGGTGCTGCCGGACCGGGCCCCGCAGGGCCTAGGGAGTGTCTTCACATCGGCGTCGTCCGCCCGGAGGGCGGGGTCGGCGGGGTCTGGTGCGTGCGATCGCAAGGCGGAGGAGGGAGTCCACGCGGAGCGTAGGCGACCGACGACAACGCCGCGAGCGTGCGTGCCAGACCCCGTCGGCCAGACGAGGATGTGAAGACACGACCTACAGCGGGACGGGCACGGCGTCCGGACCCCAGGCGGTGAGGGGGCGGACGCCGGTGTGGCCGAGCTCGGCGAAGAGCGTGACCGGGTGGCCGCCGGAGACGGCGGCGAGCCGCCACGGGCTGCGGCCGGCGATCGGCAGCGCGTCCCGCCCGTCGGCGTCGGCGAGCTGCCAGCCGCCGGAGTCGGTGCCGGGTACCGGGATGACCCCGGACAGGACGACGGGCCAGGCGTCGAGCCACGGGTCGTCCGCGAGGGCGGCCCCGTACGCGGCGAGGGCCGGGCCGACCGGGACGCCCGCCGGGACGGCGCCGGGCGCGGCCGGACCGTGGCTCTCGCCGAGCACGGCGCGCAGCGGGCGCGCCGCCGGGTGGAAGGCGATCTCCGCGTCCAGGCTCAGCCCGACCGGGAGCGCCTGCTCGGGCGCCCGGCCGGCGGCGCCGAAGGCGAGCAGCATCGCGATCCGCCCCGACCGGGCTCCGTGCAGCCAGATCCGGCGGGTCGTCAGCCGCTCGTCCGACGTGTCGAGTTGGCAGAGCACCAGCCAGCGGTCCCGGACGGTGGGGCCGGCCAGCAGCTCGGCCGCGTCCGTGGTGAAGCCGACGCGGGCGCGCACCGTGGCGGCCAGCGGCCCGGGCAGCCGCTGCTCGGCGAGGTACCCGCGGGTGAGGAGGTGGAGCAGCGCGGACTCCTCCAGCAGCCGCGAGGGCCAGTCACCGCCCCCGGCGGCGACCGCGCCCAACTCCCGGACCCGGCCCGCCAGCCCCGGCGCCTGCGCGTCCACCATCCGGGCCGCGATCTCGTCCCACTTCTGGTAGCCCTCCCGGTCGGCGCCGGCCAGCCCGCCGCGCAGCAGGTCGGTCAGCCGCTGCTCCAGCTCCGTCACGCCCGCCGTCACCCGCTGGGCGCGCCGCTCGGCCCGCCGCCGCGCGGCCTCGGGATCGGCGGGCTTCGCGGGGCCGGCCGCGGCGGCCTGCGCCTTCTCCCGCCGGCTGTCGAGCCATTCGGTCACCCACGCCGGCGCCTCCGCCGGGCCGACGCCGCCGCCCGGCGCCCCGGACCACAGCAACAGCAGCCCGAGCGCGTGCTTGCAGGGGAACTTGCGGCTCGGGCAACTGCACCGGTAGCCGGGGCCCTTCGTATCGACGACCGTCTGGTACGGCTTGCTGCCGCTGCCCGCGCACAGGCCCCACACCGCACCGTCCGCCGCACCCGTACCGGACCACGACGCGGGCAGGGCGAGCCGGGTCCCGGCCTTGCGTGACGCAACGTCAGGAGCCAGCGCCAGCACCTGATCCGTACTCCACCGTTCCTCCATGGCACGACCGTAGGCGCCCCCACTGACAATGCGTCCGACCTGCACTTTCACCCGTTGTCAGTGGTGTGGTGCATGGTGGAAATCACCGCGGGACCGAGGGGTCGCGCGGTATCGGACAGGGGGATTCATGGCAGTCGTGCCCACCGACATCGAGGACGCTCCGGCAGGTGCTCTGCGGCCGCACGCGGAGGACGCCTTCGCCCATGAACTGAAGGCCCTCGCGGCGGCCGACGACCGTCCCCGCCCCTACGGCTGGAACCTCTCACCGTGGGCGGTGGCCCTGTACCTGCTCGGCGGCCCGCTGCCCGGCGGCCAAGGCACGGTCACGCCCAAGTACGTCGGCCCCCGGCGCATCGTCGAGGTCGCCGTGACCACGCTCGCCACCGACCGGGCCCTGCTGCTGCTCGGCGTGCCGGGCACCGCCAAGACCTGGGTGTCGGAACACCTGGCCGCCGCGATCAGCGGCGACTCGACCCTGCTGGTCCAGGGCACGGCCGGGACGCCGGAGGAGGCCATCCGCTACGGCTGGAACTACGCGGAGCTGCTGACGAACGGCCCCAGCCGCCGGGCCCTGGTGGCGAGCCCCGTCATGCGGGCGATGGCCGAGGGCCGGATCGCCCGGGTCGAGGAGCTGACCCGGATACCGGCCGACGTGCAGGACTCCCTCATCACGATCCTCTCGGAGAAGACGCTGCCGATACCCGAGTTGGGGTCGGAGACCCAGGCTGTCCGGGGCTTCAACCTGATCGCCACCGCCAACGACCGCGACCGGGGTGTCAACGAGCTGTCCAGCGCGTTGCGCCGCCGGTTCAACACCGTCGTGCTGCCCCTGCCCGCCTCGGCGGAGGACGAGATCGACATCGTCACCCGCCGGGTCGACCAGCTCGGGCGCGGGCTGGACCTCCCGGCCGTCCCCGAGGGCGCCGACGAGATCCGCCGGGTCGTCACCGTCTTCCGGGAGCTGCGCGGCGGGGTGACCGCCGACGGCCGGACGAAGGTGAAGTCGCCGTCCGGCACCCTGTCGACGGCCGAGGCGATCTCCGTGGTGACCAACGGCCTGGCGCTCGCCGCGCACTTCGGGGACGGCGTGCTGCGGGCGCCCGACATCGCGGCCGGCATCCTGGGCGCGGTCGTCCGCGATCCGGCCGCCGACCGGGTGATCTGGCAGGAGTACCTGGAGACGGTGGTGCGCGAGCGCGAGGGCTGGAAGGACTTCTACCGCGCCTGCCGGGAGGCGAGCGCATGAGTGCGCCCGCCGTCATGACGTCCGCCGTGCCGCCGGGGGAGCCGTCCGCGGGCGGCCCTTCCGGGGTCGCGCTGCTGGGGGTGCGGCACCACGGGCCGGGCTCCGCGCGGGCGGTGCGCGCCGCGCTCGACGCGTACCGGCCGGGAGCGGTGCTGATAGAGGGGCCGCCGGAGGCCGACCCGCTGGTCGGGCTCGCGGCCGACGAGGCGATGCGGCCGCCCGTCGCGCTGCTGGCGCACGTCCTGGACGATCCGGCGCGGGCGGCGTTCTGGCCCTTCGCTGAGTTCTCGCCGGAGTGGGTGGCGATCCAGTGGGCCGCGGGGCACGGCGTGCCGGTCTCCTTCATCGACCTGCCCGCCGCCCACTCCCTCGCGCACCACCCGGCACCGGAGCAGCGGGAGGGGGCGGCCGGTGACGGTACGACGGACGACGGGGCGGCGCAGGCGCTGCGCATCGACCCGCTGGCCGTCCTCGCCGAGACCGCCGGGTACGACGACGCGGAGCGGTGGTGGGAGGACGCGGTCGAGCACCGGAGCGGCGGCGACGACCCGCTGGCACCGTTCGCGGCGCTCGCCGAGGCGATGGGCGCGCTGCGCGAGCTGTACGGCGAGGGCGGCGGCCAGGAGGACGACCCGGCCCGCGAGGCCCACATGCGGCTGCGCGTCCGGGACGCCCGGCGGACGTACGACCGCGTCGCGGTGGTCTGCGGGGCCTGGCACGTCCCGGCGCTGGCCCGGCCGGTGACCGCCACGGCCGACCGGCAGGTGCTCAAGGGGCTGCCCAAGGTGAAGGTCGAGATGACGTGGGTGCCGTGGACGCACCGCCGGCTCTCCCGCCACAGCGGCTACGGAGCGGGCATCGACTCGCCCGGCTGGTACGGCCATCTGTTCGGTGCGCCGGACCGGCCCGTGACCCGGTGGATGACCAGGGTCGCCGGGTTGCTCCGCGCGGAGGACCTGCCGGTGTCCTCGGCGCACGTCATCGAGGCCGTGCGGCTCGCCGACAGCCTCGCGGCCATGCGCGGCCGCCCGCTCGCCGGGCTGAGCGAGACGACGGACGCGATCCGCGCGGTGATGTGCGACGGCTCGGACGCACCGCTGGCCCTCATCAGGGACCGCCTTGTCGTCGGCGACGTCCTGGGCGAGGTGCCGGACAGCGCGCCCGCAGTGCCGCTCGCCCGGGACCTGGCCCGGGAGCAGCGCAGGCTCCGGCTGAAGCCCGAGGCGCTGGAGCGCGACGTGGAACTGGACCTGCGCAAGGAGACCGACGCGGGCCGCAGCCGGCTGCTGCACCGGCTCCGGCTGCTGGGCGTCGACTGGGGCGAGCAGGTCACCTCGCGCGGGGCGACGGGGACGTTCCGGGAGAGCTGGCGGCTGCGCTGGGAGCCGGAGCTGGCCATCCAGGTCGCCGAGGCCGGGATCTGGGGCACGACGCTGCTCTCCGCGGCGACGGCGAAGGCGGAGGAGGGCGCGGTGCGCGCCGGCGCGCTCGCCGACGTGACCGCGCTCGCCGAGCGCTGCCTGGTCGCGGGCCTGCCGGACGCGCTGCCGGTGGTGATGCGGGTGCTCGCCGACCGGGCCGCGCTGGAGACCGACGTCGGCCATCTCGCGCGGGCGCTGCCCGCGCTGGTCCGGTCCGCCCGCTACGGCGACGTCCGCGGCACGGACGCGGAGGCGCTGCGCAAGGTCGCCGAGGGGCTGGCCGAGCGGGTCTGCGTCGGGCTGCCGCCCGCCTGCGTCGGGCTGGACGCGGACGGCGCCGCCGAGATGCGCGGCCACGTGGAGGCGGCGCACCGCGCGATCGGGCTGCTGCGGGCCGACGGCCTCCTGGACCGGTGGTCGGTGATGCTGCGGGGCGTCGCCGAGCGCGACGGGGCGATACCGGGGCTGCTGCGCGGCAGCGCCGCCCGGCTGCTGATGGACGACGGGCGGCTCGACGAGGAGGCCGCCGCCCGGCTGATGGCGCTCGCCCTGTCGCCGGGGACGCCGTCGGCCGAGGCCGCGGCGTGGCTGGAGGGTTTCCTCGCGGGCAGCGGCATGCTCCTCGTCCACGACGAGCGGCTGCTCGCGCTGGTCGACGGCTGGCTCGCCGCGGTACCGGCCGCCGCGTTCGAGGACGTACTGCCGCTCCTGCGGCGCACCTTCGGCGCGTTCGAGTCCGGCGTCCGCCGCACCGTCGGCGAGCTGGTCGCCCGCGGCGCCGCGGGCCGCCCCGGGGTCTCCGCCGGGGACGCCGTGCCCGGGTTCGGCCCGGATCTCGACGAGGAGCGGGCGGCGGCGACGCTGCCGGTGCTGCGGCTGCTGCTGGGGCGCGCGGACGGGCACCCGGCGGAAGGGCACCCGGCGGAGGAGCACACGGAAGAGCGGCAGGGGACGACGGGGGAGAACGCATGAGCGAGGACACGAGAGCCCGCACCACCGCCGACGAACGCGTGCGCCGCTGGCGGCTGGTGCTCGGGGGAGGGGCCGCCGACGGCACGGGGTGCGAGCTCACCGGGAGGGACGCGGCGATGGACCGCACGCTGGGTGCGCTCTACGGGGGAGCCGAGGGAGACGGCGGCGGCGCGGACGGCAGGGCGGGCCGGACGGCCGGCCTCGGCGGCTCCGCGCCGCAGGTCGCCCGCTGGCTCGGCGACATCCGCACGTACTTCCCGTCCTCCGTCGTCCAGGTGATGCAGCGGGACGCGATCGACCGGCTCGGGCTGTCGGCGATGCTGCTGGAGCCGGAGATGCTGGAGGCCGTGGAGGCGGACGTCCACCTCGTCGGCACGCTGCTGTCGCTGAACAAGGTGATGCCGGAGACGACGAAGGAGACCGCGCGGGCCGTGGTCCGCAAGGTCGTCGAGGACCTGGAGAGCCGGCTCGCCACCCGCACCCGCGCGACCCTGGCCGGCGCCCTGGACCGCTCCGCGCGGATCAGCCGCCCCCGCCACCGGGACATCGACTGGAACCGCACCATCCGCGCCAACCTCAGGCACTGGCTCCCGGAGCACGGCACGATCGTGCCCGAGCGGCTGGTCGGGTACGGCCGGGCGTCGCGGGCGGTGCGGAAGGACGTGGTGCTCTGTATCGACCAGTCCGGGTCCATGGCCGCGTCCGTCGTCTACGCCTCCGTCTTCGGGGCGGTGCTGGCCTCGATGCGGAGCATCGACACCAAGCTGGTCGTCTTCGACACCGCCGTGGTCGATCTGACGGACCGGCTGGACGATCCGGTGGATGTGCTCTTCGGCACACAGCTCGGCGGCGGCACCGACATCAACCGCGCCCTGGCCTACTGCCAGTCCCTGATCACCCGGCCGGCGGAGACCGTGGTCGTCCTCGTCAGCGATCTCTACGAGGGCGGGATCCGGGACGAGATGCTCAAACGGGTGGCCGCCATGAAGGCGGCGGGTGTCCAGTTCGTGGCCCTGCTGGCGCTGTCGGACGAGGGCGCGCCGTCCTACGACCGGGAGCACGCGGCCGCGCTGGCGGCGCTCGGAGCGCCCGCTTTCGCCTGTACACCGGACCTGTTTCCCGAGGTGATGGCCGCCGCACTGGAGAAAAGAGCGCTGCCCGTACCAGAAGCCTGACGCGAGCCTGACAATGCGCTCTGTGACCGTTCTCACCGCTGACATGTGACCTGCGATTTAGGGACCTACCGTCCACGGGGATAACCTGCGAGACGGACATGCCGCGTACTTCGGTGACCGTGTGCGCCCTCCTTGTGACCGCGTAGTCACGCCTCCCGTAACGGCACGTTCGCGTAGAAAACAAACCGCGATCACCAAGGACGGACGCGCGTGGACCTGTTCGAGTACCAGGCGAGGGATCTCTTCGCCAAGCACGGTGTACCGGTGCTGGCCGGTGAAGTCATCGAGACGCCCGAGGCGGCTCGTGAGGTGACCGAACGTCTGGGTGGCCGCGCGGTCGTCAAGGCGCAGGTCAAGGTCGGTGGCCGAGGCAAGGCCGGCGGCGTGAAGCTGGCCTCCGACCCCGCAGACGCGGTCGCCAAGGCCGACGCCATCCTCGGCATGGACATCAAGGGCCACACGGTCCACAAGGTGATGCTTGCCGAGACCGCGGACATCGCGGAGGAGTACTACGTCTCCTTCCTGCTGGACCGCACCAACCGCACCTTCCTCGCCATGGCCTCGGTCGAGGGCGGCGTGGAGATCGAGATCGTCGCGGAGGAGAACCCCGACGCGCTGGCCAAGATCCCGGTCGACGCCAACGAGGGCTGCACCCCGGAGAAGGCCGCCGAGATCGTCGCCGCGGCCAAGTTCCCGGCCGAGATCGCCGACCAGGTGGCCGACGTCCTGCAGAAGCTGTGGACCGTCTTCATCAAGGAGGACGCCCTCCTCGTCGAGGTCAACCCGCTGATCAAGTCCGGCGACGGCAAGATCATCGCGCTCGACGGCAAGGTCTCGCTGGACGAGAACGCCGAGTTCCGCCAGCCGGACCACGCGGCCCTCGAGGACAAGGACGCCGCCAACCCGCTGGAGGCCGCGGCCAAGGCGAAGAACCTCAACTACGTCAAGCTCGACGGTGAGGTCGGCATCATCGGCAACGGCGCGGGTCTCGTCATGAGCACCCTCGACGTCGTCGCGTACGCCGGTGAGAAGCACGGCGGTGTCAAGCCCGCCAACTTCCTCGACATCGGTGGCGGCGCCTCCGCCGAGGTCATGGCGAACGGCCTGGAGATCATCCTCGGCGACCCGGACGTCAAGTCCGTCTTCGTCAACGTCTTCGGCGGCATCACCGCGTGCGACGAGGTCGCCAACGGCATCGTCCAGGCCCTGGAGCTGCTCAAGTCCAAGGGCGAGGTCGTCAGCAAGCCGCTCGTCGTCCGGCTGGACGGCAACAACGCGGAGCTGGGTCGCAAGATCCTGACCGACGCCAACCACCCGCTCGTGCAGCGCGTGGACACCATGGACGGCGCGGCCGACAAGGCCGCCGAGCTCGCGGCTGCGAAGTAAGGGACAAGGTCACCACACCATGGCTATTTTCCTGACCAAGGAAAGCAAGGTCATCGTCCAGGGGATGACCGGCGCCACGGGCATGAAGCACACCAAGCTCATGCTTGCGGACGGCACCAACATCGTTGGCGGCGTCAACCCGCGCAAGGCCGGCACGAACGTCGAGTTCGACGGCACCGAGGTGCCCGTGTTCGGCTCCGTCGCCGAGGCGATCGAGAAGACCGGTGCCGATGTCACCGTCATCTTCGTGCCGCCGAAGTTCGCGAAGGACGCCGTCGTCGAGGCGATCGACGCCGAGATCCCGCTGGCCGTCGTGATCACCGAGGGCATCACGGTGCACGACTCCGCCTCGTTCTGGGCGCACGCCGGCGCCAAGGGCGGCAAGACCCGCATCATCGGCCCGAACTGCCCCGGTCTCATCACCCCGGGCCAGTCCAACGCCGGCATCATCCCGGGCGACATCACGAAGCCGGGCCGTATCGGCCTGGTCTCGAAGTCCGGCACGCTCACGTACCAGATGATGTACGAGCTGCGTGACCTCGGCTTCTCGTCCGCCGTCGGCATCGGTGGCGACCCGATCATCGGCACCACGCACATCGACGCGCTGGCCGCGTTCGAGGCGGACGCCGACACCGACCTGATCGTCATGATCGGTGAGATCGGTGGCGACGCCGAGGAGCGGGCCGCGGACTACATCAAGGCCCACGTGACGAAGCCGGTCGTCGGCTACGTCGCGGGCTTCACCGCCCCCGAGGGCAAGACCATGGGCCACGCGGGCGCCATCGTCTCCGGTTCGTCGGGCACCGCCCAGGCGAAGAAGGAGGCCCTGGAGGCCGCCGGCGTCCAGGTCGGCAAGACCCCGTCGGAGACGGCCCGCCTCGCGCGCGCCATCCTCGCCGGCTGACGTTCGCCGTCACGTCGTACGACCGCGGGCCCGTCCCTTCCAGGGGGCGGGCCCGCGGTCGTTCCGCTGTGTGGGGCGGCCGGTCAGGGCAGCTTCGGCGGCCGGGACGCGAGGGGTGCGGGGGGAGTGCTCCGGACGGGCTCCGGCGCGCCCTGCCACGGAACGGCCGGCGCGGTCACCGCGGTCGGCCCCGCGTGGTGCGGCAGATTGCCGACGCGGTCGTACGTGACGACCAGCGCGGCCCCCGTCGCTCCGGCGATCACAGCGGTCAGCGCCACCGCGGCCAGCGTCCTGCGGTGCACGTTGCGCTCGCTCGTGTCGCGCATCCGGGCGGCGGGCAGCTCGGCGGGGACGGCGGGCTCCGCGCCCTCCACCCGGGCCGGGTCCGCTTCGATGAGGGCCTGCAGCCGTGCCGGGGCCTGCTCGCCCAGCTCCGGGACGGCCGCGCTCAGCGCGTCGCGCGCCCGGGTGATCCGGTTCGCCATCGCGACCGTGCTCGCCTCGCTCTCGGCGGCGGCCACGGGCAGGTCGAGTCCCAGGCCGTCGTAGAGCAGGAGGGCCTGCCGCTGGGCGCGCGGCAGCCGCAGCAGGGCCGCCCGCAGCATCCGGTCCTGCTCGGAGCCGGAGGCCGCCGCCCGGACCGCGGCCCCCGGGCGCGTGCGGTGCCCGGGGACCCACTGCTGCCACGGGGAGAGCGCGAAGGTGTACGCCGTCGCCCGTACCCAGCCGACCGGATCGGGATCCGCCGCGACCTCCGGCCACCGCTGCCACGCGAGGTCGAACGCCCGGCGCACCGCGCGCCAGGCCAGGGCGGGGTTCCCGGTGAGCAGCTCCACCTGCCGCACGAGACCGCGCACGCTGTGCGTGTACAGGCCGTCGAACGCGGACTCCGGCAGTGAGGCCGCGCTCCGCGCGGTCGCCGCGGTGAGCGCGGTCAGCACGGTCGCCTCGGTCGCCGAGGCCCGCGCCGCCCGGGGCGCCTTCGGCGGCGTCAGGGCGGGGGCGTGGCGGACCTCGGTGACGTCAGGGGCGGCGGGGGCGACCGTGACGGGTACGGCGGAGGCGGGCGTGGGCTCGGGGCCGGCCGGGGGGCGGGGCTTGGCGCGCCGCTGCGGTGCGCTGGGGGGCTTGCGCGCGCGCTTGGCGGCGACGTCCGGGCGCTGGGGCTCCGTCTTCGCGGCGCTCTTGGCACGGGCGGCGCGCTTCTCCGCCTTCCGCGCTGTCACGCGCCCGACCCCTGTACGAACGATGATGTGAAAACACGCATAACGTCATATTGAGCGACACGACGGCCATTTGCCCGCTACCCTCTCAATTCGGTGTGTTCTTGGCAGCATGGGTCGACGTGACCCACATGACGGACCGCCCTCCCGCCCTGCCCGAGCGTGTCGCGGACCGCCGCCGCGCGTCCGCGGCGGCCACCGCGTTCGGCGCCGGGGTGGTCGCGGCCGGCCTCGGGCTCGGCGCCCTCGCCGTCGTCGTCCTCATCCTGTGGATCACCTCGCCGTTCCCGGACAACGGGCTCGACGGGGCGCTCTGCATGGCCGCCGACCTGTGGCTGCTGGCCCACGGCGGCGCCCTCGTGCGGACCGAGACGCTGTCCGGGGTGCCGGCGCCGATCGGCGTCACGCCGCTGCTGCTCACCCTGCTGCCCGCCTGGCTGCTCTACCGGGCCGCGGCGGACGCGGTCGCCCCGCCCGATAGCGGGGACGACAACGACGGCAGCGACGGAAGCGACGGCAAGGACGAGGACGGCGGGGACGCCCCCGAGCGGCGGACGGAGCCGCGGACCGCCGCGGTCGCCGCGTGCTGGCTCGTCGCCGGGTATCTGGCGATCGGCGTCGGCGTCGTGCTCTACACCTCCTACGGACCGGTGCGCAGCGATCCGCTCGACGCGCTGCTCCACCTGCCGGTCGTCGCCGTGCTCGCGGCCGGGGCCGGCGCGTGGTCCGGCTGCGGGCGGCCCGTGCTCGCACTGCCACGGGCGGTACGCCGCCGGCTCGACGCCCTCGCGCTGCCGCGATCGCTGACCCTCCCGGATGGCGGGCTCGCGCTCGCCGCGCGGGCCGCCGCGGCGGCCACCGCCGTGCTCGTCGGCGGCGGGGCGGTGCTCTGCGGAGCCTCGCTGGTCTGGCACGAACGGCAGGTCGGCCACTCGTTCGGGCAGCTCAGCGCGCCGCTGTCGGGGCAGTTCGCGGTGCTGCTGGTCGCGCTCGCGCTGGTGCCGAACATGGCCGTGTGGGGCGCGTCGTACGCGCTCGGGCCCGGGTTCGCGGTGGGGGCCGGCAGCGTCGTGGCCCCGGTCGGGGCCGGCGGGAGCCTGCCCGGCGCCCTGCCGAACTTCCCGCTGCTGGCCGCGCTCCCGGCGCCCGCCGCGTCGCCGCTGCACTGGGCGGTGCTGCTGCTCCCGGTGCTGGCCGGGGCCTGTGCGGCCCGGCTCGTCGGCCGCGGCGCCGCGGGCGGCTCCTGGGGTCCCGCCCGGACGGCGCTGGTCGCCGTCGTCGCCGCGCTCGGTTGCGGGGCCGCCACCGGGTTCCTCACCGCGTGGTCGTCCGGCCCGATGGGCTCGGGCCCCCTCGCGGACTTCGGCCCCGTGTGGTGGGCGGCGGGGGGTGCGGCGCTGGGCTGGACGGTGCTCGTCGGAGTGGCGGGGGCGCTGGCGGTGCGCTGGTGGCACGTGCGCGTTCCGGCGGAGCCGGTGTCCTGGGGCGAGCGCTGGGGCACAGCTCGGCGGGTGTTCCGCTGGCACTGGGGCCGGCCGGGATGGCGGTGGGCCGCCCGGCTGTGGCCGGCGCGGTGGCGCAGGACCCGGTCCGGGCCGCAGGACGGTACGGCGGCCACCGAGCCCGCGGTCGCCGACCCGAAGGCCACCGGCTCCGCGGACACCGGCCCCGCGCTCCCCGGCCCCGCCGTCATCAAGCCGCCGGAGAGCCGGCCCGAGCCGCCGGACATCCGGCCCCTGCCGCCGGTGCTCCCGCCGTGGGACTGATCGGGACGCGCCCCGTCGACAAACGCGCCCCCGGCCGGTGATCCGACCGGCGACTACCCGTCGTTCCCCATGAACGAGCGCAGCGGCTTCGGCAGCAGGTCGACGCAGGCCTCGCTCGACGGCGTCGTCAGCGCGTCGCGCTTACAGGTGACGTAGTCGTCGTAGACGAACTGGAAGGTGAACGTGGCGGCCACGATCGCCAGGGTGACGGCGCTGGTGATGATGCCGCTCCAGGCCGCCGCCGCGAAGGACCGCTGGGAGGCGGGGGCCGCCGGGGCGGGGCGGGCGGTGCCCGCGCCGGACTCGGCCATGGCCGCCGCCGCCTCGGCCCGCGCCGCGGCGCGGTCCTCGGGCTTCATGCGCAGGGCGCTGATGCCCCAGTAGAGGGCGAGGGCGCCGAGCAGCAGGGCGATCTCTGTCCAGCGGAAGAGCGAGAAGATCAGGCCCCAGCCGCCGCAGACCAGCGCGTACCGCGAGCGGCGCTGGGCGGGGTCGGTGGGGTCGAAGCGCGGGCCGGTGGGCTGCGAGGGGGTCTCAGGACCGCTGGGGCGGTTGCCGAAGCCGTCCTGACGGCCGGGCTGCTGGCTGCTCCACTGGCCGCCCCAGCCGGGCGGCGGCGGAGGCGTGCCGTTGTCTGGGCTGCTGTCGCCGCCCTCGGGCGCGCCCTCGGGGCGCCGCGGCTGCCAGGGCTGTTCGGGGGCGCCTTCGGGCGGCGGGGCGAACGGGTTGTCCTGCTGTTCGCCCTCGGGCGCACGCAGCGCGATGGTGATCGGTCCGCTGCTCATGATTGGTTGCGCCATCCCCTTGCCGTCGACTCCTCATGTCGTATGCGTCACGCGCCGGGCGCGCGATAACCGTTCCTGCGGAAGACGCTACCTTCCGCGCGCTCCCCCGTCCCGTGGGGGGACCTTCGCGTGCCGGTATCGTTGCTGACGGTCGGCGGCCTCGTAGGGTTCCCTGAAGGGCGGGAACCCGGTGGCTCGTACGATCCTCCAAATCCGCACGGTCTCGAGAGAGAGCCCCGCCAGTGGCTGCGCACACCCCGGCTCGTCTAGTCGTCCTCGTCTCCGGTTCGGGGACGAATCTGCAGGCGCTGCTCGACGTCATCGAGAGCGATCCCGCGTACGGGGCGACGATCGTCGCGGTCGGCGCCGACCGCGACGGAATCGTGGGCCTGGAGCGCGCCGAGCGGGCCGGGCTGCCGGTTTTCGTGGTCAAGGTGAAGGACTACGCCGACCGGGCGGCCTGGGACCTCGCGCTCGCCGAGGCGACCGCGGAGCACCGGCCGGACCTGGTGGTCTCGGCCGGCTTCATGAAGATCGTGGGGAAGGAGTTCCTCGCGCGGTTCGGGGGACGGTTCGTCAACACGCATCCCGCGCTGCTGCCGAGCTTCCCGGGCGCCCACGGCGTCAAGGACGCGCTCGCGTACGGCGCGAAGGTGACGGGCTGCACCGTGCACTTCGTCGACGACGGCGTCGATACCGGCCCGATCATCGCCCAGGGGGTGGTGGCCATCGAGCCGGATGACACGGAGGAAGCGCTCCATGAGCGCATCAAGGAAGTCGAGCGAGGGCTGCTCGTCGACGTCGTGGGGCGGCTGGCCCGCGACGGGTATCGCATTGAGGGACGAAAGGTATTGCTGCGACATGGTTGAGGGCGGCATGAACTCCGAAGGTACGAAGCGGCCGATCCGGCGCGCGCTGGTGAGCGTGTACGACAAGACCGGGCTGGAGGAGCTGGCGCGCGGGCTGCACGAGGCGGGCGTCGAACTGGTGTCGACCGGGTCGACCGCCGCGCGCATCGCCGCCGCCGGGGTGCCCGTCACGCCGGTGCAGGACGTCACCGGCTTCCCCGAGTGCCTGGACGGCCGGGTCAAGACCCTGCACCCCAAGCTGCACGCCGGCATCCTCGCCGACCTGCGTCTCGAGGACCACCAGCGGCAGCTGGCCGAGCTGGACATCAAGCCGTTCGAGCTGGTCGTCGTGAACCTGTACCCGTTCAAGGAGACCGTCGCCTCGGGCGCGTCGCCCGACGAGTGCGTGGAGCAGATCGACATCGGCGGCCCGTCGATGGTCCGCGCCGCCGCCAAGAACCACCCCTCCGTCGCGGTCGTCACCAGCCCCGAGCGGTACGCGGACGTCATCGCGGCCGTCCAGGGCGGCGGGTTCGACCTCGCCGGGCGCAAGCGGCTCGCCGCCGAGGCGTTCGCGCACACCGCCTCGTACGACCTGGCGGTCGCGTCCTGGTTCGCCGCGGAGTACGCGGCCGACGACAGCCCGTTCCCGGACTTCACCGGCGTCTCCCTCACCCGGCAGCACGTGCTGCGCTACGGCGAGAACCCGCACCAGGCCGCCGCGCTCTACAGCGACGGCAGCGGCAAGGGCCTCGCGGGCGCCGAGCAGCTGCACGGCAAGGAGATGTCGTACAACAACTACACGGACACCGAGGCCGCGCGCCGGGCCGCGTACGACCACGCGGAGCCGTGCGTCGCGATCATCAAGCACGCCAACCCGTGCGGGATCGCGGTCGGCGCGGACGTCGCGGAGGCGCACCGCAAGGCGCACGCCTGCGACCCGCTGTCGGCGTTCGGCGGCGTGATCGCGGTCAACCGCCCGGTGAGCGTGGAGCTCGCCGAGCAGGTGGCGGAGATCTTCACCGAGGTCATCGTCGCCCCCGCGTACGAGGACGGCGCCGTCGAGGTGCTGGCCCGCAAGAAGAACATCCGGGTGCTGCGCTGCGCCGACGCGCCGGCCGGCGCGGGCGAGCTGCGGCCGATCGAGGGCGGCGCTCTGGTCCAGGTCAAGGACCTGCTGCAGGCCGAGGGCGACGACCCGGCCGACTGGACGCTGGCGACCGGCGAGGCGCTGGACGCCGACGAGCTGGCCGACCTGGCCTTCGCCTGGCGCGCCTGCCGCGCCGTGAAGTCCAACGCGATCCTGCTCGCCAAGGGCGGCGCCAGCGTCGGCGTCGGCATGGGGCAGGTCAACCGGGTGGACTCGGCGAAGCTCGCGGTGGAGCGGGCGGGCGAGGAGCGGGCGCGCGGTTCGTACGCGGCCTCCGACGCGTTCTTCCCCTTCCCCGACGGGCTGGAGATCCTGCTGGCGGCGGGCGTCAAGGCCGTGGTCCAGCCGGGCGGTTCGGTCCGTGACGAGCTGGTCGTCGAGGCGGCGAAGAAGGCCGGCGTGACGATGTACCTCACCGGCACCCGGCACTTCTTCCACTGACCCGGAGCGATCCGGAGCGGCTCGGGGCGACCCGGAGCCGAGAGCGGCCCGCATCCCCCTGGGGTGCGGGCCGCTCTCGTGCACGGGCTCTACGGGCGCTTCACCACGACGGTGTGCATGATCTTGTCGGCGAAGGTCTGGTTCTTCTCGTCCCACAGCGGCCACAGGTAGCCGATGTAGCAGGCCATCCCGTCGAGGGCGTGGCACAGCCGGCGGACGAACGCCATCCCGAAGCCCAGCACCTGGCCGTCGGCCTCGCGCAGCAGGTGGATGCCGCAGATCTTCTTGCCCGGGGTCTGGCCGGTGGAGCCCTCCCGGTAGCAGAGCCACAGGGTGCCCGCGAGGCTCAGCAGGCCGCCGATGGCGATCAGCGCGAGGGAGCTGCCCGGCATGGGAGGAACGGGGCAGGTGTCGGTGTTGGCCGCGTCGCAGTCGTTGACGGCGTCGACGAACACCTTGATGAACTTCGCGTAGCCGATCATGAGCAGGACGGTCGGGACCAGGCCGACGATCAGGAAGTCCAGCAGCGTGGCGCCGAAGCGCGCGCCCCAGCTCGCCAGGGGCGGCATCCCCGGCGGCAGGCCTGTCTGCGGGTACCCGTACTGGCCCTGGTTCTGCTGCGGGAACGCCGGCGGCTGCTGCGGGTAGCCGTACCCCTGCGGGGGCTGCTGCTGCGGCTGCTGGTCGTAAGGGTTGTTGGGGCCGGGCGGATAGCTCACGTGCGGTTTCCTCCGAGCGGGGACGTGGAGCGTGGGGACGCAGGGCCACATCGTCCTGGTCACGGCGGCGGCTGCGCAAGGCGCGCGGTGGCGATCGGCTACCCGGATTCGTCGGCGGGACCCCCCATCCGGAAAGATGGGGGCCATGACCGCCCAGATTCTCGATGGCAAGGCCACCGCAGCCGCGATCAAGTCCGATCTCACGTCCCGCGTGGCGTCGCTCAAGGCCCGGGGCATCGTGCCCGGACTGGGCACCCTGCTGGTCGGTGAGGACCCGGGCAGCAAGTGGTACGTCGCGGGCAAGCACCGCGACTGTGCGCAGGTCGGCATCGGCTCGATCCAGCGCGAACTGCCCGACACCGCCACCCAGGAGGAGATCGAGGCGGTCGTCCGGGAGCTGAACGCGAACCCGGAGTGCACCGGCTACATCGTCCAGCTGCCGCTGCCCAAGGGCATCGACACCAACCGGGTCCTGGAGCTGATGGACCCGGACAAGGACGCCGACGGCCTGCACCCGATGAGCCTGGGCCGCCTCGTGCTGAACGAGACCGGCCCGCTGCCCTGCACCCCGAACGGCATCGTCCAACTGCTGCGCCACCACAAGGTGGAGATCAACGGCGCGCACGTGGTCGTCGTCGGCCGCGGCATCACCGTCGGCCGCTCGATCGGCCTGCTGCTGACCCGCCGCAGCGAGAACGCCACCGTGACGCTGTGCCACACCGGCACCCGCGACCTCGGCGCGCTGCTGCGCCAGGCCGACATCATCGTGGCGGCGGCGGGGGTGGCGCACCTGGTCAAGCCGGAGGACGTCAAGCCCGGCGCGGCCGTGCTGGACGTCGGCGTCAGCCGGGACGCCGAAGGCAAGATCGTCGGTGACGTCCACCCGGGCGTGGCCGAGGTCGCCGGCTGGATCTCGCCGAACCCCGGCGGAGTCGGCCCGATGACCCGCGCGCTGCTGCTGGCCAACGTCGTCGAGGCCGCCGAGCGCGCGGCCGCCGGCCATGCCGGCTGAGCCGGAGTCCGACGGGGCCGTGACGGGCGAGGCGGCCACCGGCCGCCCGCACCGGTACGCCCTGTGGACGCGTACCACCGCCCGCCCCGAGGGCGGCGGCCGGGCGGCCGGCCGGGACGCCTCGGCGCCGGCCCGGCAGTGGCCGATCCTGGTGGTGCTCGGCGGGGTCGCCCTCGGCCTGGTGCTGATCGCGGCCGACCACTTCCGGGCGGGCGCGGTCATCGTCGGGGCCGCGCTGCTCGTGGGCGCGGCGATGCGGTTCACGCTGCCGCGGGTCGGGATGCTGGCCGTGCGCAGCCGCTTCACCGACGTCATCACGTATCTGCTGCTCGGTACCGGCATCGTGCTGCTGGCGCTGATGGTGCAGCCGGATCCCATCCTGGACGTGCCGTTCCTGGAGGACATCATCCGCTTCTCGGTCCGCTGACCTGGGGGCCGGGCGCCTCCCGACGGCGATCCGGGGCGGCGGTGACCGGGGCCACACGGCCGCGGGTCATCTGTCCGGCCGGGGCGCGATAGCCTGGCGGCGGGTCTCTTGATGCCGAGAGACCCACGTTCCGGGGCTAGGGACGCTGCCGGGGCGGCCAGATTTCCCGCAGGAAAAGGCCAGGAGAAGGCAATGACTCGCACCCCCGTCAACGTCACCGTCACCGGAGCGGCGGGCCAGATCGGCTACGCGCTGCTCTTCCGCATCGCGTCGGGCCATCTGCTCGGCTCGGACGTGCCGGTGAACCTCCGCCTCCTGGAGATCCCGCAGGGTCTCAAGGCCGCTGAGGGCACCGCCATGGAGCTCGACGACTGCGCGTTCCCGCTGCTGCGCGGCATCGAGATCACCGACGACCCGAACGTCGCCTTCGCCGGTGCGAACGTCGCGCTGCTCGTCGGCGCCCGCCCGCGCACCGCCGGTATGGAGCGCGGTGACCTGCTCTCCGCCAACGGCGGCATCTTCAAGCCGCAGGGCAAGGCGATCAACGACAACGCCGCGGACGACATCAAGGTCCTCGTCGTCGGCAACCCGGCCAACACCAACGCGCTCATCGCGCAGGCGGCGGCCCCGGACGTACCGGCCGAGCGCTTCACCGCGATGACCCGCCTGGACCACAACCGGGCGCTGTCGCAGCTGGCGAAGAAGACCGGCACCACGGTCTCCGACATCAAGCGCCTGACGATCTGGGGCAACCACTCGGCGACCCAGTACCCGGACATCTTCCACGCCGAGGTCTCCGGCAAGAACGCCGCCGAGGTCGTCAACGACGAGCAGTGGCTCGCCGACACCTTCATCCCGACCGTCGCCAAGCGCGGCGCCGCGATCATCGAGGCCCGTGGCGCCTCCTCGGCCGCCTCGGCCGCGAACGCCGCCATCGACCACGTGCACACCTGGGTCAACGGCACCGCGGCCGGCGACTGGACCTCCATGGGCATCGTCTCCGACGGCTCCTACGGCGTTCCGGCCGGTCTGATCTCGTCCTTCCCGGTCACCACCAAGGACGGCGCCTTCGAGATCGTCCAGGGCCTGGAGATCAACGAGTTCTCCCGCGCCCGCATCGACGCTTCGGTCAAGGAGCTCGAGGAGGAGCGCGACGCGGTCCGCGCCCTCGGCCTCATCTGAGCCACCCGCACGCCACGACGGCCCGCCGCCGGTCCCCGCGAGGGACCGGCGGCGGGCCGTCGCGCTGCCGGGCCGTTGCATCGCACAGGAATATCGTCCGAAATTCATCCGGCGGCGCTCGTGTCCTTTATTCTGGGAACTCCGGATTACGTTCAACTCGCGCTATTCATGCATGAGTTCGACGATCGGGGGGCGAATGTCCGTTCCCGCGCACCGCGACACGCGCACGGAAGCCACCCGCCTGCTCTGCGCGGGTGTCTACCTCGACGCCGACTTCCGCAGCCAGGTCATCGAGCAGCTGGTCCAGCACGAGGAACGCCCGGTCGCGCCGTCCCTGGGCGTCGACGCCGTCCCGGTCCTGGCGTACGCGCTGCGCGCCCGCAGCCAGGAGGCGCAGACCTCGCTGCTGCTGCTCTTCGTCTGGGCGGTGTTCCTCGCCGTCGACTACAGCGCCGGCGGCCCCGTGCCGGGGCTGCCGATGGTGTGGGCGCTGAGCTACGCGGTGCTGTGCATGATCCTGTGGGCGTCCTGGGCCGCCACCGGCCGGGGCACCGCCGTCTACGCCCTGGACCGGGCCACCCTGCGCAAGGCGCTGCTCGGCCGCCGCGGCCGGCTCACCAAGCTGGCGCCGATCGGGCCGCGGCTGCTGCTGGCGGTCTACTGGATCGCGGCTCTCCTGATCTTCTTCCTGGACGGCGCGGCCGACTGGCCGGCGGTGTTCTTCCCGCTGCTGCTCGTGGTGCCCGTCTGGATGCACCGCGCCCACGTCTCGGGCGTCATGCGCAACGAGCTGTCCCGCTCCCGGTTCGCCGTCCTGCCCCGGCCGCGGCTGCCCCACGGGCACTCCTACCGGCGCATCGAGGCGGCCATAGAGCGTGAACAGCACGCCGGGCTCACCATCTACGACCCGTTCCGGCCCTTCATCGGCGCGGGGACCCCGTACGAGCCGTGGTCGTTCGCGCTGGAGCTGAAGCGGCGGGAGCCGGCGGACGCGGACGCGCCCCAGCTCACCAGCCGCATGGTCATCGAGCTGATCCGGCCCCGGCTGGAGGCGCTGCGCCAGTCGGCGGCCGAGACCAGCAGGGACCGGCTCAAGGACCTGGAGATCGAGGAGTTCGTCTACCTGCCGGTCGGGGTGCCGCGCGGCGAGGTCTCCTACGACCGGGGCATCGTCGGCCGGCACGTCGCCGACGCGGTCGACGAGGGCGGCGAGGGCCGCCGGTACTTCCTGCGGATCCGGGTGGGCGCGTGGGACGAGCAGGTCGTGGTCTCCGTGCTGGTCCGGGTGCACACGCAGGGCGGGATGCTCGTGCTGGAGGTCGCGCCGCACATCCTGAGCCCGGTCCGCCCGGAGTACCGGGCGGTCGACGTGATCGCCGGACGCGGCTCGGAGGACGTGTTCCGCGACGGTGTGCGCGCCCTGCTGACCGGCCCCACCGCCGGCTTCGCCGCCGCGGTCTCCAGCATCCGGACGATCGCGGCCGTGTTCAGGACGTGGCTGGCCGACGCGCAGCGCGCGCTGCCGGACGGGCCCGCCACCTCGGTGCGGGAGATGGGCAGTTCGCGGGAGATCTCGCTCTTCCAGGAGATGGACATCAGCCGCTACGTGAAGACGATCGAGGACCGGATCGCGAGCGGCGTGCGGGACGCGCTGAGCGGCCAGGGATACGAGACGGACCGCTTCGAGCAGCAGATCGTGCAGGTCGCGGAGGGCGGCTTCTACATCGGCTCGATGAGCGGCGGCGCGGTCGCCGCCGGCAGCGGGGCACAGGCACGGCACACCACAGGGGGAGACACGAAATGACACAGGACCGGAGCGGGCCCGAGCCCGCCGGCGAGGACGACGAGTCACCGCGGCCCGAGCCCGGCTCCGCGCGGGCCGCGGGCGGCGGGATCTCCATCGGGCGGATGTCGGGCGGGGCGGTGGCCAGCGGCCACCGGTCCTCGGCCGAGGACCGCTCCGAACGGATCGGGACACCGCCGCCGGACGACGGCCCCGCGGCCGCGCCGGCGGCGCCGGGCGCGGGCGGGATCAGCGTCGGGTCGATGTCGGGCGGAGCGGTGGCGGCCGGGCGGGAGTCCCGCGCCGTCGACGCCTCACGCCAGTTGATCGCCGCGTCGCCCGAGCTGGTGACGGCCGTCAGGCTGCTGCGCGCGCAACTGCCGCTGCTGGCGCGGACCGAGGACGACCACCTCGACGAGGTCGCGGAGGAGCTGGCGGACGTCGCGCACGAGATCGACAGGACCGGACGGACCGAGCGAGGCCGGCTGGAGCGGCTGCGGTCGCTGCTGACCGTCGGCGGTACCGCGGCCGGCGGGCTGGCGTCGGCCCTCGCGGTCGTCCAGGCCATCGCCCAGCTGCTGGGATGAGGGGGGCGACATGAGCCACTGGGACGCCGACCGGCAGCAGTGGGTGCGGGGCCCCGAGCCGGACCGGCAGCGGCCGGGGCCGTACGAGCCCCCGCCGTCGTACCCGTCCGGGGAGCCCTACGAGCCTCCGGTGTACCCGTCCGGGGCGTCCGGGGCGCCGTACGAGCCCCCGGTGTATCCGCCGCCGCCGGACCACCTTCCGTCGTCGAGCGAGGTGACGCACGACGCGACCCGGTACGAACCGCCGGTCCTGGGACCCTCGTACGGCCCGCCGCCGGGGCCGCCCGGCCCGCCGCCGGGACCGCCGCGGGGCTGGTCGCGCGCGACCGTGCTGACGGCCGTCGTCGTGTCCGTGGTGCTGGCGGCCGGGCTCGGGTTCGGCGGCTGGGCGCTCCTGCGCCACCAGGGAAAGGGCGACGGCACGGGCCCGGCGTCGAGTTCGTCGTCCTGGGAGCAGCCGTCGACCGACAGTTCGTCCGACAGCCCGTCCGGCAGCCCGACCGACACGTCCCCCTCGACGGAGTCGTCCTCGCCCTCCGACAGCCCGAGCGCCGACGGGAGCACCGCGCCGGCCGGCTTCGTGCGGACGTCCGACCCGGCCGGGTTCAGCCTGCTGGTCCCGGAGGACTGGCGGGAGCGCAGCACGGAGGGCGACAGCGTCTTCTACAAGACCTCGGACGGCACCAGCCTGATCCAGGTGTTCGCGCTGCGGGGCCCCGAGACGACGCCGTTCGAGTCACTGCAGGCGACGGAGGACACGGTGGCGAAGAACAACGGCTACCAGCAGATCCGGTTGGAGCGGCTCGGGTCCGGCGCGGGCGACCCGGCCGAGCTCGAGTACAGCTATGTCCGCACCGACGGCACCGTCCGGCACGTCGTCGTCCAGGCCTTCACCGACCCCAGCGCCGTCCAGTACGCGCTGCTGGTGGCGGGCCCGGACAGCGACTGGTCGGCGCACGAGGAGGTCTTCCGCAACGTCCTGTCGTCCTTCTGCACCACCGGCCACTGCCCGCCCGGCAGCGGCTGAGCCGGCGGCCGGTCCCGGCCGGTCCCGGCCGGTCAGCGGCCGGCGGCGCGTCCCGGTTCGGCGAGCAGCGCGCACAGCGCGTCGAGCGCGCCGCTGAAGGCGTGCTCCGGCGGCGACCCGAAGCCGACCACCAGGGCGCCGGGTCCGTCCGCCGGGCCGCTGTAGGACTCCAGACCCGCCAGCGCGAGGCCCGCGCGGCTCGCGCGGGCGACGAGGTCGCCCACCGGGGGCGAGCCGGGGGGCAGTTCGAGGACGGCGTGC
Organism: Streptomyces sp. NPDC006733; assembly: GCF_040636125.1. Classification (NCBI taxonomy): domain Bacteria; kingdom Bacillati; phylum Actinomycetota; class Actinomycetes; order Kitasatosporales; family Streptomycetaceae; genus Streptomyces; species Streptomyces sp. NPDC006733. The sequence continues at coordinate 67,976 of NZ_JBEYJD010000016.1, read as the reverse complement.
AGTCCGGCCGCGATGCCCGACACCCGCACGCGGGGGGCGTGCGCGGCGAGCGCCGCGACCAGCCGGTCGCGGCGCGTGCGGTAGTGCAGCCGCATCCGCCGCACGTGGCGGTCGTAGGCGCCCGAGCGGATCAGCTCGGCGAGCGTGAGCTGGTCCATGACGGGGGAGTGGCGGTCGGCCGTCCGCTTCTCCTCCACCACCGCGTCCAGGAGCGCGGGCGGCAGGACGAGCCACGCGAGCCGGATGCCGGGCGCCAGGCTCTTGCTGGCGGTACCGGCGTAGACGACGTGGCCGGGGGCGAGCCCCTGCAGCGCGCCGACGGGCTGGCGGTCGTAGCGGAACTCGCCGTCGTAGTCGTCCTCGACGACCGTCCCGCCGGTGGCGCGCGCCCACTCCACCACGGCCGTGCGCCGCTCGGGCGAGAGCGGCGCGCCGGTGGGGAACTGGTGCGAGGGCGTCAGCAGCACCGCGTCCGCCGCCGGGCGGTGGTGCGGGCCGAGCCCGTCGAGCCGGGCGCCGTCGCAGTCCACGGGCAGCTCGACGGTGCCGAGGCCCGCCGTGCGCAGGATCCGGCGGGTGTCGGGGAAGCCGAGCGCCTCGACGCCGATCCGGCGCGCGCCGCGGGCGCGCAGCGCGCGGGCCAGCAGCCCCGTCCCTTGCACGAACCCCGAGCAGATCAGCATCAGCCCGGGATCGGCGCGCACCCCGCGCACCCGCGCCAGGTACTCCGCGAGTGCCTCCCGCAGCTCCGGGCGCCCGCGCGGGTCCGAGTAGCCGAAGGCGTCGTTGGGGGCGGCGGCCAGGGCGCGCCGGGCCGCGGCGAGCCAGGCGGTCCGGGGGAACGCCGACAGGTCGGAGGTGCCGGGCCGCAGGTCGTAGGGGTAGCCGTCGGCGGCCGGGTTCCCCAGCAGCAGCCCGGACCGCTCGGGAGCGGCCGGGCGGCGGGACGGGCGCGGCGGCGCGGTGCTGCCCGCCACCCGGGTGCCGGAGCCCTGCCGGGCGGCCAGCCAGCCCTCCGCGACCAGCTGGCCGTACGCGTCGGCGACGGTGTTGCGGGCCAGGCCCAGATCCTTGGCCAGCGCCCGCGACGACGGCAGCCGGGTGCCGGCGGCGAGCCGGCCGTCCCGGACCGCGTCGCGCAGCGCCCGCTCCAGGCCGGCCCGCGCACCGGCGCCCGCGGCCAGGTCCAGATGGAGGTCGACCCCGGAAGTGGCCCAGTCGTTCATGTGCCAAGTGGACCATACGGCGGGGCCACTGTCGGCTTAGCGTGGGGGCATGACGACGACCGACCAGACCCCCGTTCCCGCTCCCGCCCAGCGCATCGACCTGCCGACGGTGGCTCCCGACGTCTACGAGGCGATCGTGGCGCTCAACAAGGCCGCCGCCCACGGCCTCGACCCGATGATCGCCGAGCTGGTCAAGATCCGCGCCTCGCAGCTCAACCACTGCGCCTTCTGCCTCGACATGCACTCGCGCGACGCGCGCAAGCTCGGCCTGTCCGAGCAGAAGCTGTACGGCATCGGCGTCTGGCGCGAGACCCCCTTCTTCACCGCCCGCGAGCGCGCGGCCCTGGCCCTCGCCGAGTCCGTCACCCGCCTCGGCGACCACGGCGTGCCCGACGACGTCTACGACGAGGCGGCCCGGCAGTTCGACGAGAACGAACTCGCCCGGCTGATCGCCATGTGCATCACGATCAACGCCTGGAACCGGGTGGGCGTCACCTGCCGCCTGTCGCCCGCCGCGCGCTGAGCGCCCTCCGGCGGGGGTGCGCACGACGCCGTGCGTGAGCGGTGCCGCCGTGCGGGGCGTGGCGCGCGGTCGGCCTACGCGGCGTGACCGTCGCCATCCGCCGGCGCGCCGCCCTCGCCGAAGCGGGCCAGGGCCAGGGCGCCGAGCACGGCCAGCGCGAAGCCGGCGACGGCCAGCGGGGCCAGGCCCGGACGGGTGCGGTCGCCCAGCGCGATCACTCCGACCAGGGCCGGCCCGACGGTCTCGCCGATCACCATGCCGGCGGTGGCGGCGGTCACCGAGCCGCGCTGCAGGGCCGAGGTCAGCAGCAGGAAGGCGGCGCCGCCGCCGACGAGCAGCGCGTACGCCGCCGGATCGGCGGCCAGGGCGCCCGGCGACAGGTCGTCGAGCAGCCGTACCGCGACCTCGACGACCCCGAACCCGATCCCCGCGCCGAACCCCAGCGCGGCGGCCCGCGCCCGGTCCGGCAGCCGCCCGGCGACCACGCCGAGCCCCAGCACCGCGAACGCGGTGCCCAGCACGGCCCACCGCAGCGCGGTGCTCCCGACCCCGTCGCCCTCCCGCCCGGAGGCGAGCCCCAGCATCCCGAGCCCGCCGCACACGGCGGCCACCGCGCCCCACTCGGCGCGCCCCAGCCGCACCCCGAGCAGCCGCGCGGCGGCGACCGCCGTGACGGCCAGGCTCGCCGCCAGCGCGGCGCTGACGGCGTAGATCGGCAGCAGCCGCAGGGCCACGATCTCCAGCCCGAACCCCACCGCGTCGAGCCCCAGCCCGGCCACGTACCGCCACTCGCGCAGTGCCCGCACCAGCAGCCGGGCGTCCACCCCCGACCCGCTGCCGGGGGTGGCGGCCCGGGCCGCGACCGCCTGCAGCACCGACGCCACGCCGAAGCACACGGCCGCGCCGAGCGCGCAGAGCATTCCCACGATCATGCGCCGACCCTAGGCGGCGCGGGGGCCGGCGCCCGGTCTCAACCCGCCAGCACGGCCCGCAGCTGCTCCAGACCCCAGTCCAGGTCCTCCTTGGAGATCACCAGCGGCGGTGCCAGCCGGATCGTCGAGCCGTGCGTGTCCTTCACCAGGACGCGGCGGTCCATCAGCCGCTCCGAGACCTCGCGCCCCGTCCCGTGCCCGGCCGCGATGTCGATCCCGGCCCACAGGCCGCGCCCGCGGACCGCGTCGACCGGGCCCGTGCCGGTGAGGAGGCCCAGCTCGTGGTGGAGGTGGTCGCCGAGTTCGGCGGCGCGCTGCTGGTACTCGCCGGTGCGCAGCATCGCGATGACCTCCAGCGCGACCGCGCAGGCCAGCGGGTTCCCACCGAAGGTGGACCCGTGCTCGCCGGGCCGGTGGACGCCGAGCACCGCCGCCGAGGAGACCACGGCCGAGACCGGCACCACGCCGCCCCCCAGCGCCTTCCCGAGGACGTACATGTCCGGCACGACGTCCTCGTGCTCGCACGCGAACGTGCGGCCCGTCCGCCCGAGCCCGGACTGGATCTCGTCGGCGATGAACAGCACGTCGCGCTCGCGGGTCAGCGCCCGCACGCCCGCCAGGTAGCCCGGCGGCGGCACCAGCACCCCCGCCTCGCCCTGGATCGGCTCCAGCAGCACCGCGACCGTGTGCTCGTCGACGGCCGCCTCCAGCGCGGCGAGGTCGCCGTACGGGACGATCTCGAAGCCGGGCGTGTAGGGCCCGAAGTCGGCCCGCGCCTCGGGGTCCGTGGAGAAGCTGACGATCGTGGTGGTGCGCCCGTGGAAGTTGTTCTCGGCGACGATGATCTTCGCGAGGCCGTCCGGCACGCCCTTGACGCGGTAGCCCCACTTGCGGGCGGTCTTGACGGCCGTCTCGACCGCCTCGGCGCCGGTGTTCATCGGCAGCACCATCTCCATGCCGCACAGCTCGGACAGCTGCGTGCAGAAGTCGGCGAACCGGTCGTGGTGGAAGGCGCGCGAGGTCAGCGTCACGCGTTCGAGCTGGGCCCTGGCGGCGTCGAGCAGCCGGCGGTTGCCGTGCCCGAAGTTGAGGGCGGAGTAGCCCGCCAGCATGTCCAGGTACCGGCGGCCCTCGACGTCCGTCATCCACGCGCCTTCCGCGGTGGCGACGACGACCGGCAGCGGGTGGTAGTTGTGGGCGCTGTGGGCCTCGGCGGCGGCGATGCTGGTCTCAGTGGTCGTCACGTACGTGCTCCGTTCGTGGTGCGTCGGGAGTTGTTGCCTCGGGGCGGGGTGACGCCCCTTTCTATCGTCGGTCGGGCACGGTGCGATGAAACCTTGCGGCACCGGCTGTTCGGGGCGGACGCCCGCGGCGGTGCCGGGGAGGGGGCGATCCTGCTCGGGGGACCTGAGAGAATGGCGGCATGGCCAACGATCGCCCGCCCGTCGCCCCCCACCACCCTCAGCCGAGGGGCTTCGCCCCGCCCCTCACACCGCGGGCGCTCTCCGGTATCCAGCCCACCGCAGGCTCCTTCCACCTGGGGAACTACCTGGGTGCGATCCGCCAGTACGTGGCGCTCCAGGAGACCCACGACGCGTTCTACATGGTCGTGGACCTGCACGCCATCACGGTCCCGCAGGACCCGGCGGAGCTGCGGGCCAACACCCGCCTCGCGGCGGCGCAGCTGCTGGCGGCGGGCCTGGACCCGGACCGCTGCACGCTCTTCATCCAGAGCCACGTGCCGGAGCACGCGCAGCTCGGCTGGGTGATGAACTGCCTGACCGGCTTCGGCGAGGCCGGCCGGATGACGCAGTTCAAGGACAAGTCCGCGAAGCAGGGTTCCGACCGGGCGACCGTCGGCCTCTTCACGTACCCGATCCTGCAGGTCGCGGACATCCTGCTGTACCAGGCGAACGCCGTGCCGGTCGGTGAGGACCAGCGCCAGCACGTGGAGCTGACACGCGACCTCGCGGAGCGCTTCAACGGACGCTACGGCCGGACCTTCACCGTCCCGGCGCCGCACATCGTCAAGGAGACCGGGAAGATCTACGACCTCCAGGACCCGACGGCGAAGATGAGCAAGTCGGCGTCGTCCCCGAAGGGCCTGATCAACCTCCTCGACGAACCGAAGACCTCGGCGAAGAAGATCCGCAGCGCGGTCACCGACACGGACACCGTGGTGCGCTTCGACGAGAAGGAGAAGCCGGGCATCAGCAACCTCCTCACCATTTACTCCACCCTCACCGGTACCGGAATCGCGGAACTGGAGCAGCAGTACGACGGCAAGGGCTACGGTGCGCTGAAGGTTGACCTGGCGGATCGGTTTGTGGAGTGGGTCACACCGTTCCGGGAGCGCACGCAGGAATACCTGGGTGACCCCGAGACGTTGGACGCTGTCCTGGCCAAGGGTGCGGAGAAGGCGCGCGCCGTGGCTGCCGAGACGCTGGCCAGCGCGTATGACCGCATCGGTTTCCTGCCCGCCAAGCACTGAAGCGCACCGGAGCACCGGCGCAGCGCCGTACCGGTGCGGACAGGCCGGGGCGGCAGAAGAGTCCTAGGTCCCACCGGAGTGTGTCCGACGACGCTCGCGGCGCGAGCCGCACACGCGTCACACTGAGAGCAGACCGAAGTGCGCCCACGAGGCGCCGGTGATCAGCGGAAGAGGGGTGAACGCAGTGGGGACGAGCACGATCGGAGTCTCGATCGCGGTCCCGGAGCCCTACGGCCGCCTGCTCCAGGAGGCGCGTGCGGGCTTCGGCGACCCGGCCGCGTACGCCATCCCCACGCACGTCACGCTGCTGCCGCCGACCGAGATCGACTCCGCCGACCTCCCGGCGCTCCGCCGCCACCTCGCGAAGGTCGCGGCGGCCGGCCGGCCGTTCCGGATGCGGCTGGACGGCACGGACACCTTCCGCCCGCTCTCCCCGGTGGTCTTCGTGCGCCTGGCCGAGGGCACCCACGAGTGCACCGAGTTGCAGGGCGACGTGCGCTCCGGCCCCGTCGTGCGCGAGCTGCAGTTCCCGTACCACCCGCACGTGACCGTCGCCCACGGCATCGCCGAGGAGGCGATGGACCGGGCCCACGCGGCGCTCGCGGACTTCACCGCGAGCTGGACGGCCACCGGGTTCGCGCTGTACGAGCAGGGCGGGGACGGGGTCTGGCGCAAGATGCGCGAGTACCCGTTCGGCGTCGACACCTGCGGGGTCGTGCCGCAGCAGCAGGGCGCCCGCGCCACCACGACGCCCCGCTGACCCCCGTCACACCGGCAGTCTCCTGAAGAGCGCGCGCGGCACGTGCCGCAGCGCCGACATGACGTAGCGCAGCGGGCCCGGCACCCACACCGTCTCCGCGCGGCGCCGCAGGCCCGTCTCGATGGCCTCCGCCACCGCCTCGGGGGTGGTGGCGAGCGGCGCTTCCGGCAGGCCCGCCGTCATCCTCGTGCGGACGAAGCCGGGCCTGACGACCATCACGTGCACGCCCGAGCCGTGCATCGCGTCGCCGAGGCCCTGTGCGAAGGCGTCCAGGCCGGCCTTGCTCGACCCGTAGATGAAGTTGCTCCGCCGGGCCCGCTCCCCGGCCACCGACGACAGCACGACCAGCGAGCCGTGCCCCTGGTGCTGCAGCGCGCCCGCGCACACGAGCGCCGAGGAGACCGCCCCGGTGTAGTTGACCTGCGCGATGTGGACGGCGGACAGCGGCTCCTGCTCGTCGCGGGCCTGGTCGCCGAGGACACCGAACGCGAGCAGCACCATGTCGATGTCGCCGTCCGTGAAGACCTTGCCGAGCACCTCCTCGTGCGACCCGGTGTCCAGCGCGTCGAAGGGCACGACGTGCGCGTCCGCGCCCAGCGACCGCAGGTGCTCGGCGGCGGCGTCGAGGGCGGGGGAGGGGCGGCCCGCCAGGTGGACGGTCCTGGTGCGGCGGGCGATGAGGCGGCGGGCGGTGGCGAGCGCGATCTCGGAGGTGCCGCCGAGGATCAGCAGGGACTGGGGGGTGCCGAAGGCGTCTTTCACGTGGCGGAGCTCCTGGGCGGTCCTGGGGGCGGTCTCGGAGGGCGGTCTCAGAGGGCGAGGCGGCGGGCGAGGTCCGAGGTGAAGACCCCGCGGGGGTCGAGGTCGGCGCGCAACTGCCGGAAGGCGTCCAGCCGCGGGTACATGCCGGCCAGCATCTCGGGGCGCAGCCGGGAGTCCTTGGCGAGGTAGACGCGGCCCTCGGCCGAGGCGACCTCGTCGTCCAGCACGTCGAGGAAGGTGGCCAGGCCCGGCAGGGTCGCGGGGATGTCGAGCGCGAGCGTCCAGCCGGCCATCGGGAAGGAGAGCCACCCCGGGTCGGCCTCGCCGAACCGCTTGAGGACGGCGAGGAACGACGGGACGCCGCGGCGGCTGATCCGGCTCACGATGCGGCGCAGCGCGTCCTCCCGGCCGTCGCCGACGACGAACTGGTACTGGACGAAGCCGCTGCGTCCGTAGATCCGGTTCCAGTGCGGCACCCCGTCGAGCGGGTGGAAGAACGTCGAGAGCTTCTGCAGCTCGCCCCGCCGTTCGCGGGGCGCCCTGTGGTACCACAGCGCGTTGAACAGCCCGACGCTGCCGCGCCCGAGCAGCCCCTCCGGCACGTACCCCGGGGCGCCCGGCAGCCGGCCCGGCCGGAAGTCGAGCGGGGCGCGGCGGGCGCGCGGCGGCAGGGCGTCGAGGGGGGCGTGGTCGCCGCGGGTCAGGACGGCGCGGCCGGTCCTGGCGCCGCGGGCGAGCAGGTCGATCCAGGCGACCGAGTAGCGGTAGCGGTGGTCGCCCGTGGTGAGCCGGGCCATCAGGTCGTCGAGGTCGGCGGCCCGTTCGGTGTCGACCCTCATCAACGAGGTCTCCACCGGCAGCAGCTGGATCGTCGCGGCGAGCACGATGCCGGTCAGGCCCATGCCGCCGGCCGTCGCCCAGAACAGCTCCGGCTCGTCCTCGGGGGTGACCAGACGGGTACTGCCGTCGGCCGTCAGCAGCTCGATGGCGCGCACATGGCGGGTGAAGGAGCCCGACAGGTGGTGGTTCTTGCCGTGGATGTCCGTGCCGATGGCCCCGCCGACCGTGACGTACCGGGTGCCGGGGCTGACGGGGACGAACCAGCCGAGCGGCAGCAGGATCTGCATCAGCCGGTGCAGGCTCACCCCGGCGTCGCAGACCACCAGGCCGTTGACGGCGTCGATCTCGTGGATCCGGTCCAGGCCCGTCATGTCCAGGACGGCGCCGCCGGCGTTCTGCGCCGCGTCGCCGTACGCCCGGCCGAGCCCGCGGGCGATGGCGCCGCGGCCCCCGCAGTCCCGGATCGCCTGGGCCGCCTCCTCGTAGCTGCGCGGGCGCAGCACGTGCGCGGTGGTGGGCGCGGTGCGGCCCCAGCCGGAGACGGGCGTGGTCAGGGCGGAGGGTGGCGGCATGGCCGTGACGTTATCGCCAGAAAGGGGGTTATTGCCCCTATATGCCAGGTCTCTCACTGGAACGGGTGAGTGAGGGTGAGTCAGGGGTTGATAAAGGGCATATTACCGCATTGTCCCCTTTACATGGGAACGGCAGAACCACGAACGAGGGAGGACCCGCCGGTGCGAACTCCGGACTCCGCGGCGTCACGTGCGTCGGAAGTGGACCGCCGGCTGCTCACCGCGCTGCGCCGGTGCGGCGACGGGCCACCGGTCGCGCGCGCCGCGCGGGCGCTGTCCTGGAGCGGCGAGCACGCCGCCCTGTGGATCGCCGCCGGGCTCGCCGGCGCGTGCCTGGACCGGCCGCGCCGGAGCGCCTGGCTGCGGGCCACCGTCCTGGTCGGCGCCGCGCACGTCGCGAGCATGGGTGTCAAACGGGTCGTCCGCCGCCCCCGCCCGCAACTGCCCGGCACACGGCCCCTGGTGGGCACCGCGGGCCGGCACAGCTTCCCCAGCTCCCACGCGGCCTCGTCGGCCGCCGCGGCCGTCGCCTTCGGCGCACTGCTGCCCGGCCCGCTCCGGCTGCTCGGCCCGTTCCCCCCGCTGGCCGCCGGCGTGTGCGCGTCGCGCCTGGTCGCGGGCGTGCACTACCCGAGCGACGTCGCCGCGGGCGCCGTGCTGGGCGCCGCCACGGCCCGGCTCGGCCGGGCGTGGTCGCTGCGGGGCGGAGGACTCCGTGGCTGAGCCCACCTCGGCGGTCTTCGACGACGTACCGCGGCCGTCCGTACCCGTGCCCACCGCCGGGACGCTCCGCGCCCTGGCGACCGTGCCCGGCGGCCTGATCCGCACGGCCCGGCCGCGGCAGTGGGTCAAGAACGGCCTGGTGCTCGCCGCACCGGTCGCCGCCGGGCGGCTGCTGTCCCAGCACGGACTGGTCCAGCTCGGCATCGTGTTCGCGCTCTTCACCGCCTGCGCCTCCGCCGTCTACCTGATCAACGACGCGCGGGACGCCGAGGCCGACCGGGCCCACCCCGTCAAGTGCGCCCGTCCCGTCGCCAGCGGGCAGCTCCCGGTGTCCGTCGCCTACGCGGCGGGCGCGCTGCTCGCCGTCCTCGCGCCGGCCGCCGCGTACCTGCTCTGCAACGCGGCGACCGCCGGGCTGCTCGCCGCGTACCTCGTCATGCAGCTCGCGTACTGCCTGCGGCTCAAGCACGTCCTCGTCGTGGACCTCGTGGTCGTCACCACCGGCTTCCTCATGCGCGCCATGGCCGGCGGCTTCGCCCTCGACATCGCGCTCTCCCGCTGGTTCCTCATCACCTCCGGGTTCGGCGCGCTCTTCATGGTCGCCGCCAAGCGCTACTCCGAGCTGGTCCTGATGTCCGGCACCGACGGCGAGGCCGGCGCCTCGCGCTCCCTGCTGACCGCGTACACCACCGGCTACCTGCGGTTCGTCTGGCAGCTCGCGGCCGGGGTCGCGGTCCTCGCGTACGGGATGTGGGCGATGGAGACGGGCGGCGCCGCCGCCGGATCGCTGCCCTGGCGGCAGCTGTCCATGATCCCGTTCATCCTGTCCGTGCTCCGCTACGCGGTCTTCGCCGACGCGGGCGCGGCCGGAGCGCCGGAGGACGTGGTGCTGCGCGACCGCCCGATGCTCGTCATCGCCCTGGGCTGGGCGGTGCTCTACGCCCTGGCGGTGGCCGAGCTGTGACGTCCGTGCCGCGCGGAGCGCCCGGCACGCCCGGCGCCCTGCGCTCGGAGATCCTCGGCTTCGCGCTGGCCGGCGCCGCCGCCTACGCCGTCGACCTCGGCCTGTTCGTCTGGCTGCGCGGCCCCGGCGGCTTCGGGCCGCTCACGGCCAAGGCGCTGTCCTTCGTCGCCGGGTGCACGGTCGCCTACGCCGGCAACGCGCTGGGCACCTACCGCGCCCGTCCGCCGGTCGGCGGACGCGCCCGCCAGTACGCCGTCTTCCTCGCGTTCAACGTGGCGGGCGCGGCGGTGCAGCTGCTGTGCCTCGCCGTGTCGCACTATGCGCTCGGGCTCACCACCCCGCGCGCGGACGTGGTCTCGGGCGCGGTCGTCGGCATGGCCCTGGCCACCGCGCTGCGCTTCTGGGGGACACGGACCTTCGTCTTCGGACGGCGCGGACCGGCACCGATGCCGGCGGCGCCGCCAGGTTCACCGCGGGCGCCGGGGGAGTGCGCACGCTGACGCAGGGTAGGCAACCGGACATGGAGCGGATCACATGGAGTGGCTGACGAAACTGCGGTGGATCGGCCCGTGGATCTCCCGGCTGATGCGCACCCACGCCTGGCGCTCCTTCGAGCACCTCCAGAAGGTGCACTGGAGCCGGCTGGCTGCGGCCGTCACCTTCACCAGCTTCCTCTCGCTCTTCCCGCTGATCACCGTCGCCGCGGCGATCGGCGCGGCCCTGCTCTCCGACCAGCAGTTGCAGGACATCCAGAAGAAGGTCTCCGAGCAGGTCCCCGGCATCGCCGACCAGCTCAACATCGACGGCCTGGTCGCCAACGCCGGCACCGTCGGCCTCATCGCCGGCGCGCTGCTGCTGTTCACCGGCTTCGGCTGGGTCGCCTCGCTGCGGGACTGCCTGCGCGCGGTCTGGGAGAAGGACGACGAGGACGAGAACCCGTTCAAGAGCCGGCTGCGGGACGCCGGGATCCTGCTCGGCCTCGGCGGCGCGGCCGTCGTCTCGCTGGCGTCCTCCGCGTTCGCGACCGCCGCCGTCGGCTGGGCCGCCGACAGCCTCGGCGTCGAGAACAGCACCGCCGGCCAGTTCGCCCTCACCGCGGCGGGCTTCTGCATCGCCGTCGTCGCGGACTTCGTGCTCCTGGTCGTGCTGCTCACCCTGCTGCCCGGCGTGGAACCCCCGCGCCGCCGGGTGATCGTCGCGGGCCTCGTCGGCGCCGTCGGCTTCGAGATCCTCAAGCTGGTGCTCAGCAGCTACCTGCAGAACGTCGCGGCCAAGAGCATGTACGGCGCCTTCGGCGTCCCGGTCGCCCTGCTCCTGTGGTTCAACTTCATGGCCAAGCTCCTGCTGTTCTGCGCCGCCTGGACGGCCGTCCCCTCCAAGGACGCGGCGGCGACCGACACGGCCACCGACCCGGACGCCGACACCGGTACGGAGACGGCGACGGCTTCGGCGGCGGACGCGGCGGCGCCGAAGCCGGCCGCCGGCCCCGCCTGACCCCGCCGGGTCACTCGTTGATGTCGTCGCGCGGCTTGCGGCGGGAGGAGCGGGGGACGGCCGGGAGCGACATGGACGGGGCCGCCCGGCGGCGGCGGACCAGGAGCGTGACCGCCGCGCCGACGGCCAGGACGCCCGCGGTGATCCCGGCGTAGGTCCACAGCCCGCTGGAGCCGGACGAGCCGGTGACGGCGGCCTGGGCCGGGCCCTTGGTGTCCTGGGCGGGGGCGTTCGCCTTGTCGGCGCTGCGCGTCGGGACGAGCGAGCCGACCGGCTTCACGGTGGAGGCGGCCTTGAAGCCCCAGTCCAGCAGGGCGGCCGTCTCCTTGTAGACCTCGCTGCTGCCCGCGGCCGGGTGCATCACGGTGACCAGCAGCGTGCGGCCGCCGCGCTCGGCGGCGCCGGTGAAGGTGTTGCCCGCGTTGGTGGTGTAGCCGTTCTTCACGCCGAGCAGGCCCGGGTAGCGGCGGACGCCGCCCGCGCCGGTCAGCAGGCGGTCGGTGTTCTGTATCCCGAAGGTGCCGCGCACCTTCGTCGGCTTGCCCGCCTTGTCCTTCGTCCAGTCGCCGGGGAACTGGGCGTTGGTCGTCGCGCAGTACTCGCGGAAGTCCGCGTTCTTCAGCCCGGAGCGGGCGATGAGCGTGAGGTCGTAGGCGCTGCTGACCTGGCCCGGCATGTCGTAGCCGTCGGGCGACACGACGTGGGTGTCGTCGGCCTGCAACTCCTTGGCCTGGGCGTTCATCTGCTGCACGGTCCTGTCGACGCCGCCGTTCATGGTGGCGAGGACGTGCACGGCGTCGTTGCCCGAGTGCAGGAAGACCCCGAGCCACAGGTCGTGGACCGTGTAGCTGAGCTTCTCCTTGATGCCGACGAGGCTGCTGCCCTCGCCCATGCCGCGCAGGTCGGAGTCGGCGACCGTGTGCACCTGCGTCTTCGGGAACTTGGGCAGCACGGTGTCGGCGAAGAGCATCTTCAGCGTGCTGGCGGGCGCCAGCTGCCAGTGCGCGTTGTGCGCGGCCAGCACCTCGCCGGTCTTCGCGTCCGCGACGATCCACGAACGGGCGGTGAGCTTCGGCAGCGCCGGGGCTCCCGCGTCCGGCTGCACCTGCGTGCCGGGCACGCCGAGCCGTTCGCCGCCGACCGTCGACATGGCGGCGGGCGGCACCGGTTCCGGGGTTCTGCCGTCCGCGTGGGCGGGCGTCGCGAGCAGCGGGCCGGCCGCCAGCGCGGCAGCGCACAGGGCCAGCAGGGAACGGCGGAAGGCGGGTGCAGGCGTGGACACCAGCAGAACGTACAGGCCGGGTGGCGGAACGCGCGCCCCCCGTTTGCCCCGTGGACGCGTGAGGATTCGCACGTGGGGAAGGCGGAACCATCGGGCCCCCCTCGGTCGTCCCGTACGGGAGTCCCCATACTGGGACGCATGAAGCTCAACCGTCCCGTCTCCTGGTTCCTGATCGCCTTCGGTGTCTGGTCCTGGATCGTCTGGACCACCTTCGTCAAGAACCTGTGGAAGGACACGAGCGGGCTCGCCTTCGACGACGGCTCCCCGACCGCGTACTTCTGGATGCACCTGACCCTCGCGATCACCTCGTTCCTGCTGGGAACGGCGATCGGGGCGCTCGGGCTGCGGTCGCTGCGGATCCTGAAGCGCGAGGCCGCCGGCGGTGCTCCGGCCGAGCGGCAGTCCTCCGACACGGCTGCCGTGTAGTGATCGTCCTCTTCGTCCTGATCGGACTGGCGGTCCTGGCGCTCTTCGGCGCGCTCCACCGGTACCTCTGGCGGCGCCTGGTGCGCGACGTGTCGGCGCCCGGCGGCTGGTACCGGCGCGTCGGGACGGTGCTCGCCGTCGTCCTCCCGCTGACCAGCCTGGGCGCGCTCCTCGGCGGCCGCGAACTCCCCCTGACGGGTGAACGCTGGCTGGCCTGGCCGGGGTACCTGTGGCTCGCGGTGCTGCTCTACCTGACGTTCGCGCTGCTGGTGGGCGAGGCGGTCCGGCCGCTGCTGCGCCGCGCGCTGGAGCGCCGGGCGGCGGCCCGGACGCGGCCGGCGGCAACCGAGCCGGTGCCGGTGGAGGTCCCGGCGGCGGTTCCGGCCGCCGCATCGGCTCCCGCGGCGGCGCCCGCCCCGGCCGAGGAGCCCGCCGCCGCCACCCGGCGGCAGTTCGTCGCCCGCACCGTCGCCGTCGCGTCGGTCGCCGTGGCCGCCGGGACCGTCGGGTACGGCACCTACGGCGTCCTGCGCGGGCCCCGGCTGAAGAACGTGACGGTCCCGCTCGCGAAGCTGCCCGCGCGGGCCGACGGCTACCGGATCGCGGTCGTCAGCGACATCCACCTCGGTCCGATCCTGGGCCGCGCGCACACCCAGCGGATCGTCGACACGATCAACGGCGCGCGACCCGACCTGGTGGCGATCGTCGGCGACCTGGTCGACGGGACCGTGGCCGACCTCGGACCGGCCGCCGAGCCGCTGGCGCAGCTGCGGGCCCGGGACGGCTCGTTCTTCGTCACCGGCAACCACGAGTACTTCTCGGGCGCGGCACCGTGGGTCGACTTCGTGCGCGAACTGGGCGTCCACCCGCTGGAGAACGCCCGGGTGGAGCTGCCCGGCTTCGACCTCGCGGGTGTCAACGACATCTCCGGCGAGGACCACCACGCCGCGCCGGACTACGGCAAGGCGCTCGGGGACCGGGACCGCACCCGGGCCGCCGTCCTGCTGGCGCACCAGCCGGTGATGATCCACGAAGCCGTCGAGCACGGCGTGGACCTGCAGCTGTCCGGGCACACGCACGGCGGCCAGCTCTGGCCGGGCAACTACATCGCGGAGCTGGCCAACCCGACGGTGGCGGGCCTCGACCGGTACGGCGACACCCAGTTGTACGTCACGCGCGGCGCGGGCGCCTGGGGCCCGCCGGTGCGGGTGGGGGCGCCGTCGGACATCACCATCGTGAAGCTGGTGTCACTGCGCGCGTGACGCCCGCTTCGCGGCGCGCTTCGCCGCCCGCTTGACCGGGGCCTCCGCGACGGGACCGGGGGCCCCGGCGCCGTCCCGGGGCGCGTCCGCGGCGTCCGCCGCCTGCCGGCCCGACGCGTCCCCCGCGGACTTCCCCGCCGACTTCCCCGCGGCTTTCTGCGACGAGATGAACGTCGGCAGGATGAAGTCGTGGATGAGCCCCTTGGCGTCCCTGACCAGCGGGCGGAACACCCGGTAGCGCGAGAGGCTGACGATCTTCGCCACCAGCGGGGTGCACCGCTTGACGAAGTTGCGGGTGCGCTCGGTGTCGTCCGTGCGGTCGAAGACCCAGTACAGCACCACGACCATCAGGTGCAGCCAGAGCAGGTCCGGCAGCAGTTCGGCCAGCTCCGTGTCGAGCTTGGGGGCCAGGTCCGAGCCGTTCAGCACCTCGTCGAAGATGGCGACGGCGGTGGCGCGCGCCGGGTGCGACTCGTTCGAGAACGGGCTGAGCGGGCTGTCCGGATCGGCCGCCGTGCGGAAGAACTGCGACGCGAACTCGTGGTACGGCGCCGCGCAGTCCACCCACGAGGTGAGGGCGATCTCCAGGCGCTTGGAGAAGTCGGTGACGCCGGCCATCTTGGCGTGCGCGTCGACCGCGTGCTCGTGCGTCATCCGGTCGTAGAAGCCCTGGATCAGGTACTCCTTCGACGCGAAGTAGTAGTAGGCGTTGCCGACCGACACCCCGGCCTCGGTCGCGATCGCCCGCATCGTCGTCTTGTTGTAGCCGCGTTCCTGGAACATCCGCATCGCGGTGTCCAGGATGAGCGCCCGGGTCAGCTCGCTCTTGTCGGTCTTGGGACGCGCCCGGCCGCCCGGCAGTTCGGCGGCCGGGGCGGCGTCGTCGGACGGGCCGCGGTCAGTTTCTTCCACAGGGGTGAGCCTAACCGCCGTGCCCGCACGCATCGCCGCAGTCCTCGTGGGCGGGCAGCGGCGGCCCGGCGGGCCGGCCGGTGCGGGGATCCCGGGCCTGCTCCCAGCCGCTTCCGGCCTGGTACCGGCCCCTTCCGGCCTGGTACCGGCCCGTTCTGGGCGGCGCCCAGGCGACGGGGGCGGGCGCCCAGGCGGCCGGCCGGCCGTCCCTCGGGGGAACCCAGCCCTCGTACGGACTGGTCGCCGCCCGGTACTTGGCGGCCGCCAGGACCGCGGCACGGGCGAGCGGCGCTCCGACCGGGGTGCTGAAGCGGTGCGCGGTCGGACGGTACTCGGCGAGCGCCCACAGCACGACGATCCAGGCCGCGTCCCCCGTGTAGAGCTGCCCCTGGTCGCCGATGACGGTGATGCGGCTGAGGGTCGAGGCGTGGTCCAGGTCCGGGTACCGGCCGCGCGCCTCGGGGGAGCAGGCCGGGACGAGGTCCAGCGGGACGAGCTGGCGCTGCCGTGCGAGCCAGCCCCGGACGAAGCTGCAGAGCCGGCAGTCGGCGTCGTACAGGACGGTCAGCCGGCGGACCGGGACACGGGCGTCCCGGTGGGCCGGTGCGGCCGCTGTGACGTTCGTCGGTTCGGCGGGGTGCCGGGCGTCGGCGGCCACGGTGGTCAGACCGCCGGGGTGGCCGGGGTGGTCCAGCCCTGCGGCGGGACCGGCGGGACCTGCTCCTTCTCCATGATGCCGCGGCGCCGCATCTTGTTGAGGATGAAGACGTTGCCGAGGTGCAGGACGCCGAGGACGAGCAGGACGACCCCGAGCTTGACCGACAGCGCCTCGAAGAGGCCGCGGGCGTCGTCGACCGCGTCGGCCGCCTTGAGGTAGAGGGCGACGAAGCCGAAGTTGACGAGGTAGAAGCCGACCACCAGGAGGTGGTTGACGGCGTCGGCGAGCTTCTCGTTCCCCTGCAGCACGTCGGCGAGGAAGACCCGGCCGTTGGTGCTGAGGGTGCGCGCGACCCAGATGGTCAGACCGATGCTGATGAGCAGGTAGACGACGTACGCGACGACCGTGAGGTCCATGGTCCATCCCTTTGCGAAAGACTTGAACGTGTTCAAAACTTCTGACAGGCCTGACTGTAGACCTCTTTTTGAACGTGTTCAACCCAGTGGCGTGCTGGGCTGCGCCGGGCTTGCGGGCAACGGAGAACGCCGGGCGGGCCTGATGTCTCAGGCCCGCCCGGCGTTCCGGTGACGGGATCGGATCCCGGGATCGGGACCCCGGGATCGCGGTGGTGCTCGCGATCCGGTCAGTCGCGCGAGTGGCTCAGCTCCAGGTCGAGGTCGTCGCCGCCGTCGCCGTCCTCGCCGCCCACCGTGACCGTGGCCGGGAAGGGCGGGTAGCCCATCGTCAGCAGCGTGTAGCGGCCCGGGTAGAGGTTGGCGAAGGCGTAGGTGCCGTCCTTGCCCGTGTGGACCACGCCGACCTCCTTGCCGTCCGCGTCCTGCAGGACGACCCGCGCGTCGTCGACGGGCTCGCCCTTCGCCGTGCGCACCGTGCCCGACAGGGTGCCCGTGCCGCTGAGTCGCAGGTCGCACTCGACCGGGCGGTCGTTCGTCAGGACGCTCGCGGTCTGCGGGTGGTGCCCGTCGGCGTTCGCGACCAGGACGTACGAGCCGCTGCCGGGCGTCGGCAGGTCGAACGTTCCGTCGTCGCCGGCCGTGATCCGGCCGACCTGGCGTCCGTCGGCGGCGATCAGCGTCAGCTCGGAGCGCGGGATCGGCAGCCCGAAGGAGCCGCGGACGGTGCCGCGCACGGAGGGGCCGCCCCCCTTCTGCAGCGGGATGACGACTCCGCCCACCGGGCCGTCGTCGTCCGGCGCGCCCTCGACCGCCAGGTGCGGCAGCCGCTTGTCGATCCAGGTGGGCAGCCACCAGTTGGCGTTGCCGAACATGTGCATCAGCGAGGGGACGAGGACCGTGCGCAGGATGAACGCGTCGAGCGCGACGGCTCCCGCGAGGCCCACGCCGAACATCGCGATGACGCGTTCGCCGTTGAGCACGAAGGCGACGAAGACGCAGATCATGATGACGGCCGCCGAGTTGATCACCCGGCTGGTCTCCGCCAGGCCGACCCGTACCGCCCGCGCGTTGTCCTTGGTGTGCACCCACTCCTCGTGCATCCGGCTGACCAGGAAGACCTGGTAGTCCATGGAGAGGCCGAAGAGCAGCGACAGCATGATCACCGGGAGGAAGGCCTCGATCGGCCCCTCGCGGCTGGCGAGCAGCAGATCACCGCCCCAGCCCCACTGGTAGGCCGCGACCAGCAGGCCGAAGGACGCGGCGGCGGCGGCGAGGTTCATCACCGCTGCCGTCAGCGGGACGACGAGGCTGCGGAAGGCGATCAGCAGCAGCACGAAGCCCAGCGCGATGATCACCGCGACGAAGACGGGCAGCTTGCCCATCAGCACCGAGGCGAAGTCCTTGTACATCGCGGTCTGGCCGCCGACGTACGCCTGCATCGTGCTGCCCTTCTCCGCGGCGGGCACGACGTCGGAGCGGAGCTTGTCGATCAGGTCCGAGGTCGCCTTGTCCTGCGGCGACGTGTTCGGCACCGCCTGGATGACGGCGATGTCGGCGCCCGGCTGCATGGGCAGCGCGGCGGCGAAGGTGATGCCCTCGGTCGCGTTGAGCTTGCCGACCAGGGTCTGCACCGCGGCCTTGTCGGTGTCCGACTTCACCTCGGCGAGGATCGTCAGCGGGCCGTTGAAGCCCGCGCCGAACCCGTCGGCGAGCAGGTCGTACGCCTTGCGGGTGGTCGTCGTGTCCTTGCTGTTGCCCTGGTCGGACGAGCCGAGACGCAGCGAGAGCACCGGCACGGCCAGGACGATCATCACCGCGACGGCGACCACGGACAGCACCCGCGGGTGGCGCTCCACGAACGACGACCAGCGGGCGGCGGCGCCGGTGGCGACCTTCGCCTCCGGGCCGTTCGCCTCCAGCCGGCGCCGCTGGCGGCGGGAGAGCACGCGCTTGCCGAGGACGCCGAGCATCGCGGGCAGCAGGGTGATGGCCGCGGCGACGCTCAGGACGACGGTCAGCGAGGCGGCGATGGCGACGCCGTTGAGGAAGCTCAGACCCATCGCGAACATGCCGAGCAGCGCGATGCAGACCGTGCCGCCCGCGAACAGCACGGCGCGCCCCGAGGTGTTGACCGCCGTCACGGCGGCCTCCTCCGGGCTCAGCCCGCGCAGGATGCCCTTGCGGTGCCGGGTGACGATGAACAGCGCGTAGTCGATGCCCACGCCCAGGCCCACGAGCATGGCCAGGACCGGTGCGAAGTCGGCGACGGCCATGCCGTGGCTGAGCAGCAGGATCGCCGACGAGGCGGTGAAGATGGCGAACAGCGCGGTGATGATCGGCATCAGCATGCCCAGCACCGAACCGAGCGCGAGGAAGAGGACGACGGCCGCGGCCGCGACACCGACCAGCTCGCTCAGCCCCTGCGGGGGCTCCTCGGCCATCTGGATCGCCTGGCCGCCGGCCTCGACCTCCAGGCCGCTGCCCCCCGCGTCGTGCACGATGTCGACGAGCTTCTTCACCTGCTCCTTGTCCAGCTCGTTGCCGAGCTTGGTGAAGGTGACGGCCGCGTAGGCGGTCCTGCCGTCCTTGCTGATCTTCGCCGCGCCCTCGGGCGCGTACGGGCTCGCGATCGTGCCGACGTCGGCCACGCCGCTCTTGATCTTCTGGAGCGTGGCGGTCATCTTCTGCTGGACCGCGGTGTCCCGCACGGAGCCCTGGTCCACGTGCCAGACGATGTTGTCGGTCTCACCGGCCTGGGCGGGGAAGGCCTTGTCCATCAGCTTCAGGACCTGCGCGGACTCGGTGCCCGGCAGCTCGAAGACATTGGCGTAGGCGCTCCCGGCCGCGCCGCCCGCGCCGCCGAAGCCGGCCATGACGAGCACCCACAACCCGATCACCAGCCATTTGCGCCTGAAGCACCAACGTGCCAATGAGGCCACGGTCCCAGCTCCTTCACTCGCCGCCGACGTCCACCGCCGGCACAGATCTCTGCAGTTTGCTCAGCCTCCGTGCCGGGACCGGGCCGTTACAAGGAGATCCGGGATCTCTCAGGGAACTCCCAAGTTCCCTCCAGTGGGTCTGTGGGTCATCACTGCCGATACTTGAGCCATGGAGACCTCCGAGAGCCCGGCCACCGTTCTGATCGTCGAGGACGAGCCAGGCATCGCGGACATTCTCCGCATCACCCTGAAATACCATGGCTTCACGGTGCACACCGCGGCCACCGGCCGGCAGGCCGTCGCCGCCGCCCGCGAGCACCGGCCGGACCTGGTGCTGCTCGACGTGATGCTGCCGGACGGCAACGGCTGGGAGGTCTGCCGCACGCTGCGCGCCGAACGCGACGACCTCGCGGTGATCTTCGTGACCGCCCGGGACGCGCCGCGCGACGTCGTCGGCGGCCTCGCGCTCGGCGGCGACGACTACATCACCAAGCCGTTCGGCGTGGACGAGGTGGTCGCCCGGGTGCACGCCGTGCTCCGCAGGACCCGGCGCGAACCGGAGGCGGCGGATCCCGTACTGCGCCACGGCGACCTGGAGATGGACGAGACGACGTTCACCGTCCGCCGCGCCGGCGAGCCCGTCGACCTGACCCCCACCGAGTACAACCTGCTGCGGCACCTGCTGCGCAACGCCGGGCGGATCGTCACCAAGGAGCAGTTGCTGCAGCACGTCTGGCAGTACGACACGGTCGTGGAGTCGACCGTCGTCGAGACGTACATCAGCTACCTGCGGCGCAAGCTCGACCGGCTGGGGCCGCCGCTCATCGAGACCCGGCGCGGCATCGGCTACGGGCTGCGGGCGCTGGCATGAGGCTCGGGTTCGGGATGTTCGGGGCTCTCGGGCCCGCCACGCGCGTGAGCGGCGGCCGGGGCGGCGGGTACGACCGCGCGGAGCCCGACCCCGGGCAGCGGTCGAACGGCGGGAGCCCGAACGGCGGTCGGTTCAACGGCAGGCGTCCGAACGGCAAGCGCTGCTTCTGGCCGCGCCCGCGCTCGCTGCGCGGGCGCTTCACGATGGCCAACGTCACCTTCCTGGCCATCGGCCTGGTGATGGCGGGCGCCGCCAGCCTCATCGGCATGTACACCATGCTGATCGGCGAGATCGACGACTCCCTCAAGACCTCCCAGAAGGCGCTGTCCTCCACCCCGTTCACCAGCGGCGGCCTGCAGCAGCTGTGCACGATGGCCGGCATGCTGCAGACCGGCAAAGGCGGCAAGGTCGTCGCCCAGGCCTTCGACCAGGACCTCTTCCTGGTGCTCGACTCCCACGGCCGGATCTCCACGGTGTGCGAGGGCGACGTGGCCAACCTCAACGAGGAGCGCCGCAGCCTCGCGGCGGCCCTGCCGGACGTGAAGGCGCTCGCGGCGTCCGGCGACGCCGCGACCGTGCACAGCGACGGCAGCTACTACCGGGTGATGGTCGCCCGCCTCGGCGACGGCACCATGGTCGTCAAGGGGATGCGGCTCAACGGGGTGCGGCGCGCGGTCGGCCACCTCCTGATCGTCGAGGTCATCGACAGCGTCGTGCTGCTGGGCCTGCTGGCCATGGGCTCGCTGACCGCCGCCCGGCGGCGGCTGCGCCCGCTGGAGGACATGGTCGAGACGGCGTCCGCCATCTCCGAGGGCGACCTCTCGCGGCGGATCGCCACCGCCTCGCACGGCAGCACCGAGGTCGAGCAGCTCAGCGCCGCCCTCAACGCGATGCTCCAGCAGATCGAGACGGCGCTGACCAGCAGCGAGCGGGCCACCGCGCAGCTCCGCCAGTTCCTCGCCGACGCCTCGCACGAGCTGCGCACCCCGCTCGCGTCCGTCCGCGGCTACCTCCAGCTCTACGAGAAGGGGATGCTCGACCCGGACGAGAAGGAGCGCGCCCTGACCCGGGTCTCCGCAGAGGCGCTGCGGATGAGCCGCCTCGTCGACGAGCTGCTCGCCCTCGCCCGGATGGAGGACCGGCCGGCGCTCGCGCCGCGCCCCGTCGACCTGACGCAGCTGGTCAGGGACGGCGTCGCCGACCTGACCATGCAGCAGCCGCGGCGGCCCGTCGCGCTGATCCTGCCGGGCGCGGTGGAAGTGCTGGGAGACGAGGCGCAGTTGCGGCAGATCCTCGGGAACCTGCTCAGCAACGTCCGGGTGCACACCCCGGCGGAGTCCCCGCTGACCGTGGAGGTGGTCCGCCGGGAGGAGGACGTCCTGCTGCGGATCACCGACTCCGGGCCGGGCCTGTCGCCGCAGGACGCCGCCCGCGCCTTCGACCGCTTCTTCCGCGCGGACCCCGACCGGGCCCGGGACACCGGCGGCGCCGGGCTCGGCATGTCGATCGTCCAGGCGGCGGTCGACGCCCACCACGGGTCGGTACGCCTGGACACCGCGCCGGGCGTGGGCCTGACGGTCCTGGTCACGCTGCCGGCGGTCCGGCAGCCCGAACCGGCGAGCGAACCGGCCAAGAGCTGACCGCCCCTCAGACCCGTTCGGCGGAGACCGGAGCCGGTGGCGGGGCCGTCGCCACGGGTCCCACGCCGACCCGCCGCACACCCGGCACCAGCGCGGTGCCCAGGCAGGCGGCCGCCACCAGCGCTGCCGCGACCGCCAGCGGTGTCGCCGTCCCCCAGGCGTCGGCGGCGAGCGGCGCGGCGGCGTAGCCGACCGGCATCGCGGCGAGCGAGAGCAGCCAGTCGTAGGAGGTGACGCGGGCCAGCACACCGGCCGGGACGGCGTCCTGGACGGTGGTCTCCCACACCGGGTTGAGGAACCCGAGCGCGCCGAGGGCGATGCCGTAGGAGGCGATGAGCAGCGGGGCGGGGGCGGCGACGGCGAGCAGGACCAGCGGCAGCGCGTACGTCGCGAGGCCGACGTTGGCCACCAGGACCGGCCGCCTGGGCTGGGCGCGGCTCGCCAGCAGGGAGCCGGCGACGAGCCCCGCGGTGCCCGACTGGAGGAGGTAGATCCACACGTCCTCCCCGCCGAGCCGGTCGCGGGCGACGATCGGCCCGAGGGTGGCGAGGACGGCGGCGGCGCCGTTCCAGGTGGCGTGCGCGATCAGGCTCGTCCAGTACCAGTCGCGCGACCGCACCTCGGACCAGCCCTCGACCAGGTCGGCGCGCAGCGAGCGGCGGGGGATCGGCGTACGGCGGACGCGGATCGCGGCCAGCAGGGCGGCGCTGGCCGCGAACGTCGCCGCGTCCAGGACGAAGGCCCAGCCGGGCCCCGCGGTGAAGACCAGCAGCCCGGCGACGCCGGGGCCGCCGAAGGAGGCCGCGTTGCGCGCGGCGGCCATCAGGGAGTTGGCCTTCTGCCGTTCCGGGCCCTCGGTGGTGCCGGCGACGAGCGGGGAGGCGGTCGGCATGGCGAACGCCGAAGCGATGCCGCCGACCACCTCGGCGAGGGCTATGTGCGGCAGCCGCGGGTCGCCGCCGATGAGTTCGGCGCCCACGAACAACTGGGCGCCGCACCGCAGCAGGTCGGTGACCAGCGCGACCTTGCGGACGTCGAACCGGTCGCCGAGCACGCCGCCGAGGGGGAGCAGCAGCAGTTTCGGTACGACCGAGCAGCCGAGGACGACGGCGAGCGCGGTGGCCGACCCGTCGGTGGCCCGGGTGATGGCGATGGCCAGGGCGGCGGGGACGACGGCGTCGCCGAGGGCGGACAGGGTGCGGCCGAGGAAGAGCAGCCGGAAGGCGTGCAGCCGGAGGGGGTGCGTCGGTGGATTCACGCCAGGAATGTATTTCGCTACCGAACCTTTCGTCAACGAATAATTCGGCGCCGATGGAGTTGCCGTAGGATGAGGCCATGAGCGCCCAGGACCAGGCCCGCGAACCGGCCCGCGACCGGACCGACGAGCACGTCGAGCGCTGGCTGCCCGTCCTCCCCGACCTCGATCCGGACATCGAGGGCGCGGTCACGCGGATGAAGATGATCGCCCACCATCTGCGCCGGTTCCGGGACCAGTCGCTCGTCGACCACGACCTCCAGCGGCACGAGTTCGAGACCCTGCACGCGCTCGCCGGGCGCGGCGGCCGGGCCAGCCCCTCCGAGCTGGCCCACGACCTGGACATGGCGCCCGCCTCCATCACCGGCCGGCTCGACACGCTCGCCCACCGCGGCTTCGTCCGCCGCACCCCCTCCGCGAAGGACCGCCGGCGCGTCGACATCGAGCTGACGGACGACGGCCGGGCCACGTGGCTCGGCTCGATGGACGTCCTCGGCCACGAGGAGTACCGGCTGCTGGGCGCGCTCGACGCGGACGAGCGCCGCACGCTCTCGGACCTGCTGCGCCGCATTCTGCTGGCGGCGGAGGACGTCCAGGGCCTGCGTTAGGGCTTGCGTTGGAGCACCCTCCAACCCGTACGTTCGGTGCCATGCCCACACCCCATGAGAACGCCGCGTCCGAAGCCCCCTCCGAGCGCTACGCGCGCGGCCTCGCCGTGCTGCAGCAGATCGCCGGCACCGAGCGGCCCGCCGTGCTCGACGCGCTCGCCGACATCGCCCCCGACCTGGGACGGTTCACCGTCGAGTTCGGCTACGGCGACATCGTCTCCCGCCCGGGACTGACCCTCCCGCAGCGCCAGCTGGCCACCATCTCGGCGCTCGCCGCGATGGGCAACGCGGCCCCGCAGCTGCGCTTCCACGTCGACGGAGCGCTCAACGTCGGCATCAGCCGGCGGGAGATCGTCGAGACGTTCATCCACGCCGGCGTCTACGCGGGCTTCCCGGCGGCGCTCAACGCCCTCGCCGTCGCCCGCGAGGTCTTCGCCGCGCGCAAGGAGCCGGCCGACCCGGACGCGGGCCCCATCGCCCCGGCCACCCCGAGCGAGGCGGGCACCACCCGCTACGAGCGGGGCGCGGAAGCGCTGTCCCGCATCGACGGCCACGCGGGAGACGCGGTCATCGCGTCGCTCCAGGACATCGCCCCCGACCTGGCCCGCTACCTGATCGAGTTCGCCTTCGGCGACGTCTACTCCCGCACGGGCCTCGACCTCAAGTCCCGCGAACTCGCCACCATCGCCATGTGCACCGCCCTCGGCACCGCCGCCCCACAGCTCCGCGTCCACCTGCACGGCTTCCTGAACGTCGGCGGCACCCAGGACGAGGCGATCGAGATCATCACCCAGATGGCCGGCTACGCCGGCTTCCCGGCCGCCCTGAACGCCGTCACGGCCGCCAAAGCGGTCTTCGCGGAGCGGGCGGAGAACCAGCAGGAGCGCTGAACGCCGCAGGTGACGGAGGTCAGGCGACGATCACGCGGGTCCCGTTGAAGTTGGCGACGATCTCGAGTTCGCCGCCGAGCGCGGCCACGTACGCCGCGATCGTCCCTACCTCGGTACCCGTCGCTTTGCCGCGTTCGATCGCCGAGACGCGCTCCTGGCGCACCTGCATGCGGGCGGCCACCTCGCGCTGTGTGAGGCCGAGCTGTTTGCGCATCTCGGCCAAGCGGTGTGCGCGGGCCTCGGCGACCATGCGCTGGGCGCCCAGCATGATCACTTCGAGGTCCTCGGCGTCGAAGACCTCATGTTTGACGTCGTCCCAGGAGCTGAAGGTAGTCATCTCCGTGCCTCCTTCTGTCGCTGATCCAGATACTCGACCCAGTCGGCATAGCGTGCCTCGGCCAGCGGGATCGCATGGTTGTACCACGCGCTCCATTGCCCGGATTTGTCGCCGGCCACGAGCAGTACCGCGCTGCGCTCGGGGTCGAAGGCGAACAGGATCCGAAACTCGCTGCTCCCCGAAGAGCCGGGGCGAAGCTCTTTGAGGTGGTGGAGAGCAGACCGCTTGATCCGGTCCGCCAGCGGCCGTCCCAGGTCCGGGCCTTCTTCGACGAGGGCCTGGATGGCCTGGCCCACCAGACGTGCGGAACCCCGGTCCGTCTTGCGCAGCTCGTGCAACCAGTCCCGGACCTCCCCGGTCATCTCAAGGTGCCAGGTCATACTGAGTCCCACTTGAGTATGTATACATACTAGTACCCTCGCGTACTGAAGGCGAGGGCGAGGGCACCCGCTGCGTACTCCGCCCGGACGGGTGAACCGCCCGCCGGAGGCGGACACGGCGGCGGCCCGGGCGGAAGGCCTTTGCCGTTCCGTCCGGGCCGCCACCCCGTGGGGGGCAGGTGGGTCAGCCGGTGGTGACGGCGGTGTCGTCGATCAGGAAGCTGGTGGCCGCGGAGGAGTCCTCGGCGCCGAGGAACTTGACCGTGACCGTCTTGCCCTTGAAGGCGGACAGGTCGAGGGTGCGCTGGACGTAGCCGCTCGGGGTGGTGTTGGAGTACGTCGCCAGGGTGGTCGTCGTGGTGCCGGAGACGACCTGGGCCTTCAGCGTGTCGTAGACCGTGGAGCCGGTCTCCTTGGTGGTGATGCCGAGCCAGAAGCTGAGCTTCGGCGCCGCGGCGGTGGCCGGGATGGTCACCGACTGGGAGAGCGTGTCGGTGTGGGTGGTGCCGTAGCCGTTGAGCCAGGCGTAGTACGAGCCGCCGTGGGGGGTGGCTCCGGTCTCATTGGTGATGACGCCGCTGCTCTGGGCCCAGGTGGTCGCGCCCGACTCGAAGCCGGGGTTGGCCAGCAGGTTGGTGCCGGTGGGCGGGGTGGTGGTGCCGCCGCAGGTGGTGGAGGTCGCGGCGACGGCGGCCGCGGTCCAGGCCTTCTCGACCGCAGCGCACTGGGTGCTGCTGGCGCCGAACAGGTCCTTCGCCGCCTTGATGCTGGCGGTGCGGGCGCCCGGGTAGTCGGTGGCGGCCGTCATGTACGTGGACAGCGCGCGGTACCAGACCTTGCCCGCGTCGGCGTTGCCGATGCCGGTGACGGCGGCGGCACCGTTGCAGGTCGGGCTGTTGCCGTACGAGGAGGAGCCGGAGCCGACGGCCAGCAGGTAGAAGAAGTGGTTGCCGACGCCCGACGAGTAGTGCGGGTCGAGGTTCTTGGTGCCGGTGGTCCAGCAGGACTGCGAGACGCCGTCCTTCTTCGGGTCGTCCATGTACCGCAGCGGCGTGGAGCTGATCTTCTCGCCGATGAGGTAGTCCGGCTTGTCCGCCGCGTTGTTGGCGTTGAACTCGACCAGGGTGCCGAAGATGTCGCTGGTGGACTCGTTGAGGCCGCCCGCGTCGCCGAAGTAGTTCAGGCCCGCGGTCGCGGCGGTGACGCCGTGGCTCATCTCGTGGCCGGCCACGTCCAGCTCGGTGAACGGCTTGTCGCCGGCCGCCCCGTCGCCGTAGATCATGGCGAAGCTGTCGTCGTCCCAGCCCGCGTTGGCGTAGTTCACGCCGTAGTGGACGAAGGAGCGGGCGCCGACGCCGTCGTTCTTGATGCCGTTGCGGCCGTGGACGTTCTTGTAGTAGTCCCAGGTGGCCTGGATGCCGTAGTGCGCGTCCACGGCGACGGTGGCGCGGTCGGTCAGGGCGCCGTTGCCCCAGACGTTGTCCGTGTCGGTGAAGGCGCCGCCCCAGCCCGCCGGGGGCGAGTCGTTGGTGGCGGTCTTGTTCAGCGCGTCGCGCGTCTCACCGTTGCCGCGGGTCGGGTCCAGCAGCTGGTAGCCGCCGCTGACGCTGGTGGTGCCCAGCGTCACGTCGCCGACCTGGTAGCCGTGGCCGGTGCCCGAGGCCGCGGCGCCCGCGACCGTGGCGGCCGGGGCGGTCGCCTGGTTCTGGCCCGCGACGACCGTGCTGATGAAGCTGTTCCACGACTGGCCGGCGGCGCCGGTCCGCGCGTTCACCAGGACGTGCAGGTGGCTCGGCGACTGGTCGGGCGCCGTGCCGTTGACGACGACCTGCCACACCAGCACGGGCGTGGCCGACGTGGCGTCGACGACCAGCTTGGCCGTGCTGCCGCGCTTGACCCCCTTGAACTTCTTGGCGGCCGTGGCGATGGCCTGCTTGGCCGTGATCTTCGGTGTGACCGACAGGTTCAGCGGCGCCGCCAGCGTCAGCGAGGCGTCGCGGGCGGTGCCGTCCGGGGTCGAGTGGACGACGACGTCACCGCCCAGGACCGGCAGGCCCTGGTAGGTGCGGTCGAGGTGCACGTGGCGGGAGCCGTCGGCGTCGACGGTCACGTCGCGTGACGTGAACACGTCGTGTGCGCCGGCCCGCACCAGCTGCGGGTGGGCCGCCACGGCGGAGTTCGCGTCGCGCAGAGCCTGAGCTTCGCTCGCCTTCGGCGGGATGGGCCGGGGGTTCTTCGCGGCGCTGGCGGGGGTGCCCGCCCCGGCTATGAGAAGGCCGCTGACCGCGAGGGTGAGGGTGCTGGCGAGTACAGATCGTTTCATGGCCAGGGAGCATGGCGGTGGCCGCTGACCCGCGGCAACGGACTCCCAATTCTGTTTAATTGCGGGAGTTGCAACAGCGGGTGAAGCCATGGGCCGCAAGCTGTGCATCGTCTGTGAACCATAAATCTTTGGGTAAGACTGTTCACGGCGTGATGCGCGTCACCGGAGGTTTTCCTTCCGGTCGCTAGCATGTGCCCTCCCCCCACTCGGCACGCAGGACGGACAACCCTCCCCTGTGACCTACAGACCGCTGCCTCCAGAAATCGCCGACGCACTGCGTACCGGCCCCTTCGAAGCCGCCCTCGACGCCGCCGTCCGGGCCAGCGGGCTCAGCATGGAACGCATCCGGCACCGGTTGGACACCCGGGGCGTCCAGGTGAGCGTCACCACGCTCAGTTACTGGCGCCGCGGCCGCAGCCGGCCGGAGCGCCCCCAGTCCCGGCAGGCCGTCCGGCTGCTGGAAGAGCTGCTCGCCCTCCCCTCCGACTCCCTCGTCTCCCTGCTCGGCCCGCAGCGCCCGCGCGGCCGCTGGGTCAACCGCCCGCCCGTCAACCTCGACGCCGCCCGGCTCTGGCAGGAGTACGAGAGCCTGCCGGGACTGCTCGGCGAGATGGGCTCCACCGACGACGGGCTCGCCCGGCTCGCCGTCCACGACCGCTACGAGATCGACGCCAACGGCTGCGAGACGACCTGGACGACCACCCTCGTGCTGCGGGCCGAGCGCGACCGGGTGGACCGCTGCATGATCATCACCCGCGGCGACGACCCCGAACGCGAGCTGCCCGTCCTCACCGGGGTGCGCAACGCCCGCCCCGGCCGGGTCCGCATCGACAGCACGGTGCCGCTGGTCGTCGCCGAGCTGCTGCTGGAGCGGGAGCTCGCCAAGGGCGAGACCGAGGTCGTCGAGTACACCTACCTGATGCCGAGCGCGGGCGCCCGCACCACCGAGTGCGGCCGGGGCTTCCCGGTGCCCATCCGGCTCTACACCCTCGAAGTGCAGTTCCATCCGGACGCCGTGCCGTTCCGCAGCCACCGCTGCGTCGGCACGCAGGCGGCCGGGCCGCTGCCCGCCGTCGAACCCGTCTGGATCAGCGCCTCGGGCCGGGCGCTGTTCTCCGTCGAGGACCCGCAGCCCGGCTTCCAGGCGCTGCGCTGGGAGTGGGAGTAGGCGGCCGAACGCCGAAGGCCCCTGTCCGCCGTGGCGGACAGGGGCCTTCGCAGGCGCGGGGAAGGACTAGAAGCGACGCGTGATCAGCGCGCGCTTCACTTCCTGGATCGCCTTGGTGACCTCGATGCCACGCGGGCACGCGTCGGTGCAGTTGAACGTGGTGCGGCAGCGCCAGACGCCGTCCTTGTCGTTCAGGATCTCCAGCCGCTGCTCACCGCCCTCGTCGCGCGAGTCGAAGATGAAGCGGTGCGCGTTGACGATCGCGGCCGGGCCGAAGTACTGGCCGTCGTTCCAGAACACCGGGCAGGACGACGTGCACGCGGCGCACAGGATGCACTTGGTGGTGTCGTCGAAGCGCTCGCGGTCCTCGGCGGACTGCAGGCGCTCGCGCGTCGGCTCGTTGCCCTTGGTGATCAGGAAGGGCATGACGTCGCGGTAGGCCTGGAAGAACGGGTCCATGTCGACGATCAGGTCCTTCAGGACCGTCAGGCCCTTGATGGGCTCGACCGTGATCGGCTTCTCCGGGTTGAGGTCCTTGATCAGCGTCTTGCACGCCAGCCGGTTGCGGCCGTTGATGCGCATGGCGTCGGAACCGCAGATGCCGTGCGCGCAGGAGCGCCGGAAGGTCAGCGTGCCGTCGAGCTCCCACTTGATCTTGTGGAGGGCGTCCAGGACGCGCTCCTTGGGATCGATCGGGAACTGGTAGTCGACCCACTCGACCGCGTCCGAGACCTCCGGGTTGAACCGGCGGACCCGCATCGTGATCGTGATCAGGTGACCTGCGGCTGCCTCGGCGGCGTCCAGTGCGGCCGAGTGCTTGTCGAGCGTCGGGGTGCTCATCAGTACTTACGCTCCATCGGCTGGTAGCGGGTCACCACGACCGGCTTGTAGTCGAGGCGGATCGACTCGTTGCCGGCGGAGTCCGTCTCGCGGTACGCCATGGTGTGCCGCTGGAAGTTGACGTCGTCGCGGTTGGGGTAGTCCTCGCGGTAGTGACCGCCGCGGGACTCCTTGCGCGCCAGCGCGGACACGGCCATGACCTCGGCCAGGTCGAGCAGGTTGCCCAGCTCGATGGCCTCCAGCAGGTCGGTGTTGAAGCGCTTGCCCTTGTCCTGGACGGACACGTTCTTGTAGCGCTCGCGCAGTGCGCCGATCGTCTCGACGGCCGTCTTGATCGTCTGCTCGGTGCGGAACACCATCACGTTGGTGTCCATGCACTCCTGCAGCTCCTTGCGGATGTCCGCGACCCGCTCGGTGCCGGTGTTGTTGCGCAGGCCCTCGACCTGGGCGACGACCCGGGACGCCGGGTCCTCCGGCAGCTCGATGTGGTCCGTGGTCGCCGAGTACTCGGCGGCCGCGATGCCCGACCGGCGCCCGAAGACGTTGATGTCGAGCAGCGAGTTGGTGCCGAGGCGGTTGGCGCCGTGCACCGAGACGCAGGCGACCTCGCCCGCGGCGTACAGGCCCGGGACGACGGTGGTGTTGTCGCTCAGCACCTCGCCCTGGACGTTGGTGGGGATGCCGCCCATGGCGTAGTGCGCGGTCGGCTGGATCGGGATCGGGTCCGTGTAGGGCTCGATACCGAGGTACGTCCGCGCGAACTCGGTGATGTCGGGCAGCTTGGCGTCCAGCTGCTCCGGCGGCAGGTGCGTGAGGTCGAGGTAGACGTGGTCGCCCTCGGGACCGCAGCCGCGGCCCTCACGGATCTCGGTGTAGATGGAGCGCGAGACGACGTCGCGGGAGGCGAGGTCCTTCATGACGGGCGCGTACTTCTCCATGAAGCGCTCACCGTCCTTGTTGCGGAGGATGCCGCCCTCGCCGCGGGCGCCCTCGGTGAGGAGGATGCCCATGCGCCAGATGCCCGTCGGGTGGAACTGGAAGAACTCCATGTCCTCCAGCGGCAGCCCGCGCCGGTACGCGACGGCCTGGCCGTCACCGGTCAGGGTGTGCGCGTTGGAGGTCACCTTGAAGAACTTGCCGGTGCCGCCGGAGGCGAAGATGACGGCCTTCGCCTGGAAGACGTGGATCTCGCCGGTGGCCAGCTCGTACGCGACGACGCCGGCGGTCCGCTGGACGCCGTCGACCTCGGCGAGGAGCAGGTCCAGGACGTAGAACTCGTTGAAGAACTCCACGCCCTCCTTGACGCAGTTCTGGTACAGCGTCTGGAGGATCATGTGGCCGGTGCGGTCCGACGCGTAGCAGGCGCGGCGCACGGCGGCCTCGCCGTGGCTGCGGGTGTGCCCGCCGAACCGGCGCTGGTCGATCTTGCCCTCGGGCGTCCGGTTGAAGGGCAGGCCCATCTTCTCGAGGTCGAGGACCGCGTCGATGGCCTCCTTCGCCAGGATCTCGGCGGCGTCCTGGTCGACCAGGTAGTCGCCGCCCTTGACCGTGTCGAAGGTGTGCCACTCCCAGTTGTCCTCCTCGACGTTCGCGAGGGCGGCGGCCATGCCGCCCTGGGCGGCGCCGGTGTGGGAGCGGGTCGGGTAGAGCTTCGTCAGCACGGCGGTGCGGCTGCGCTTCGTCGACTCGATGGCCGCGCGCATACCGGCGCCGCCGGCGCCGACGATGACGGTGTCGTACTTGTGGATCTGCATGGGGTTGTTTCCCTGTCCGTCCCTGGCCTAGCGGATGTTCGGGTCGAAGGTGAAGATCACCAGCGTGCCGAGCACGATCGTGAACGCCGTTGCGGTGAACAGCAGCGTCTTCAGCCAGAACCGGGTGTTCGCCTGCTCGGCGTAGTCGTTGATGACGGTGCGCAGGCCGTTGCCGCCGTGCAGCATGGCCAGCCACAGCATGACCAGGTCCCAGCCCTGCCAGAACGGCGAGGCCCAGCGGCCGGCCACGAAGGCGAAGCCGACCTTGGTCACGCCGCCGTCGAGCACCAGCTGGATCAGCAGGTGGCCCAGCACCAGGACGACGAGCACGACGCCGGACAGGCGCATGAACAGCCAGCCGTACAGCTCGAAGTTGGTGCGGGTGGCGCGGGGGGTGCGCTTGGTGCGGGCGCGCGGGGCCTCGATGAGCGGTGCCGGGTTGTCCGGGCCGACCGAGGCACTTGAGGAGCTGAGCTCCACGGAGTCAGTAGTCATGCTCAGCTCCCGAACAGTTGACGCGCCGCGTGCCCGAGAACCGGGTAGATGGCCCCGATCATCAGCACGATCCAGACGCCGAGGACGGACCACAGCATCTGCTTCTGGTACTTCGGGCCCTTCGACCAGAAGTCGACGGCGATGATGCGGAGACCGTTGAGAGCGTGGAAGAGAATGGCCGCGACGAGGCCGTACTCCAGCAGGCTGACAGGCCATGTCTTATAGGTCGCGACGACCTTGTCGTAGTCCTCGGGGGAGACCCGCACGAGTGCGGTGTCGAGGACATGGACGAACAGGAAGAAGAAAATGAGGACACCGGTGACTCGATGAGCCACCCATGACCACATGCCTTCCCGGCCGCGGTACAGCGTTCCTGCCGGCACGGAAAACCCTCCGGGAGCGGTCTGGAGCCAGCCGGCTTCGGTGTCGGACGGGCCCGGCCGGGTACGGTCCACCGGCCCTGGCCATCGTAGCGACGCGTTGTCGGCTCCGTACGCCCGGGTAGGCCAGGTGTGATTGATCCCGCACGACTGGGTGAACGTCCGGGCGGTGAACGCGGCCTAGTGGCGCAGTTCCGCGGCGCTCCGGTCGTCCGATCCTTCACGGATCAGCCGGGCGAGCCGCGCGCGGGTGATGCGCCGCAGCTCGTCGGCGGTGACGACGCGTTCCTCGTCCTCGTCGTTGGCCAGCCGGGCGCGGATCCCGGTCAGCACCTGGTTGAGCAGCCCGGCCGGGTCGTCGTCCTCCAGGGCGATGACGAAGACGTTGCCGAACTTGTTCTCGTACGCGGCCTGCGCGGCGCTCAGCGCGAGGTGCGTGGCCAGGCCGCCGCGGTGCGGCAGCGGGGTGGCGGCCTCGCAGGCCAGCGCCTCGGAGAGGTCGCCGGGGGTGAGGTCGTACGCCGCTTCGTCGGCCGCCGCGAGTAGGGCGTCAAGATCCGGGTACGGGCGGTGCAGGGCCATCCTGCGGGCCCAGCGGTGGCTTCCGCAGCAGTCGCGCAGGGCGGCTTCCGCCGCGCCGGTGGAGGCCTCGTTGAGCCGGGAGAGCCCGGCGGCGGGGTCGGGACCCAGGGCCGGAGAGTCGGGGAACAGCGCTGAACTCCTGTCGGGAAGCGGGGAAGCGGTACACGTTAGTGGGACGTGTTCGACTCCGAACGGCGGATGAGTGGATTTCACCCGTACGGGATCGAAATATGTCACGAAGTGGACGACGGATTGGGGATGATCCGCCATAACGTCCGGTATGG
This sequence comes from Streptomyces sp. NPDC006733, assembly GCF_040636125.1. Classification (NCBI taxonomy): domain Bacteria; kingdom Bacillati; phylum Actinomycetota; class Actinomycetes; order Kitasatosporales; family Streptomycetaceae; genus Streptomyces; species Streptomyces sp. NPDC006733. The sequence goes on along the minus strand of NZ_JBEYJD010000016.1, from coordinate 34,987 downwards.
GGAAAATCTGGACAGGGTTGGCGCTGTCGCTCACCGCACTCGCACCGGCCGTCGGCACACCCAACGACGCACCCGCCCCCCGGACACTGCCGGTCATTCCCGCGGTGCGGGAGTTCCGGCAGGCCGGGGACGGCGTCTTCCACCTCGGCCCCGGCAGCCGGGTGCGCGCCGCGCGCGGCAGCGCCGTCGAGGACGAGGCGCGGCTGCTCGCCGGGCAGCTGCAGGTGCCCTTCGGGTTCGACGACACGAAGGACGACGGGGACGGCCCGGCCGGGGCGGGGGACATCACGCTGCGGCTCGACGGATCGGCGGCCGAGGCCGCGCAGGGGACCGCGAAGAACGCCGGGACGGTGAACGAGTCGTACGTCCTCACCGCGCACGACGGGCAGGTCAGCATCGACGCGCGCACCGACGCGGGGGCCTTCTACGGCACCCGCACCCTCCTGCAGGCGCTGCGCGCCGAGGGCGGACTGCCCGAGGGCGTCGCCCGCGACACCCCCGACCGGCCGCAGCGCGGCCTGTCGCTCGACACCGCGCGCAAGCACTTCACGCGCCCCTGGATCGAGGACCGGATCCGCGAGATGGGGGACCTCAAGCTCAACCAGCTGCACCTGCACTTCAGCGACGACCAGGGCTTCCGCATCGAGAGCAGCGTCCACCCGGAGATCGTGTCGCGGCAGCACCTCAGCAAGGCGGACGTCACCGCGATCATCACCCTGGCGGCGCAGCGCCACATCACCGTCATCCCCGAGATCGACAGCCCAGGCCACCTCGGCGCCGTCATCGAGGCCCACCCGGACCTGCAGCTGCGCAACGCCTCCGGCCGGGCGCTGACCGGCGCGGTCGACATCTCGAAACCGGCCGCCGCCCGCATGGTCGACGACCTGACCCGCGAGTACGCGGCCCTCTTCCCCGGCCCGTACTGGCACCTGGGCGGCGACGAGTACCAGGCCCTGGTCGTCGACGACCCGGAGGCGTCGTACCCGCAGCTCGTCCGGTCCGGCGGGACCGTCGAGGACGCGGCGACCCGCTGGCTCAACGACCGTGCGGCGCTGGTGCGCAAGCTCGGGAAGACGTCGAAGGCGTGGAACGACGGGTTCCTCACCACGCCGCGCGTCGCGCCCGACGCCGACCGCGAGGTCGAGTACTGGACGGGCAAGGAACTGGGCGCCCGCGATCCGCGGGAGTACCTCGACGAGGGCCGCAAGGTCGTCAACCTCAACGACGAGTACCTCTACTACGTGCTCGGCGAGCCGAACGACTTCACCTATCCGACCGGCGAGCGCATCTACCGGGAGTGGACGCCGGCCGTGCTACGCGGCACCCGCCCGGTCGGCGGGGCGTCCGGCCCCGACCGGGTGCTCGGCGGCCGGTTCGCCGTCTGGTGCGACCTGGCGGGCGCGCAGTCGCAGGACGAGGTGGCCCGGGGGATCCGGCTGCCGCTGAACGCGCTGTCGCAGAAGCTCTGGAACCCGGGGACGCCGGACCGTTCCTGGCAGGACTTCACGGCACTGGCACGCCGGGTGGGCTGACGGCGGCGGCCGGCGGCAGGCACCATCTGAGGGGACGGATCCGGGCACGGGAGTGGGGGACGGCCGGGGGCCGCCTCCCCCCACAGGAGCGTCCCCGGCCGCCGTCTATTACAGCGTCACGGGCGCCGGAAGTGTCACCGCGCCCATGGGGCAGGATGGTGCGCGTGTTCGAGGGGGGAGCGAACGGTGGATCTGGGGAGCGCGGTCAGTGCCGCGCAGGAGGGCGACGACGCGGCGTTCCGGGTGCTGTACCGGGCGGTACAGCCACAACTGCTGCAGTACGTGCGGACCCTGGTCGGACCGGCGGAGGCGGAGGACGTGGCGTCGGAGGCGTGGCTGCAGATCGCCCGTGACCTGCCGGGATTTCGCGGCGACGGTGACGCGGTGCGCGGCTGGGCGGCTCGGATCGCCCGCAACCGGGCGCTGGACCACCTGCGGGCCCGCAGCCGGCGCCCGGTCACCGGGGCCGGCGTCGACGTGCTGCTGCACATGCCGTCGCGCACGGACACCGCGGGCGAGGCACTCGACGCGGTGGCCACCGACCGCGCGCTCGCGGCCATCGCGACGCTGCCGCGCGAGCAGGCCGAGGCGGTGCTGCTGCGGGTCGTCATGGGGCTGGACGCCGGCAGCGCGGCGCAGGTGCTGGGCAGACGCGCGGGTTCGGTGCGGATGGCCACCCACCGGGGGCTGCGGCGGCTCGCCGAGCTGCTGGACGAAGAGGGCCGCCCCGCGGGTGTGACGTTTTCCGCGGCGAAGACGCTTTGAGGATATGAGATGACGGAGAACCGGCGGTGCGACGGGCATCGTGACGACGACTGGCTCGACGAGGACGCCGCGGAGCGGTTGCTGCGCGGCGAGTCCGTCCTGTCCGGCGGCGCCGCGGCGGCCCGGCTGGCGCGGCTGCTGGCGGCGGCGGCGCTGCCGGCCGCGGTGGAGCGGCAGCGCGAGGAGCGGGCGGTCGCCGCGTTCCGGGCGGGCGTCGCCGCGGGCCGGCCGGCGGGCGCTTCCCCGGACGGTTCTCCTGGCGGTGCGGGGGGCGAACCCGCCGGCCGGCCCGCGGACGACGACTTCCTGTCGGTGGTCCGGCTGGGCCGCCCCGTCACGCTGCCCGGTCCGGCGCTGACGGCCAGGGGCGGGCGGACCGCGCGGACCGCGCGGGCGGCGGGGGCGGCGGGGGCGCCGAAGTCGGTCAAGGCGTCGGTCGGGGCGCTGGTGGTCGCCCTGGCCCTGTGCGCCGCGGCCCTCGTCGCGAGCCCCGGCATCCTGCCGATGCCCTTCGACGGCGACGACGTCGGGTCCGCGCCGGTCCGCGGCGGGTCCCCGGGCTCCGCCACGCCGTACGGCGCCGGCACCCCGGGCCCCGACGGCGGGTCCACGCCGCTCACCGGCGGGACGGCGGACGCGCCGCCCGGATCGGGCGCGCCGAAGCAGCCGGGGCGCGGGGCGACCGCGTCCCCCGGCCGTCCGGCGCAGCCCGCGAGCCCGCCCGCCACGCCGCCGCAGACCTCCCGCCCGTCCGCGTCCGCGGGGCCGCGCGGGGAGCGCGACCGGCAGAACACGGCGGCGTGCCGCGCCTGGATCAAGGCGGGCGGACGGGTGGACGCCGCGACGTCCGACCGGCTCGCGGCCGCCGCGGGCGGCAGACGGGAGATACCGAAGTACTGCGCCCGGGTGCTGGCCGCGGCGTATCTGCCCGGTGCGGGAACGGCCGGAAACGGAACGGCCGGAAACGGAGCGGACGGCAACGGCTCCGGCGGCAGACCCGGTGGCACCGAGGGCGGTCACGGCAGGGATGACGGGCGGCACGACGAGGCGTCGGCGGCCGTCCTTCCGCCGTCCCGCCTCGTCTGACCTGCGGGCCCGGCGGCGTCCGGTGACACTTTCCAGCTGGTTGACGCTTTAAGTATTGGGTCGACTGGTCATCGGCCCTGCGGACCCCGGTGCTCCCCGTGCCGGCGGTCCGCGCCCAGGGCGCGGCCGGGTGCATTCCCCCAGCCCGGTCGCGCCCGCGGAGGCGTCGCGGAACTCTGGCCGAAAGTGGCGGGTGGCGGCCCAGGGCGGCCACCGGCGGGTCCTGGCGGACGGCCGATAACTCCCGGCCGGATGTCGGTGCCTTGGTGCAGACTCGGTTGCAGAGCGAAAACCGGGGGAGGTACGCCATGTTGGCAGGACTGTACGAGATCGACTGGGCGGCTATGGGGCACGCCTACGGATCCGCGGAGGAGGTCCCCGAACTTCTGCGGGGGCTCGCCTCGGCGGACGCGGGGGAGCGGGAAGCCGCCCTCGACGCGATGTACGGGGCCGTTCATCACCAGGGCGATGTGTACGACTCGACGCTCGCCTGCATTCCCTTTCTCTTCGAGCTGGTCGCGGATCCGTCGGTGCGGGACCGCGGCCGCATCGTCGTGCTGCTCACGAGCATCGGGGGCGGCGACGAGGTCGCCGAGGAGTATCTGGACGAGATCGTGATCGAGGGCGGGGGCCCCGCGGGAGAGGACGTGTGGGGCGCGCTGGAGGACGAGGAGGACATCCTCGGCCTGCTGGACGCCGAGGGCGCCGCCGCCGCGGAGCGGGCGGAGTCCGCCGCCTGGCGCGCCAACTACGCGATGGCCGTCACCGCGGTACGGGCCCAGGCGGAGGTCTTCGCCGACCTCGTCGCGGACCCCGACCCCGAGGTCCGGCGCGCGGTCCCGGTGGCGCTCGGCGCGCTGCACGGGGAGACCGCGCGGATACTCGACGTCCTGCGCGACCGGCTGCCGGTCGAGCGGGACACCGAGACCCGGCTGGCCCTCGTCGAGGCCGTCGGCACCCTCGCGCTGCGGCGCGGCGGCCCCGCCGACGAGGCGGCCGGCTGGCTGGCCCGGCTCGCCGGCAGCCGCGCCGAGGACCTGGCGGACCGCGCGTCCGCCGACCCGGCGCCGGCCGCCGACCCCGGCCTGCGGCTGGCCGCGCTCGCCCAGCTCGCCCGCTGCGCGCCCGAGCGGCTCCCGGCGGACGTCGTGCCGACCGCCGTCGCGCTGCTGCGCGCGGTGCGCGGCGAGCAGCCCAGCAGCCGCTCCCCGCAGGAGGTGCCCGCCGAGCGCCAGGTGCCCGCCACGTTCGTCGGGCGGTTGCGGGAGCTGCGCGAGCAGGCCGAGGCCGGCCGCTCCGCGCCCTGGGCCGCCGACCTGCTGCGCACCCTGCACACCGCGCTCGACGACCGGGTCGAGGACCGCACCGAGCTCGTCATCGACCAGCTGCGCAGCCCGGACTGGGGCCGGCGCATCGACGCCGTGTGGATGAGCGGCGGCCTGGTGCGCGGCTGGCGCGGGCGGTACGAGGAACTGGTCGGCCTGCTCGGGCAGCAGCTCGCGGACCCGGAGGACCGGCTGCGCGAAGGCGCCGCCTCCGTGCTGGAGAACCTGTACGAACTGGCGGCGCCCGCCGCCGACGCGCTGGCCGCGGCGGTCGCGGCCGACCCCGGCAGCTGGGTCCAGGAGTGGTCGCAGGGCCGGCCGAGCCTCGGCGGCATGGTCAAGACCCTCGCCCGGCTGGGCGACCCGCGGGCCCTGCCCGCGCTGGCCTCGGCCCTCGACCGGCCGGACATCCCCCAGGACCTGGGGTACGCCATCGAGCACCTGGGCGCGGCGGCGGCCCCGCTGGCCCCGCTGCTGCGCCGCCGGCTCGCCGAGGTGACGCTGAACGACGAGGAGGCGTACGACCAGGCGGAGCCGCTGCTCCGGGGGGTGGCCGCGATCGGGGCCGCCGAGTCGTTCCCCGAGGTGCTGCGGATCCTGCGCGGGGCGCCCGCCGCCCGGCGGGACTGGCTGCTGTGCTCGGCGATCCGCGCGCTGGCCCGGTTCGGACCGGCCGCGCGGGAGGCGCTGCCGGACCTGCGCGCCCTGGTGGCCGACCCGGGCTCCTGTATCGCGCTGGAGGCCGCGACCGCGCTGTGGGCGATCGAGCGGAACCCCGCGGTCCTGCCCGTGCTGCTCGCGCACCTGGACAGCGACAGCCCGCACACCCGGCGCTCGGCGGCCGAGGCGCTCGGCGAGCTGGGCCCCGTGGCGGCCGGCGCGGCGCCGCGGCTGCGGGAGCTGCTGAAGGACCCGGCGGTGTGGATGCGGGTGGACGCGGCGGTCGCGCTGTGGCGGGTCTCCGGCGACGCGGCAGCGGTGCTGCCCGTCCTGCGGTCCGCCTGGTCGGAGAACGTGCACACCCGCGCGGTCATCGCGGGCTGCCTGGCGGAGCTGGGCCCCGCCGCGGCTGCGGCGGCCCCGCTGCTGCGCGACGAGCTGGCGGCCGTCCGCCGGCACAACAACGAGGGCGACCACTACGGCACCCTCGATGTCTGCGCCGACGAAAGGCTGCTCCGCGCATGCAGACGGGCCCTGTCCCGGATATCCGGAACAGGGCCCGCCACGGACGGCGACCGCTAGGTCGTCAAGGACACCGCAGGACCGGCGGGGTCACCAGTAGACGACGACCTTGTCGCCGGCCTTGACCTGGTCGAAGAGGGAGGCGATGGCGGCCTTGTCCCGCACGTTCACGCAGCCGTGGGAGGCACCGGCGTAGCCGCGGGCAGCGAAGTCCGAGGAGTAGTGCACGGCCTGGCCGCCACTGAAGAACATCGCGTACGGCATGGACGTGTGGTAGATCGTCGAGACGTGGTCACGGCTCTTGAAGTCCACCTTGAACTGGCCCTCGCGGGTCGGGGTGTACTGCGAGCCGAAGCGCACGTCCATCGACGTCTGCACCTTGCCGTTGATCACCCAGGACAGCGACCGGCTGGTCTTGCTGATGCACAGCACCCGGCCGGTCATGCAGCGCGGGTCGAGCTTGGTGGCGGCCGGCTGGGTGGCGGGCGGGTACATCGCCGCGTGCGTCGGCTGCTTGGTCACGCTGCGCAGCTTGCTCCAGGTCTGCGCGGAGACGCTGCCGGTCATCGGCAGGTTGTAGCGCTCCTGGAAATCGTTCACGGCGTTCGCGGTGACCGAGCCGTAGGTGCCGGTGGGCGTACGGCTGAACAGGTTGAGCTGGCCCAGCCGGGCCTGCAGCTCACGGACCTGCGTACCGGTGGAGCCCTGCTTCATCATGGCGGGCACGACCGGCGGCTTGGACGTGGTGGCCGAAGCGCTGGGCGAGTCGGAGGGCGAGGCGGAAGTCGACGTCGACGCCGAGGGCGACGGGGTCTCGCTCGGGCTCGCGGAGTCGGTGGGACTCGCGGTCGTCGACGCGGCGGGGGTCGGCTTCGCGCCGGAAGCGGGCTTGTCCTGCGGGCCGCAACCCACCAGAGCCGCCGCAGCCAGAGCCGCCACCACGATCGCTATCGGAGTCCTCTTCGTACGCAAGACAGTCACCCTTTGCCCCCCAGAATCTGCAGTTACCCGGCTAGACACGTATCCCCCCCGTGCAGTTGCACGGATTCGCGGCAAGACTGTTCCGTGACATTGAAGAGACACGACCGTGAGGAAACCCCGGAGGGCCGATCCATGGCGCGCGAGACGGAACCCGCCCGGTCCACCGAGAGCGGACTGCCCATCGAACCGGTCTACGGACCGGCCGCGCTCGACGGGTGGGACCCGGCGGAGCAGCTCGGCGAGCCGGGGGCGTTCCCGTTCACCCGGGGCGTCTACCCGACGATGTACACCGGCCGCCCCTGGACCATGCGGCAGTACGCTGGCTTCGGCACGGCCACCGAGTCCAACGCCCGCTACCGGCAGCTGATCGCCAACGGGACGACGGGCCTGTCCGTCGCCTTCGACCTGCCGACCCAGATGGGCCACGACTCGGACGCGCCCCTCGCCGGCGGCGAGGTGGGCAAGGTCGGCGTCGCCGTCGACTCCGTCGAGGACATGAAGGTGCTCTTCGGCGGCATCCCGCTGGACCGGGTCTCCACGTCGATGACGATCAACGCCCCGGCCGCACTGCTGCTGCTGATGTACCAGCTCGTCGGCGAGGAGCAGGGCGTCCCGGCCGACCGGCTCACCGGCACCGTCCAGAACGACGTGCTCAAGGAGTACATCGCGCGCGGCACGTACATCTTCCCGCCGAAGCCCTCGCTGCGGCTGATCGCCGACCTCTTCAAGTACTGCCGCGCCGAGATCCCGAAGTGGAACACGATCTCGATCTCCGGCTACCACATGGCCGAGGCCGGCGCCTCGCCCGCGCAGGAGATCGCCTTCACGCTCGCCGACGGCATCGAGTACGTCCGCACCGCCGTCGCCGCGGGCATGGACGTGGACGACTTCGCGCCCCGCCTGTCGTTCTTCTTCGTCTCGCGCACGACGATCCTCGAAGAAGTCGCGAAGTTCCGCGCCGCCCGCCGGATCTGGGCGCGGGTGATGCGGGACGAGTTCGGCGCGCAGGACCCCCGGTCGCAGATGCTGCGCTTCCACACCCAGACCGCGGGGGTGCAGCTCACCGCGCAGCAGCCCGAGGTCAACCTCGTCCGGGTGGCCGTCCAGGGGCTGGCCGCCGTGCTCGGCGGCACGCAGTCGCTGCACACCAACTCCTTCGACGAGGCGATCGCGCTGCCCACCGACAAGTCGGCCCGCCTCGCGCTGCGCACCCAGCAGGTGCTCGCGTACGAGACGGACGTGACCGCGACCGTCGACCCGTTCGCGGGCTCGTACGTGGTGGAGCGGATGACCGACGAGGTCGAGGCCCTCGCGCTGGACCTGATGCGCCGCGTCGAGGACCTGGGCGGCGCCGTCAGCGCGATCGAGCAGGGCTTCCAGAAGGGCGAGATCGAGCGCAACGCCTACCGCATCGCCCTGGAGCAGGACTCCGGCGAGCGCGTCGTGGTCGGGATGAACCGCTTCCAGCTCGACGAGGAGGACCCGTACGACCCGCTGCGCGTCGACCCGGCGATCGAGGCCCAGCAGGCCGAGCGGCTGGCGGCGCTGCGCGCCGGCCGGGACCAGGGCGCCGTCGACACGGCTCTCGCGGAGCTGCGGAAGGCCGCTCGGGGGACGGAGAACGTCCTGTACCCGATGAAGGACGCGCTGCGGGCGCGGGCCACGGTCGGCGAGGTCTGCAACGCGCTGCGCGAGGTGTGGGGCACGTACGTGCCGACCGACGCGTTCTGAACGGGCCGGCGGGGCGCCGGTCAGAGCATGTGGAGCTGGGTGATGAGCATCGCCAGGACGATGCACAGCGCCCAACCGGCGATGTGCTCGACGATCTTCCTGCTCTCCTGGGGCCCGCCGGTACCGGTGTGCGCCGCTGCGATGTCCGCCATTGCTCGTCCTGTCGTCCGCCGATGAGTAGCCCCCGCAGCTGCCCAGAATGCGCGGGGGCGTCGTCCGCTGTACAGGGGCAAAGTCACCTTAATAGCCGATCGTGACCTATTTCACCGCATGGTCAGCGGGTGAAACGGGCAAGATACGGCGCCACCTCGGCCGGATTCCCGGTCGCCAGCCCGATGTAGCCGTCGGGCCGGACGAGGAAGAGCCCGTCGCCGTAGACCGCGTGCGCGCCGCTCGCGCCGTGCTCGGGGGCGGCGCCGACCGGGTGCGCGTGCACCAGGTCCGCGGGGAGGCCGGGCGGCAGCCGCGCGCCGCCCAGCGCGAGCAGCGTGAAGTGCGGGCCGCGGAAGAGGTCGAAGAGCCGGCCGCCACCCGCCAGTGGGGCGTCCGGCGCCCGGTCGCCGGCGCGCGGCGCCGTGCCGGGCAGCGTGCCGCCGGGCAGCGCGGCGGGCCGCAGCTCGCGGGTGAGCGGGCCGTCGCGGTAGTGCAGCTCCAGGCCGTGGGTGTCGGTGCCGCGCTGCCGGGCTGCGGTGCCGTCACCGTCCCGGGTCGCCCCGTGCAGCCGGGTGCTGAGCCCCAGGACGTCGGCGGCGATCGGCAGCCGCTCCTGCTCGTAGCTGTCGAGGAGGCTCGCGTCCGCGCCGTGCCGCAGCACCTGGCCGAGCTTCCAGCCCAGGTTGTACGCGTCCTGGACGCTGGTGTTCAGGCCCTGCCCGCCGGCCGGCGAGTGGATGTGCGCGGCGTCGCCGGCGAGGAACACCCGGCCGACGCGGAAGCGGTCGGCCATCGCCGCGCTGGGGTGGAAGACGGACGACCAGAGCACCTCGCGGACCTGCTCGCCGCCGACCGGGGTGCGGGCGCCGAGCAGCTCGCGGATGCCGTCGACCGAGCCGTCCGGCGCGGTGCCGGTGTCCGTGTACTGGGCCAGCAGCTGGAAGTGGTCGGTTCCGGCCAGCGGGCAGAGCATCACGGTGCCGCCCTCCGCCTTGGGCCACACGTGCCAGTGCTCGCGGTCGATCCCGTCGAGCAGCAGGTCGGCGATGAGGATCGGGTGCGGGTCGATGGTCTCGCCGGTCATGGCGACGCCGAGCGCCCGGCGGCCGGCGCCGCGCCCGCCGTCGGCGGCGACCAGGTAGCGGGCCCGGACGGTGCCGGCCGAGCCGTCGGGAAGGGACAGCGCCGCGTCGACCCCGTCCTCGTCCTGGACGAGTCCGGTGAGCGCGGTGCCGAACTCGACGTCGCCGCCGAGCTCCCGCAGCCGGGCGTGGAGGATCTCCTGGGTGCGCCACTGGGTCAGCATCCAGACCTCGCCGTACGGGGCCTGCGGCGTCGGCGCGAAGCGCTCCAGCAGGTCCCACTCGCCGAGCCGCCGGTCGTCCTGCCAGCCCATCATCAGCGGGTAGGGGCCGCCCGACGCGAGGACTGCGTCGATCACGCCGAGGTCGTCGAGCACCTCCAGGGTGCGCGGCTGCAAGCCCTTGCCGCGCGAGCCCGGGAAGAGCCGGTCCGACTGCTCGACGAGGCGGGCCGCTATCCCCCGGCGGGCCAGGTCGACCGCGAGCGCCAGGCCGGTGGGGCCCGCCCCGGCGATGAGTACGTCCACGTCCCGGTCGCTGTTGAGTGCCATGCGGACAGAGCGTACCGACCGGTTCAGGACATCAAGGCCCTTCCAAGTAGCGGGAGTTGACGGAAAGCGTCAAGCTTTGGTCAGCGGACGGGAGCTTTCGGGACCATCGTCAGAAAGCGCTTGAGCCGCGGCGCCAGCGGACGCTCCACGAGGCGGTGCAGCAGCCACGCCAGCACCAGCATCGACCCGGCGGTGAGCGCCAGCACCGCGTACGGCGCCAGGTGCCACCGCTGGTGCAGCTGGAAGATGACGACCCAGCCCAGGTGCTCGTGGACCAGGTAGAAGGGGTACGTCAGGATCCCGGCCGTGGTCAGCCACCGCCAGTCGACGGCCGCGACCCGGGGCAGCAGGGTGACCGCCGCCACCGCCGCGAAGCCCAGCGTCACGATGACGATGATCACCGTCTCCGAGCGGTGCTGGAAGACGTGCGCGGCGTGCGAACTCGGGATCAGGCCCTTGACCGCGTAGTGCTGGCCGAACAGCCAGCCGACCGCGACCACGCCCCAGGAGAGCGGGTCGTGCCCGAAGCGGTACACCAGGTGGATCCCGATGCCGCCGATGAAGAACGGCGCGTACTCCGGCATCAGCAGGGTCTTGAGGAACGCCCCGCCCGACGCGTCCGCGAGCACCGCGCCGACCGTCCACAGCCCGCAGAACGCCAGCACCCGGCGGCGGGTGGCCCCTGGGGGCCCCTCCCGGCCGAAGGCTGGGGGAAGCACGACCGCCAGCGCGAAGAGCAGGTAGAAGCGCAGCTCCGCCCAGAGCGTCCAGCACACCCCGAGTACCCGGTCGGCCCCGACCGGCATCTGCAGCATCGTCATATTGGTCAGCAGATCGCTCGGCGTCACGGTCTTCCAGACGACGCCGGGCAGCGCGAAGACGGCGGTGACCAGCAGCACAGCGGCCCAGTAGGCCGGGTAGAGCCGGGTCGCGCGGGAGACCGCGAAGCTCTTGAGGGTGCGCCCCCAGCCGCTCATGCAGATGACGAACCCGCTGATCACGAAGAAGATCTGCACGCCGAGCGGCCCGTAGACGGCCACCTTCGACAGCTGGGGGAAGATCAGCGCGGGCGTCTGGCCCCACGCCTTCCAGGCGTCGCCGCCGCGTCCCGCGTAGTGGTAGAAGCACACCATCAGCGCGGCCACGAGCCGCAGCCCGTCGAGCGCCCGCAGCCGCCCCCGCCGGGGCGCGGCGGCCGCGGCGGCGTCCGGGGCCGGGCCCGCTGCCGGATCCTGGCCGGGGTCCTCGGCGGTGACCCGCTGGAGCTGGAGACTCATCCGGTGGCAGCCTTCTTCAAGGCGCGTGCGCGGCGGGCGACGCGACGCAGCAGGGGGTTGCGGGGCAGGAACGCGAGCTGCGAGGGCACCGCGCCCGGCAGCGCCAGCGACGCCAGCCGGCGGCGCTTGAAGTACCGCCAGGTGGTGGCGTCCAGATGGCGCGACAGATACGCGACGGTCTCCTCGCGCAGCTCCGGGTAGAGCTGGGCCCGCATGCAGAACCCGACGGCGCGCAGCAGCGGCGTGAGGTCCCCGGCGATCCGTTCGGGGGCCGGCGGGGCCCAGCCGCGGACGGCTTCCGCGTCGCCGAGGTCCGGCAGCAGCGCGTCGACGATGGTGACCGGGACGCGGTTGCTGTTCTGGTACGGCGCCAGCCGCTCCAGCAGCATCTCCGTACCGGTGCGCGCCACCGGGATCCCGTAGAACGCGGACGCGGTGAGCAGCGCCGTCGAGTAGCAGCCGGCCACCAGTGCCGGACGGGCCCGCTGGTACAGCACCTCGGCGAGCACGGGGGAGTCGAGCACGGTCAGCTCCACCCCGAGCGCGGCGGCCTCCCGCTCCAGCGGCTCCGACCAGTGCGCCGGGGCGATCGGGTGCGGCTTGAAGATGACGCGCCGGTGCCCGAGGGCCGCGACACCGCGCAGCATCCGCAGGTGCAGCTCCTCCTCCTCGGCGGCGGTGAGGATCCCCAGCGCGGACAGGTACTGGCCGAGCAGCAGGGCCGCGCCCGCGGGCAGTTCGGGCAGCTCGGCCCCCTCGTGCGCGTCGCTCGCGTCGGCCAGCTCCGCCAGCACCTTGGTGAACTCGGCGGCGGGCACGAGGTGCGGCTCGATGCCGTACTCGGTCAGCAGCAGCGGCCGCAGCCCGCTCACCAGGTCGAGGTGGAGCAGCCGGTTGATGCGGGTGGTCACCAGCGGTTCGAGTTTGTCGCGCGTCGGGCCGTACGACATGAGGCCGTCCGCGTACACGTCGATCGTCGCGGCCGGGAAGAGCCTGACCAGGGCGGCGGCGGGTTTGACCTGGATCGACTCGACGACCAGTTCCAGGTCGTCGTCCCGCAGGTCCCACAGCTGCCGCAGGTACCGCTCCCACATCGGCACGTCCTCGGAGCGCGGCGACCAGTCGCCGGGGTGCATGGGCGCGATGGTCGCGTTCCACGACAGCACCCGGTCGAACCGGCCGCGCAGCGCGTCGAAGCCGGGGGCCTCGTCGACGGCGGGCGTGGTCTCCGGGACGGCGGAGTTGTTGCTGATCAGCAGGTACCGCCGGTCCGCCGGACCGAACAGTCCCGCGTCCAGCGCCGCCGCGAGGGTGGCGGCGCCGTACAGCGTCGACGCCACGTGTATCTGCGTACGTGCCCGGGCCATCAGGCGGCCACCGTCCCGGTCGAGGAGGCGAGCCGCCTTCGCAGGCGGCGCAGCGGGACGCTGCGCTCGACACCCATCGAGTCCAGCGCCTCCCCGAGGATGTCCTGCGGCATCCGCTTCAGGGCGGCGGCGCTCATCGTCTTCAACTGGCGCGCGACCTGCGGCTCGAAGCGCTCGATGGAGTTGAGGTGGTGGGCGATGATCGCGCAGTAGGTCCGCACCGCCTTCGGCAGGAACCGGTCCGCGTCCCGGTCGGCGGCGGTCTCCGCGAGCACCTGGTCGAACGAGCGGATGAAGTCCAGCTGCCGCACGTCGCCGATCTGGGTGAGCGAGGTGGCGACGCCGCGCCGGTAGAAGACCCCGAGCAGGCCCACCACCGCGAAGGACGCCGCCTCCCGGTGCAGCCGCCAGATCCACGGCCGGTCCTCGGCGGTCCGCAGCCCGTCGGGGAAGTGCAGCAGCCCCGCGTCGACCAGCCGGCGGTGGTAGATCCCGGCCCAGGCGAACGGGTAGTCGACGGAGGTCGGCCGGTCGGCGGGCAGGATCGCCTCCCGCGGGTCCAGCACCACCCCGCGCCGGCCGTGCGGCACGTGCGTGATGACCCGGACCCGCTCGGTGCACTGCACGTGGTCGGTGCGGACGAAGTCCGTGCCGAGCTCCTCGATGGCCCCCAGCAGCTGGGACAGGTAGCCCGGGGCCAGCCAGTCGTCGCCGTCGAGGAAGGTGAGGAACTCGCCGCGTGCCGCGTCGATTCCGGTGTTGCGGGCGGTGGCCAGGCCGCCGTTGGTCTCGCGCGCCACGAGAACGGAGCCGGGAAGGGTGCGTGTCGCCCGCTCCAGGATTTTCGGTGTGTCATCCGTCGAACGATCGTCGACCAGGATGAATTCGAAATCCGGGCGGGCGTTCGCACGAAGACTTTGGAGCATGTCGGGTGCGAATGCCTGCACGTTGTAAAACGGCACAATGACGGAGAGCTTGACCACCTGCTGAACATTAGGGGCCGACCGGACTCGGCGGCCGACATCGCGCGGACCCTCAGGTGAACGGCGCATGGCGGGACCGTGAAGCAGGCGCCACTTGGGCCCGGTTGGGCAATTCGCGGCACGCTGTTTACCGTCCGTTGGCTCAACGTTGGACCCCTGCTCGGAACGGATTCCTAGCGTCTGCGTCGTGCCGAAAAGTTCTTCTGATCCGTTGCGGATCACCGTTCTCGCCGATTCCGACACCCGATGGAAATGGGGCGCGCTGACCGCGCGCCGTATTGCGTCCGATGTCAGGCTCGACGCCCGCCTGCTCCGCGGCCGGGCCACTCCGACGAGCCGCCAGCTCGCCGAGATCGGTATTCCCGCGGAGACGATGCGCGAGGTCACGGCCGCCGAGTTCCTCGGCGAGGCCGGTCACGGCCGTGCGGAGGACGGCGGCTGCGACGTCATCGTGCTCGCCTGCGTCGGCGGCACCGTCCAGGCCATGCTGCACGGCCTGGCGCGCGCCTGGGAGGGGACCGCCCGCCGCCCGGTGGTCGTCACCGGCTACGTCGGCGTGGTCTACGAGAAGCTCGCCGACGGCCTGCTGCTGCGGGCCGGCGCCGACGTGGTGCTGGCCAACAGCGCGCACGACGCCCGGCGCTTCCGCGACACCTACGCCGGGGTCGGCGCGGACACCGCGGGGATCGTCGAGACGGCGCTGCCGTTCCTGGAGGGCGCGCCCTACCAGCCGTCGGACGAGCGGCCGTTCACCGTCACCTTCGCCGTGCAGCCGTCCGCGCCGGAGGGCCGGGCGGACCGCACGTACCTGGCCCGCCGCGCGGTGGAGCACGCCCGGCGGCACCCGGAGCGCGAGGTGCTGGTCAAGCTGCGCAGCAAGCCCGGCGAGCACACCACGCACATCGAGGAGCACCCGTACCAGAAGCTCGTCGCCAAGCTCGGCCCGCCGGAGAACCTGCGGCTGGTCTACGGGCACATGGGCGAGGTGCTGGACCGCACCGACCTGCTGGTGACCGTCAGCTCCACCGCGGCGCTGGAGTCCCTGCACCGCTCCGTCCCCACCGCCGTCCTGACCGACCTCGGCATCCGCGAGTCCCTGGGCAACCACCACTTCCTCGGATCCGGCTGCTTCGCCTCCTGGGACCAGCTCGACGAGGGCCACGTCCCGCGGGCCGACCCGGACTGGCTGGCCGCCCAGGGCGTGGCCGCCCACAACCCCTTCGGCGCCCTGCGCGAGCGCGTCGGCGCGCTGCTGGCCGCCGGTGAACTGCCGCCGCCCGCGCCGTACTACACCCCGCTGACCGCCCCCGGCTACCTGCCGGGCGTGCTGGCCCGGCACGGCCTCGACGCCAAGGGCGAGCCGCTGCCCGGCGCGGTCGCCGAGCGCGAGCCCAGTGCCCTGCGCCGCGTGCTGCGGGACGCCGCGCGCAACGCCGCCCGCACCGCCTACCGGCAGGGCGTGCAGCGCGTCGCGCCCGTCATCCGCCGCTGGGGCCAGCTGTGAACCACCGACCGACCGGAGCACCCGTGACCACCCCCTCGCCCGCGACCGCCGGCACCCCGGCCCGCGTCCTCGCCGTCATCCCCGCCCGGGGCGGCTCCAAGGGCGTGCCCGGCAAGAACCTCGCGCCCGTCGGCGGCATCCCGCTGGTGACCCGGGCCGTCCAGGCGTGCCTCGCGGCACGGCGGGTGACCGACACGGTGGTGTCCACCGACGACCCCGCCATCGCCGAGGCGGCACGGGCCGCCGGTGCCGAGGTCGTCCTGCGGCCCCCGGCCATCGCGGGCGACACGGCGAGCAGCGAGGCCGCCGTCCTGCACGCCATGGACGCCCACGAGGCGATGCGCGGCGGTGCCGGCGGCCTGGTCGATGTCGTGCTGCTCGTGCAGTGCACCAGCCCCTTCATCACCGGCGAGGAGGTCGACGGCGTCGCCGCCGCCGTCCTCGAGGGCGGCGCCGACACCGCGCACACCGTCGCTCCCTTCCACGGCTTCGTCTGGCGCGAGGGCGACGGCGCCGACGGGGGCCACGGCGTCAACCACGACAAGGCGACCCGCCCGCGCCGCCAGGACCGCCCGCAGGACCTGCTGGAGACCGGCGCCGCGTACGCCATGCGCGCCCCCGGCTTCCGCGCCGCGGGCCACCGGTTCTTCGGCCGCACCGCGCTGGTGCGCACCGAGCCGGCCCGCGTCCTGGAGATCGACGAGCCGGACGACCTCGCCCGCGCCCGCGCGCTGGCGCCGCTCCTCGACGCCGGCTCCACCCCCACCCTCGGCGACATCGACGCGGTGGTACTCGACTTCGACGGCACCCAGACCGACGACACGGTGCTGATCGACGCCCAGGGACGGGAGAGCGTCGCGGTCCACCGCGGCGACGGGCTCGGCATCGCGGCACTGCGCCGCGCCGGGCTGCCCGTCCTGATCCTGTCCTCGGAGACCAACCCGGTCGTCGCGGCACGGGCCAGGAAGCTGCAGGTGCCCGTCCTGCACGGCATCGCCCGCAAGGACCACGCGCTCAAGCAGTGGTGCGAGGAGCAGGCGATCGCCCCCGAACGGGTCCTGTACGTCGGCAACGACGTCAACGACCTCGGCTGCTTCGCGCTGGCCGGCTGGCCCGTCGCCGTGGCCGACGCGCACGGCGTCGTCCAGGCCTCGGCCCGCTCCATCACCTCCACCCCGGGCGGCCGCGGCGCGATCCGCGAGATCGCCGGGTGGATCCTCGGGCCCTCGCTGGCCACCCCCCTCACCGACCCGCCCTACGCGCCCCTCGCGGCAGTCCCCTCAGCACCTCTTTCTGCAAAGGAACACTCCCAGTGACCAGCACCCCCTTGACCCCCAAGAACCTGCGCCCGGTCGGCTCCCGCTACATCGGCACCGGACAGCCCGTCTACGTCACCGGTGAGATCGGCATCAACCACAACGGTGACCTGGAGAACGCCTTCGCGCTCATCGACGCCGCCGCCGCGGCCGGCTGTGACGCCGTCAAGTTCCAGAAGCGCACCCCCGAGGTCTGCACCCCGCGCGACCAGTGGGAGATCGAGCGCGACACCCCCTGGGGCCGCATGACGTACATCGACTACCGGCACCGCGTGGAGTTCGACGAGAAGGACTACAACGCGATCTCCGACTACTGCCGCAAGCGCGGCATCGACTGGTTCGCGTCCCCGTGGGACGTCGAGTCCGTCGAGTTCCTGGAGAAGTTCGACCTCCCCGCCCACAAGGTCGCCTCCGCCTGCCTCACCGACGACGACCTGCTGCGCGCGCTGCGCGCCACCGGCCGGACGATCATCCTCTCCACCGGCATGTCCACGCCGAAGCAGATCCGGCACGCGGTCGAGGTGCTCGGCAGCGACAACATCGTGATGTGCCACGCCACGTCGACGTACCCGGCCAAGCACGAAGAGCTCAACCTGCGCATGATCAACACGCTGCAGTCCGAGTACCCGAACGTGCCCGTCGGCTACTCGGGCCACGAGGTCGGCCTCCAGACGACGCTGGCCGCCGTCGCGCTCGGCGCGGTCTTCATCGAGCGCCACATCACCCTCGACCGCGCCATGTGGGGCTCCGACCAGGCCGCCTCCGTCGAGTCCCAGGGCCTGGAGCGCCTGGTCCGCGACATCCGCATCATCGAGACCTCGCTCGGCGACGGCGTCAAGAAGGTCTACGACGGCGAGCTCGGCCCGATGAAGAAGCTCCGCCGCGTCCCCGGCGTCGTCGCCGAGGCCGAGGCGGCCGGCGCGGACCGCGCCACCGCGTCCGTCTGACGAAGGCGCCCGCCCGCACGCGCCCCCATGACCCGAGGGCACAGCGCACCACGCGACCCGTTCGACTCAGTCGACCCAGTCGAACCACGGACATGAGGAGTACCGGGATGACCGCGCCCGCAACCGGCCGGGGACCGCTCGCACTGGTCGAGTCCCCTGTCCAGCTCCTCAACGTCCTGGAGTGGTCGCACGTACACCCCCCGACCGCGGCCGCCGCACCGCGTCCCGGGACGGCTCCGGCCGTCCCGGGCGGCGGCCCGGTCACCGGACCGCTCACGGTCGTGGTGCTCTCGCCCCGCGACCCGATGAGCCGCGGGCAGCTGCGCCGGATGGCGGAGCTGGCCCGGGACGACGGCATCGACGTCCGCTGGTTCGAGGCCCGCAGCAACCGGCTCGGCCTGCTGCGCACCGCACTGACCCTGGCGCCGCTGCTCCTGCGCCTGCGGCACCTGGTGATCGGCGACCCGTTCTCCCGGCTGGTGCAGGTGCTGCTGCCGCTGTGCCGGGCCCGGGAGATCACCGTGGTCGACGACGGCACCGCCACCATGGAGTTCACCGAGATCCTCAGCAGCGGCGGCCGCCTGGTGCGCTGGCACCGCGCCGGCCGGCGCTCGCCCGCCGACGCGGCCTTCGCCGTCTTCGCCTCGGCGGCCCGCCGCCGGCTGACCCCCGGCCGCCGCCGCACCGTCGAACTCTTCAGCGCGATGCCCGCGACGCCGCCGACCGGAATGGCGCTGCGCGCCAACCGGTTCGCGTGGACGCGGTCGCGCTTCGGTCCGCCGCGCATCAGCGCGGGCACCGACATCATCGGCACGTCCCTCGTCGAGACCGGCGTCGTCGACCTCGACCGCTACCTCGCGGCGGTCGGCGCCCTCGCCGAAACCCACGGCGCCACCCGCTACTTCGCGCACCGCCGCGAGGACACCGCCAAGCTGCACCGGCTCGCCGTCGAGACCGGGCTGGAGATCGTCCGCCCCGACCTGCCGCTGGAACTCGTCGCCCGGCGGGGGCCGATCGGCCACACCGTCCTCAGCTTCCCCTCCACGGTCGTCCACACGCTGCCGCTCGCGCTGGCCGGGACGGGGGTGAAGGTCGTCGTCCGCGACATCGACGAGGCCTGGCTCACCCACACCGCCTCCCCGCGCGCGCAGGGCTTCCTCTCCGGCATCACCGGCACGGCCAGGGACCTGCACGGCCTGACATCGGCGACGGCGACGGCCTGAACACCCGCGAACCCGCGACGGCGTGACGCCCGCGACGGCGTGACGTCCGTCACGGCCGGCTGCCCGCAGCCGGGCCGACCGACCGGCGTCCGGCGCCTTGCGGCGATGTCCGGACGCGCGACCCGCGCGGTTCGAGCGGCCCGCGACGCCCCGCCCCTAGCCTTCCGACCGCAGGTGGAGCCGTTGCCTCGCGATCGCTGAGTCGTTGAGCGAGGATGGTAGGGGTGGTACGGGCCCAACAGGGCGAGTTACCCCCCGGAGGGATTGGGTATGCGCCGATCGGGTGATTTCTTCTCCTCCAACAGGAACGAATTTCTCTCGATCAATGCTGGAGGATCTCTCATGGGGCCTACGCTGTCGGAGGTGAACGACTCACCCGCAGTGCCATCCGGCGCGCTGCCCGCCGGGCTGCGCGCCGAACTGATCGCGTTCCACCGGGACTTCGGCCTGCACCCCGCCGCCGGACGGCAGGACGGCGAGGCCGCCGCCAAGGCCGTCCGCGCCCGGCTGGAGCAGGACGGACTGCGTCCGTGGGCGCTGCCCGGCGGAGCCGGAACCGTCTGCGACATCGGTGCCACCGACCCCGCCCGCCCGCGCCTCGCCCTCCACAGCGACCTCCCCGCGGTGCTGCTCGGCGCCGGTCTGACGCTCGCCGCCCTGGAGCGCGAGGGCACCCTCCCGCGCCCGGTGCGGCTGATCCTGGGGCCCGCGGGCGCGGCGGCCCCGTCCGGCACGGGCGGCGCGCTCGGCGCCATCGAGGCGCGGGTGCTGGACGACGTCGACCGCATCCTCGCCGTGCACGGCGACCCGTCCCTCGACGCCGGACGGGTCGGCCTGCGGCAGGGCCCGATCACCGCGGCCGTCGGCAGCCTGGTGCTGAAGCTCGACGGCGCGGGCGGCCACAGCGCCCGCCCGCACCTGACGACCGACCTCGTGATGGCCACCGCGAAGATGGCCATCGAGCTGCCGGCGGTGCTGGCCCGCAGGATGGACCCGCGCTCCGGCGTCCGGGTCGTGTGGGACCGCGTCGAGGCCGGCCACGCCTGCAACGTCATCCCGCAGCACGCGGAGCTGGAGGGCACCGTCCGCTTCCTGGACCCGGTGGCGTGGCGCGACGCGCCCGACCTGGTGCACGAGGTGATCGACCAGGTGGCCGGCACGTACCGGGCGAAGTGCGAGATCCGGTACCAGCGCGTCGTCCCGCCGGTCGTCAACGAGATGGCGTCGACGGAGCTGCTGCGGGAGGCCATGAAGCGGAGCCGCGGCGCGCACGCCGTCGAGGACTCCGGCCAGAGCCTCGCGTACGAGGACTTCGCCTGGTACCTGGAGCACGTGCCGGGAGCGCTCGCCCGGCTCGGGACGCGCCCCGCCCTGGGGCCGCCGCGACACGGCGCCCATCCGGGTGAACCGGCGGGCTCCGAGGACCCGGTGGTGATCGGCGCGGAGCTGCTCACAGGGGCTGCGCTGCTGGTCTGACGGTGGGTGGCAGGACGCTCACGGGTGGTTCACCTGGCCGAAATGCGTCGATCCGATAACAGGTCTTCATTCAGCCTTTACCTGACATCTACGCGCGTTAAGCTCCCGCTTAGCCAGCGCCGGACGGGGCGCTTTCGAATGAAGGGGACCCTCGTGCGCCGGGTTACCAAGATCGTTGCCGCGGGTGTCGCTTCCGCGGCCCTCGCCCTCACTGCCACCGCGTGCGGCAGCAGCAGCTCGGACGACAGCAAGGACAAGGGCGTAGGCATCGCCTACGACGTCGGCGGCCGGGGCGACCACTCCTTCAACGACTCCGCCGCGAAGGGCCTGGACAAGGCCAAGGCGGAATTCAAGCTGGGCTCCAAGGAGCTCACCGCGAAGAACACCGACACCGAGGCCGACCGCGAGCAGAAGCTCAACGACCTCGCCGGTGCGGGCTACAACCCGGTCATCGGTGTCGGCTTCGCCTACGCCGACTCGGTGAAGGTCGTCTCGAAGAAGTTCCCGAAGGTGACGTTCGCGATCGTCGACTCCGTGGTCGAGGGCGCCAACATCGACAGCATCAACTTCACCGAGGAGCAGAGCTCCTACCTGGCGGGCGTCGCCGCCGCGCTGAAGACCAAGACGAACAAGATCGGCTTCATCGGCGGTGTGGACACCACGCTGATCAAGAAGTTCGCGGGCGGCTTCCAGCAGGGCGTCAAGGACACCAAGCCGGCGGCCACCGTCGACATCGAGTACATCACCCAGGGCGGCGACTTCTCCGGCTTCGCGAAGCCGGCCGAGGGCAAGGCCAAGGCCAAGGGCATGCTCGACCGCAACATCGACGTGGTCTACGCGGCCGCGGGCAGCTCCGGCTCCGGCGCCATCGAGGCCGTCGCGGGCAAGAAGGGCACCTGGGCCATCGGCGTCGACGGCGACCAGTACCAGGACAAGGGCCTGGCGCAGTGGAAGGACTCGATCCTCACCTCCGCCGTGAAGAACGTCGACGGTGCGGTCTACGAGGTCATCAAGAGCGTCAAGGACGGCAAGCCGCTGGTCGGCACGCACGTCTACGACCTCAAGGCGGGTGGCGTCGGCCTGGCCACCTCCGGTGGCTACATCGACGACATCAAGGCGCAGATCGACGCCGCCACGAAGAAGATCACCGACGGCACGCTGAAGGTCCAGACGACCCCGAGCAGCTGATCGCCGACGCGGGGCCCGGCAGGGAGCTCAACGTTCCCTGCCGGGCCCCGCGCCTTTGCTGCCCCTGGCCGTATGTATCCCGCGACAACTGTGGATCTGGCGCCGCTACGCGCGTAGAGTCCGATCCTCGCGATACGTTCGCCCCCACCGCTCCGCTCTGCCCCGCGAGGAGAGTGCGTCATCAACGCGTCCAGCAGTCCCCCCGCCGTCGAACTGCGCGGCATCACCAAACGCTTCCCCGGCGTCGTCGCCAACCGTGACATCGACATCACCGTGCTCCGTGGCACCGTCCACGCCCTGGTGGGTGAGAACGGCGCGGGCAAGTCGACGCTCATGAAGATCCTCTACGGGATGCAGCGCCCCGACGAGGGGACCATCACCCTCGACGGCACGAAGGCCGATCTGCACACCCCGGCCGACGCCATCCGGCTCGGCATCGGGATGGTGCACCAGCACTTCATGCTGGCCGACAACCTCACCGTGCTGGAGAACATCGTTCTCGGCGCGGAGCAGTTGCACGGCATCGGCGGCAAGGCCCGCGCCAAGATCAAGGAGCTCTCCGACGCGTACGGCCTCGGCGTCCGCCCCGACCTCCTCGTCGAGGATCTCGGAGTCGCCGACCGCCAGCGCGTGGAGATCCTCAAGGTCCTCTACCGCGGCGCCCGCACCCTGATCCTGGACGAGCCGACCGCGGTCCTCGTGCCGCAGGAGGTCGAAGCGCTCTTCGCCAACCTCCGCGAGCTCAAGTCCGAGGGCCTGACGATCATCTTCATCTCGCACAAGCTGGGCGAGGTGCTGTCGGTCGCCGACGCGATCACGGTCATCCGCCGCGGCACGACGGTCGGCGACGCCGACCCGAAGACGGTCACCGTCAAGCAGCTCGCCGAACTCATGGTCGGCAGCGAGCTGCCGTCGCCGGAGACGCGCGAGTCGACGGTGACGAGCGAGGTCCTGCTGGAGGTCAGCAACCTCTCGCTGATCGACCAGGGCATGCAGTCGACGAAGCCCGCGGGCCGTCATACGTCCGTCAGCATTCTCTACGTCGACAAGATGAAGGCCGCCGACGCGCGGATGGTCCTTGACGACATCTCCCTCACGATTCACAAGGGCGAGATTCTCGGAATCGCAGGTGTGGAGGGCAACGGCCAGGCTGAACTGGTCGAAGCCCTGATGGGGATGCGCGGCCTCGACGCCGGCACCGTCAAGCTCGAGGGCGTCGACATCACCACCGCCCCCACCCGCAAGCGCCGCGAGGACGGGATCGGGTACATCCCCGAGGACCGCCACCGGCACGGCCTGCTCCTCGAGGGCACGCTGTGGGAGAACCGCATCCTCGGCCACGTCACCGAGAAGCCCAACAGCCGGGGCGCGCTGCTGGACCTGACCGCGGCCCGCCGCGACACCGAGCGGATCGTCAAGGAGTACGACGTCCGCACGCCCGGCATCGAGGTCACCGCGGCCTCCCTCTCCGGCGGCAACCAGCAGAAGCTGATCGTCGGCCGCGAGATGAGCCACCTGCCCAAGCTGCTGATCGCCGCCCACCCGACCCGCGGTGTGGACGTCGGCGCGCAGGCACAGATCTGGGACCAGATCCGGCAGGCCCGCCGCGAGGGCCTCGCCGTGCTGCTGATCTCCGCCGACCTGGACGAGCTGATCGGCCTGTCCGACACCCTGCGGGTGATGTACCGCGGCCGCCTGGTCGCGGACGCCGACCCCGCCACGATCACTCCTGAGGAGCTGGGTTCCGCCATGACCGGCGCCGCTTCCGGCCACCTCGAGCACACGGATGCCGGAGGAGAGGACCGATGAAGAAGTTCGACAAGGACCGGCTGATCCTCGGCCTGGCCGCTCCCGTACTCGCGATCGTCGCCGCCTTCGTCCTCACCGCGCTCGTGCTCCTGGCCACCGGCAAGGAACCGTTCCACGCGTTCAACGTGATGTTCGACAAGGGCCTGACCAGCGACAGCCAGGTCTTCATCCTCAACAAGGCGACGCCGTACTACCTCGCCGGCATCGCGGTGGCCATCGGCTTCCGGATGAACCTGTTCAACATCGGCGTCGACGGCCAGTACCGCCTGGCGGCGTTCTTCGCCGCCGTCGTCGGCGGCGCGGTGAACCTGCCCTCCTTCGTCCAGATCCCGCTGATCATCCTCACCGCGATGCTCGTCGGCGCGATGTGGGCGGGGATCGCCGGGGTGCTGAAGGTGACCCGGGGCGTCAGCGAGGTCATCACCACGATCATGCTGAACGCCATCGCCACCGCGGTGATCGGCTACTTCATGATCCCCGGCCGGCTCGCCGAACTCCACGCGGACACCAACTCGGTCTCCACCAAGGAACTCCCCGCCTCGGGGCACTTCTTCGGGTTCGACATGGGCTCGGACGGCACCGTCTGGGGCTTCATCGTCGTCGCCGTCCTGGTCGGCGTCCTGTACTGGTTCGGCCTGTCCCGCACCCGCTTCGGCTTCGACCTGCGGACGGTCGGCCAGTCCGAGTCCGCGGCAGGCGCCAGCGGCGTCAACGTCAAGCGCATGGTCATCACCAGCATGCTGCTGTCGGGCGCCATCGCCGGCCTGGTCGGCATGCCGGTGCTGCTCAACAACGCGCACGAGTTCAGCACCGAGTTCCCGGCCGGCATCGGCTTCACGGGCATCGCGGTGGCGCTGCTCGGCCGCAACCACCCGATCGGCATCGCGCTCGCCGCGCTGCTGTGGGGCTTCCTCGAGATCGCCTCCAGCAAGCTGGAGTTCGAGGACTACGACAAGGAGATCGTCGGCGTCATGCAGGGCATCATCGTGCTCTGCGTCGTCATCGCCTACGAGGTCGTCCGCCGCTACGGCATCAAACGCCAGCAACAGAAGGTCGGCGAAGAACTCGCCGCCCAGGCCCGTAACGCCAAGCAGGAGGTGGCAGCGTGAGCGCCACGGCTACCCCCGGCAAGAACGCCAAGAGCCCCGCGGCCAAGATCCGCGCCAAGCTCACCCTCTCCCGCGTGCTGCTGATCGTCGCGGGTGCGCTGATCCTCATCTCCGCGGTCCGCGCCATCACCGGCGCCAACGACATGACGTCCTCGGGACAGATCTCCGGCGCCCTGACCATGGCCGTGCCGATCGGCCTCGCCGGGCTCGGCGGCCTGTGGTCGGAGCGGGCCGGCGTGGTCAACATCGGCCTCGAGGGCATGATGATGCTCGGCATGTTCTTCGGGGCATGGGCGGGCTGGCAGACCAACCCGTGGCTCGCGGTCGTCGCCGGCATCGTCGGCGGCGCGCTCGGCGGGCTGATCCACGCCGTCGTGACCGTGACCTTCGGCGTCGACCACATCGTCTCCGGTGTGGCGATCAACATCCTGGCGCTGGGCGCCACGCAGTACCTGGCGAAGATCTGGTTCAGCCTCGGCGAGGCGGCGGAGAAGGGCGGCAGCCCCAAGCAGTCGCCCCCGATGGACGACATCAAGTCGTTCACCGTCCCCGGCCTCTCCGACTGGCTGCACACCATCGAAGGCCACCACTGGTTCCTGGTCTCCGACCTCGCCGGGATCATCGGCGGCCTGGTCACCGACCTGTCGTCGCTGACCATCCTGGCCGCGCTGCTCTTCGTGGCCACGTTCTACATCCTGTGGCGGACCGCGTTCGGCCTGCGGCTGCGCTC
This sequence comes from Streptomyces sp. NPDC006733, assembly GCF_040636125.1. Classification (NCBI taxonomy): domain Bacteria; kingdom Bacillati; phylum Actinomycetota; class Actinomycetes; order Kitasatosporales; family Streptomycetaceae; genus Streptomyces; species Streptomyces sp. NPDC006733. The sequence goes on along the minus strand of NZ_JBEYJD010000016.1, from coordinate 9,670 downwards.
CTGCGGTGAGAACCCGATCGCCGCCGAGTCGCTGGGCGTCAACGTCTACAAGTACAAGTACCTGGCGGTCATCGCCTCCGGCGGCCTCGCCGGCCTCGGCGGCGCCTTCCTCGCCATCGTCCCCTCGCACATCTACAACGAGGGCCAGACGGGCGGCCGCGGCTACATCGGCCTCGCCGCCATGATCTTCGGCAACTGGCGGCCCGGCGGGCTCGCCATGGGCGCCGGCCTCTTCGGCTACTCCGACAGCCTGCAACTGCGCAACGGCGGCCAGACCGTGCACGCGCTGCTGCTGGCGCTCGCGGTCGCCCTGGTCGCGCTGGCCGCCTGGCGGCTCTACCAGAAGAAGTACGTCCCGGCGGTGATCGGCGCTGCCGTCGCCGTGCTGCTGGTGGTCTGGTACGCGCTGACCGACACCGTGCCCGACCAGCTCGTCGGTGCCACGCCGTACATCGTCACCCTGCTGGTCCTCGCGCTCGCCTCGCAGCGACTGCGGATGCCGAAGGCCGACGGCCAGCCGTACCGAAAGGGCCAGGGCAAGTGACGAATTCTCCTCCCGAGGGGTCTTCCGGTGCCGGCATTGACGTCGGCTCGGATTCCGTCGATTCCGTCGACTGGGACGGCCTGCGGAAGCACGCCCGGGACATCATGTCCCGGGCGTACGCCCCGTACTCCAAGTTCCCGGTCGGCGCGGCCGCCCTCGTCGACGACGGCCGGATCGTCGTCGGCTGCAACGTCGAGAACGCGGCCTACGGCGTCGCGCTCTGCGCCGAGTGCGGCCTGATCTCCGCGCTGCACGCCTCGGGCGGCGGCAAGCTCACCGCCTTCACCTGCGTGGACCTGCGCGGCAACCTGCTGATGCCGTGCGGGCGGTGCCGCCAGCTGCTGTGGGAGAACGGCGGCCCGGACCTCCTCGTCGACACGGCGCGCGGCGTCGTCCCGATGAGCGAAGTCCTGCCGGACGCCTTCGGCCTCGAAGACCTGAACCGCTAAGGAACCCCTGTCATGGACGTCATTTCCGTCATCCGCACCAAGCGCGACCGCGGCCGCCTCAGCGACGAGCAGATCGACTGGGTCATCGACGCGTACACCCGCGGTGCCGTGGCCGACGAGCAGATGTCCGCGCTCGCCATGGCGATCCTGCTCAACGGCATGGACCGCGCGGAGATCGCCCGCTGGACCGCCGCGATGATCAACTCCGGCGAGCGGATGGACTTCTCCTCGCTGCCGCGCCCCACCGCCGACAAGCACTCCACCGGTGGTGTCGGTGACAAGATCACCCTGCCGCTGGCGCCGCTCGTCGCCGCGTGCGGCGCGGCCGTCCCGCAGCTCTCCGGCCGCGGCCTCGGCCACACCGGCGGCACGCTCGACAAGCTGGAGTCCATCCCGGGCTGGCGCGCGTCGCTCTCCAACGCCGAGATGCTCGACGTGCTGCGGGGGACCGGCGCGGTCATCTGCGCGGCGGGTGACGGCCTCGCCCCCGCCGACAAGAAGCTGTACGCGCTGCGCGACGTCACGGGCACCGTCGAGGCGATCCCGCTCATCGCCTCCTCGATCATGTCGAAGAAGATCGCCGAGGGCACGGGCTCGCTCGTGCTCGACGTGAAGGTCGGCACCGGCGCCTTCATGAAGACCATCGAGGACGCGCGCGAGCTGGCCTCGACCATGGTCGGCCTCGGCACGGACCACGGCGTGCGCACGGTCGCCCTCCTCACCGACATGTCGACCCCGCTGGGGCTGACCGCCGGCAACGCGCTGGAGGTCCGCGAGTCCGTCGAGGTGCTGGCGGGCGGTGGCCCGGCCGACGTCGTCGAGCTGACGCTGGCGCTGGCGCGCGAGATGCTGGACGCGGCGGGTCTGCGCGACGCCGACCCGGCGAAGGCCCTCGCGGACGGCTCCGCGATGGACGTCTGGCGCCGCATGATCGCCGCGCAGGGCGGCGACCCCGACGCGGCGTTGCCGGTGGCGCGGGAGCAGCACGTCGTGAACGCCTCGACGAGCGGCGTGCTGGAGATCCTCGACGCGTACGCCGTCGGCATCGCGGCCTGGCGCCTGGGCGCGGGCCGCGCGCGCAAGGAGGACGTGGTGCAGCTGGGCGCGGGCATCGAGCTGCACGCGAAGCCGGGCGACAAGGTGGTGGCGGGCCAGCCCCTCATGACCCTGCACACGGACACCCCGGAGAAGTTCGCGTACGCCCTGGAGGCCCTCCACGGCGGCATCCTGGTCGGCCCGGCGGACGCGACGTTCGAACCGAAGCCGATCGTTTTGGACCGGATCGCCTGATTGTGCGGGTGCGGGGGCGGGCCGGGGGCCGGTGACTCCGGGGGTGGGTTTCGAAATCGTATATTTACGGGCCCTGGGGGCCCACAAATACACGGCAGCATTTCGAAACCCACCCCCTCCGCCCCCACCCCCCTCCGCTCAGACGCCGGGGAACTCGCCGTCGCCGACTGCGGACGCGAACGCCCGCCAGGCGTCGGCGGTGAAGAGCAGGGTGGGCCCGTGCGGGTCCTTGGAGTCCCGGACGGCCATCGAGCCGTCCGCAAGGCGGGCGCCCTCGATGCAGTCGCCGCCATGGTCATTGCTGTAGCTCGACTTGAACCACTGGGCGTTGTGCAGGGCATCAGCCTTGGTGATCATCGGTATCAATGCTCCTTGATCGCTTCCTTGATCATGCTTAGGGACTCCTGTGGTCCCGAGGCGAGGGACTGCAACTCGGAGAACGCGTCGGCGTACTGCTCGACGTCACTATCACTGCGCTTGACCCAGGCGTCCCCCAGGTTTTCCAGGTAGACCATCGGCTTCAGCGCGAGCTTCTCCGGGAACTGGAAGACGACGAACGCTCCGTTCATCCCTGGGTGAGCTCCGGAGCGGAACGGGGCGACCTGTACCCGCACGTTGGGCCGTGACTCGACCATGTGAACGATGTGGGTGAGCTGGTCGCGCATGACGGACGCCCCACCTACATTCCGGAGCAGCACCGCCTCGTTGATGATCGCCAAGTACTTCAGCGGTGAGTTGGGGCGCGCCAGGATCTCCTGTCGGGTGGTCCGCACGGCAGTCATGCGGTCAACGTCTTCGGCAGATAGTTCCATGAGCGATCGCTGATGAGTCGCGCGGACATACGCCTCGGTCTGCAACAGGCCGGGGACGAACTCGGACTGGTACGTCTGGACAGCTGTTGCGGTGGCTTCGAGGTCGAGAAACGCCTTGAAGCCAGGGGCGATGACGGGGCGGTACTCGCGGGTGAGCCACCAATCCCGCTTGGTTCGGGTAACGACCGAGTACCCGTGCAGCCGAGCACGCGTCTCCGCATCCGCGTCGTAGATGTCGCACAGAGCCACTACGTCGTCGGGCTCGACAGATGAGTTCTCGCCGGTTTCGAGCCGGGTCAGCTTCGAAGGACTCCACCGCAGCTTCTGCACCACCTGAGAGCCCTTGAGCCCGGAGGCCAGACGGAGTTGTCGCAGCTCGCTTCCCAACTGGAGTCGACACAGGGCGGGGGTTGCCGCCTCCACGTCCGTGATCATCTGCTGCTCCTTCGCGCAGTTTTCCAGTGTGTCTGCGAAGGTTCCGCGCCTGCAAGAAACCTTCTGCGTCGCAGCGGGAGATCCCGGAAGTGGGCGTGAACCTGCCTCCTCGGCAGGGGAATTCGCGCTCAATTTTGACGACCAGAATTCCACCGAACACTGTCACCGTAGCGCCGGGACTGCCACGCTGGCATGCAGTTGCTCACATAGAGCACGCGCATATGCGCCGAGAGTAACGATGTCGGGGCAACCCCGGAACGACGGAGGCACGACCATGCAGCAGGTACCCAGCCGGGGAGTTCGCGCCGAGGGCGCCGTGGTGACGACGAGCTGGCCGTCCTCCCCCTGCTCGGTCGACCACGCCCGCCGCATGCTGGAGGAGGCGCTCACCGGCTGGGGGCTGGCCGAGCTGTCCGAATCCGCCGCGCTCGTGATCTCCGAACTGATGACCAACGCCGTGATGCACGGTGGGGTGCCGGGGCGGCGGATCGAGACGCGGGTCATCCGGCTGGCGGGCGGCGTACGCATCGAGGTGCACGACGCGAACGCGAAGCGGCCGGAGCTGCGGCGTGCGTCCGACGACGACGAGCGCGGGCGTGGCCTCGCGCTGGTGCACGCACTGACTGACGGCTGCTGGGGTGTGAACACCCGCGTGGGCGTCGGCAAGCGCGTCTGGGCCCAGGTGGCCCCTAAGGGCTCCGATCCGCAGCTTCCCAATATGGGTGAACGGGATCAGCAGACGCCCAGCGATCCCGTTCTGCGTGCTGGGATCGCACCATGAGCGCACTCAACGTCGAGCCCGGCGAATACCGCTGGGACGGCCTGGTCCGCATCTGGGAAGAGACGGACGTTCCCGAGGGCTGCACGGCGCAGATCATCGAGGGGATCATTACCGTGACCCCACCCCCCAGCAAGGCCCACAACATCATCGCCGCGAAGGTGCAGCGTCCCTTGTACGGGGTGATTCCTGATGACGTGGGGATCTACCAGCGGCTGGGCGTCGCCATCCCTTCGCGCCAAAGCCTCTGCGTTCCCGACCTGGTGATCGCACCAGTGTCAGCCCTGCGGACCCCGGGCTACTTCATCCCCGCCGATGAGGCTCATCTCGTCGCCGAGATCACCTCCCCGGGAACCGCGAGCCCGGACCGGACCGGCAAACCCGCCGCCTACGCCTGCGCCGGAGTGCCGCTGTACCTACTCATCGACGGCTGGGCGCCCGGTGGTCCGACCGTCACCCTTTTCGCCGAGCCCCAGGGGATCTACTACCGCTGCCACCGCGCGGTGAAGTTCGGCGATCCGGTCACGCTGCCCGAGCCGTTCGGCATCACGTTGGACACCCGGACGTACCCCGTCTGCTGAGCGCCGGGCCCAGCCGACCGACGAGCTGGAACGTGAGGGTGACGGGTCCGCAGGTGCAGGGGTCCGAAATGCTGCCGTGTATTTGTGGGCGGCCACGCCCGTAAATATACGATTTCGGACCCCTGCACCGGAGGGCCCGGCGCCCGACCTGCTACCTGTCCCGCAGGGGCCCCACTCCGGCGCCGCAGCGCGAAGGGCGCCCGGCCTGCTACCTGTCCCGCAGAGGCCCCACCCCGGCGCGTAGCGCGAAGGCACCCGCCCGCCGCGCGGAGACCGCAGCCCGCCGCGTCGCGTAGAGGGTGATGCCCGCGACGCCCGCCAGGGCCAGGCCACCGAACGCCGCCGTCCCGCCCCACCCCATGGAGTGGTACGCGGACGCGCCCACCGTGCCGCCCACGCTGTTCCCCACGTAGTAAGCCGTCAGGTATAGCGCGGAAGCCTGGGCGCGCCCAACCGTCGCCGTGCGGCTGACCGCCGACGAGGCCACGGCGTGGCCGGTGAAGAACCCGGCGGTGATCAGTACGAGGCCGGCCAGGACCAGCGCCAGCGACGACGACAGGCTCAGCAGCAGCCCGGTGCCCGCCAGGGTCACCGCGACGTAGAGCGCGCCCCGCCGGCCGACCCGGCTCAGCAGGACGCCGGAGCCCGCCGATGCCGCCGTTCCCACCAGGTACACGAGGAAGATCAGGCCGACCGCCGTCTGCGAGAGCGAGAACGGGGAAGCCATCAGCCGATACCCCAGCACGGTGTAGACCGCGCCGAAGACGGCCATGAAGAGCAGGCCGATCGCGTAGAGGCGCCGCAGCAGCGGGTTGCCGAGGTGGGCGGTGACCGTGCGCAGCAGGGCCGCCGGGTTGACCGGGCCCGGCTGGAAGTTCCGGGCCGCCGGTACCAGCAGCCGGAACGCGACCGCGCAGGCCAGTGCCACGAGGCCGACGACGAAGAGCGCGGTGCGCCAGCCGAGTGCCTGCGAGACCGCTCCGGAGAACACCCGCGAGCTCATGCCGCCGATGCTGTTGCCCGCCACGTACAGCCCGATCGCGGACGCGACCGCCTTGGGGTGGATCTCCTCGGCGAGGTACGCCATGGCCGTCGCGGGGAGGCCGGCCAGGGCCGCGCCCTGGGCGGCCCGCAGGACGACGAGCGTGGTGAGGTCCGGGGCGAACGGGATCACGAGGGCCAGCAGCGCGGCGCTGAAGACGGAGGCGGTCATGACCGCCGTGCGGCCGTACTTCTCGCTGAGCGCGCTCACCGGCAGCAGCGCGACGGCGAGGGCGGCCGTGGTGGCGGTGACCGTCAGGCTGGCCTGCGCCGGGGTCAGCGCGAGGTCGGCGGAGATCGCGGGGAGCAGCGCCTGCGTGGAGTAGAGGAGCGCGAACGTCGCCAGGCCGGCGGCGAAGAGCGCGAAGTTGGCGCGGCGGTAGCCGGGGCTGCCGGGGCTGAGCTTGGTGGCGTGCGCCGCTTCGGCGGTGGTGTCGGGGGACGACGGAGTGGAGGCGCCCGCGCGCGGTGCGGCGGACGCCTCCGTATCGGCGGGAGGCATGCCATGAATCTAGGGCCGCAGTATTTATGCGTCCAATGCACAAACAGTGCACTATTGATGCTGTGGAGCATGAAGCGAGGTCAGCGGGGCCGGTGTCATCGTCCAGCAACGGAAAAGACACGTCCGTAACAGGCCGGACGCCCGCCGTCCCGCCGGCCGCCGCCGACCTGGACGGCGAGTCCTGGGCGGCGGTGCTGGCGCCCCGCCTCGCCCAGTTCGCCGCCGTGGCGCGGCACGAGCACGTGACCCGCGCGGCGCAGCAACTCGGAATGCCGCAGTCGACGTTGAGCCGGGCGATGGTCCGGCTGGAACACGACCTGGGGGTCGCGCTCTTCGCCCGCCGGGGCCGCAACGTCCGGCTGACCCGCGCCGGTCACACGTTCCTGGCGGCGGCCGAGCGGGCGCTCGGCGAGGTCGAGCGGTCCGCCGAGGCGGTGCGGGTGGACGCGGACCCGCACACCGGCAAGGTCGCGTTCGGCTTCCTGCACACGCTCGGGTCCGAGACCGTCCCGTCGCTGCTGCGGGACTTCCGCGCGGACTATCCGCGCGTGCAGTTCCAGCTCGTGCAGAACTACGCCGAGGCGATGCTGGAGCGGCTGCGCGCCGGAGAGCTCGACCTGTGCCTGACGTCGCCGCCGCCCGATGCCCCGGACCTGGTGGTGCGGCGGCTCGACGAGCAGCGGCTGCGTCTTGTGGTCCCGGCCGACCACCGGCTGGCGACCCGCAGGCGGGTGCGGCTCGACGAGGCGGCGGGCGACCTGTTCGTCGCCCTCGAACCCGGCTACGGGCTGCGGCGGATCACCGACGACCTGTGCGCCGAGGCCGGGTTCGTGCCGCGGGTGGCGTTCGAGGGCGAGGAGGCGGAGACGTTGCGCGGCCTGGTCGCGGCGGGGCTGGGTGTGGCCCTGCTGCCGCCGCCGGCGGTGCCGCGGCCGGGGGTGGTGGAGCTTTCGGTGTCGTCACCGCGCGCGGTCCGGTACATCGGGGTGGCGTGGCTGGACGGCCACCCGGACACGGCGCCGGTGGCGGCGTTCAAGAAGTTCCTGCTCTCGCGGCGGGGGCAGTTGCTGCCGCGGTGAACCGCGTCTTCCGGCGCGAGCGCGCGGCGTTCAGCGGTGGGACGTCCGGCCGAAGCCGGAGGCGAGCGGCATCCGAAGGCCCAGCGGCGGTGGCGCCGCCAGGGCGTCGGCTATGGGGCGGGCGAACGGCCGGCCCAGGAGGGCGCCCAGCGCGAAGTCGGCGGTGAGGGCGGCGATCTCGGCGCGGTGCTGGGTGAGGTGGTGGCCGTCGGTGTGGACCTCGAAGCGGCAGACGTCGCGGTTGACCTTCTTCGCGCGTTCCGCGAGGAGGTAGGAGAGTTCGGGATCGGTGGCGAAGTCGTCGGTGCCGTGGGCGATCAGGACCTGCCGGCCGATGAGCTGCTTCACCGGATCGGGTTCCTCGCCGGGCGGCAGCCAGGGGGAGAGCGCCACCACGGAGTTGACGGCCGGGTGGCCCGCGGCGTGCAGGGCCGCGCGCGCTCCCATGTCCATGCCGACGAGGCAGACCGGGACGTCGCCGTAGCGGCGGACGATCTCGCCGACCGCCCACTCGGCGTCCGCCGCCGGATGGGCGTTGCCGCCGTTCCAGCCGCGGTAGCGGTAGTGCACCACGTGGGCGGCGAGGCCGCCCGTCCTGCCCTCCCGCACGAGGTGGCGGGCGAGCGGCCGCATGAGGGCGGCGGCCAGGGAGGAGGGGCGCCGGGTGCTGGCGGGGTCGCCGCCGGGAAGGACGAGGGCGACGGCGCGGACCGTCCCTCCGGTCTCGCGCCGCGGGGCGGGCACGAGTCCCGGCGCGACCGGCCGGCCGAGCCGGGCACCTCGCGCCGTCAACGCTTGCGAAGCCATGGCCCAACGATGGCAGAAGGAGGGGTGCCGACTACATGGCCCTGCGGAAAATAATCGGTCACGGGAGGCGATCTACGCGCGTAGGCGCTATCGTTCGTGGATGCAGAGCCAGAATACGAGCACCCCGACCCCGGACCAGATCCGTCGCGCGCCCAAGGTGCTCCTCCACGACCACCTCGACGGCGGGCTGCGTCCCGGCACGATCGTCGACCTCGCCCGCGCCGTCGGCTACGCCGGTCTGCCCGAGTCCGATCCGGACAAGCTCGGCACGTGGTTCCGCGAAGCGGCCGACTCCGGCTCCCTGGAGCGGTACCTGGAGACGTTCGCCCACACCTGCGCGGTCATGCAGACCCGCGAGGCGCTGGTGCGGGTCGCCGCCGAGTGCGCGGAGGACCTCGCGGCCGACGGTGTCGTGTACGCGGAGATCCGCTACGCCCCCGAGCAGCACCTCGAAGCCGGACTGACCCTCGAAGAGGTCGTCGAGGCGGTCAACGAGGGCTTCCGGGAGGGCGAGCGCCGGGCGCGCGAGGACGGCAACCGCATCCGCGTCGGCGCGCTGCTGACCGCGATGCGGCACGCGGCCCGTTCGCTGGAGATCGCCGAACTCGCCAACCGCTACCGGGAGCTCGGCGTCGTCGGCTTCGACATCGCGGGCGCCGAGGCGGGCTTCCCGCCCACCCGGCACCTGGACGCCTTCGAGTACCTCAAGCGGGAGAACAACCACTTCACGATCCACGCGGGCGAGGCCTTCGGCCTGCCGTCGATCTGGCAGGCGCTGCAGTGGTGCGGCGCCGACCGGCTCGGACACGGCGTGCGCATCATCGACGACATCCAGGTCGCCGAGGACGGTACGGTCGAGCTGGGCCGGCTCGCGAGCTACGTCCGCGACAAGCGGATCCCGCTGGAGATGTGCCCGACGTCCAACCTGCAGACGGCGGCGGCCCCCTCGTACGCCGAGCACCCCATCGGGCTGCTGCGCCGGCTGCACTTCCGGGTCACGGTGAACACCGACAACCGGTTGATGAGCGGCACGAGCATGAGCCGTGAATTCGACCACCTGGTCGAGGCGTTCGACTACACCCTCGACGACCTGCAGTGGTTTACGGTCAATGCGATGAAATCAGCATTCATCCCTTTCGATGAACGTCTCGCGATGATCAATGACGTAATCAAGCCCGGATACGCCGAGCTGAAGGCGGAGTGGCTGTTCCAGCAGGCCGTCGTCGCACCGGCGCTGGCCAGCGGTTCTGCCGCGTCGCAGGGCTGATCGGACGACCGCGACCGTGCCGCCGCCCGTGCCGCCGTCTCCGCGCCGCAACCCGCGCTCAGCGCCGGGCCAGGTAGGCGTGCAT
>NZ_JBEYJD010000015.1:0-163700 GCF_040636125.1 Streptomyces sp. NPDC006733 | reverse complement strand
AAACCAACCTTTTAAACATCATACACCACCCCCCCCTCTCTCTCGTTTTCCGGCCGCTGCCGGGGCTTGTCCGCGGGCCCCCCCCGCCCGGCCCCCCGCCCCTCGTCAGTTGCCGCGGCAGTCGCTCTCAGCCGGCGAGCTGCTTCTTCACCTCGGCCGCGACGCGGCCGCCCTCCGCGAGGCCGGCGACCTTCGGGTTCACGATCTTCATGATCGCGCCCATGGCACGCGGCCCCTCGGCGCCGCCCGCCCTGGCCTCGGCCACGGCGGCGCTGACGATCCCGACCAGCTCCTCGTCCGAGAGCTGCTTCGGCAGGTACGCGTCGAGCACCTCCCCCTCGGCCAGCTCGCGCTCGGCCTGGGCGGGACGGTTGCCCTGGGCGAAGGCTTCGGCCGCCTCGCGGCGCTTCTTCGCCTCACCGGCGATCACCTTGAGCACCTCGTCGTCGGAGAGCTCACGGGCGGTCGTGCCCGCGACCTCCTTCTTGGTGATGGCGGTCAGGGTGAGGCGGAGCGTGGCGGAGCGAAGTTCGTCGCGGCTCTTCATGGCCGTGACGAGGTCGTCGTGGAGTCGCTGCTTGAGCGTGGTGGTCATGCCGTCGAGTCTCGCACCCGCACGGCAGTGCTGCCGCCCATTAACGTCCGGGGAGCGACCGAAGCGGCCCGCCCGGACCACGCCCGGACAGGCATCCGCACCCCGTCCGCACCCCGTCCACGTCCCATCGACGTCCCGTCGACGTCCCGTCCGGGTCCCGTCCGGGTCCCGAGGGCGTCCCGGAGCCGTCTCGGAGCGGTACCGGAGCGGTACCGTGCGGCGAAAGACACGACGCCCCGTGGCATCCTGTTCGGTCACAGCTCTGCCGGACGGATCGGCGGACGTCCGGGGGGCAAGGGGACCAGATGAGGCTCTGTTTCCTCGTCGAGGAGCACTACCGTCACGACGGCATGCCCCTCGACGTGGTCGCACAACTGGCCGCCTGGGGACACCGGGTGGACGTCATCCGCCCCGGCAGTTCCCTCCTCCGGCTGTCCGAGTTCTCCGAACTGTCCGGGCTCTCCGCCGCGGTGCGCTCGGGCGCGCACGACGCCTGGGTCCTCAAGACGGTCTCCGGCGGCCCCGGCCTGACCCTCCTCGAAGGCGCGGCGGCACTCGGTCTGACCACCGTCAACGACGCCCGCGCGATCCGTACGGTCCGCGACAAGGCGCTCACGGCGCTGATCGCGCAGCAGCACGGCCTGCCGATGCCGGTGACGTACGCGGCGGCCACGCCCGAACTCTTCGCGACCGTCCCCCAGGAGCACTTCCCGCTCGTCGTGAAGCCCGCGGCGGGCAGCGCGGGGCGCGGGGTGCGGCTGGTCCGCACGCCGGACCGGCTGACGGGGCCGGACGGCGACGGAACGTCCCCCGGCCCCGACGACGTCGGCCTGCTCATCGCCCAGCCGTACGTGCCCAACTCGGGGACGGACCTGAAGGTGTACTGCGTCGGCGGCGAGGTGTTCGCGGCGGTCCGGGCCTCGCCGCTGCGCCCGGAGCTCGCGGTGGACGAGCGGCTCGTGCCGCTCCCCCGCGAGGTGGCGGAGCTGGCGGCCGAGATCGGCGCCGTCTTCGGCCTGGACCTGTACGGATTCGACGTGCTGCTCGGGCCCGACGGCCCGGTCGTCGTCGACATCAACGACTTCCCGAGCTTCCGGAAGGTGCCCGACGCGGTCGCCCGGGTGGCGCGGGCCGTCCTCGACCTGGCTAGGGCGGGCGGCGCGACCCAGCACCCCGGGCACGGCACGTTGCGCCCGGAGACCGTGGACTTCGTCCCGGCGCAGGCCGGCACATGACGGCCTCGCCGCCAAGGGTCTGTTTCCTGACGGACAAGCCGGACCACCCCCTACTGACCTCCACAGCAGCCCTCCTGACGCGGGATCACAGAACCCGGGTCTCCTTCGCCAACCCGGCGACACTGGCGGAGAGCGGTGACGAGCCGGCGGACGTCTACCTCCTCAAGTCGCACACGCCGCAGGCGATCCGGCTCGCCCGGACCTTTGAGCGGCGCGGAGCGCGCGTCGTCAATTCGGCGGCGGCGACCGAGCTGTGCCAGGACCGCGTCCTGATGGCGGAGACCGCGCTGGCCGCGGGCCTGCCGTTCCCCGTGACCCGGGACGTCGTGCCCCTGTCACGGATCACCGCGCCGCCGCCGTCGGGTCACCCGTTCATCGTCAAGAGCCGGGCGAACCGCCGCGGGGACGTCGTCGCCAGGATCGACACCGCCGATGACCTGCGGGAACTCGCCCGGAAGTGGCCGGACGAGCAGGTCGTCGTCCAGGACTACACAACGGGCGACGGCTGGGACCACAAGCTGTGGGTGATAGCGGGAAGGGTCTTCACAGCGGTCCGGCCGTCCCCTCTGGAAAAGCGAATAAATACAACAAATCACCCACCTCCACCCCGGGAGGCCATGGACCTGGCGCGGCGGGCGGGCGAGGCCTTCGCCCTCGATGTCTACGGCGTGGACGTCATCACGGACGCGGCCGGGAGACCGCTGATCGTCGACATCAACGCCTTTCCCGGCTTCCGCGGCGGCGAGGGCGCGCCACAGGCCCTGGCGGCCCTCATCTCATCTGCGACGATGGACGCATGCGAGCGCGATACGGAGTTCCCCTCGGTGTGACGGCAGTCGGCGCGGCCTGTGTGGCCTATGCGGCCGGAATCGAACCGCGGGCCTTCCGGCTGCGCCGCTTCGACGTCCCGGTGCTGCCCGCCGGAATGCGGCCGATCAGGATCCTGCAGGTCTCGGACATCCACATGGTCTCCGGCCAGAACAGGAAGCGCCACTGGCTGCAGTCCCTGGCGGGCCTGCGCCCGGACCTGGTCGTCAACACGGGCGACAACCTCTCCGACCCGGAGGGCGTCCCCGAGGTCCTGGACGCGCTCGGACCGCTGATGGAGTTCCCCGGCGCGTACGTCTTCGGCTCGAACGACTACTACGGCCCCCGCTTCCGCAACCCGGGCCGCTACCTCCTGGAGAAGTCCCGGCGGCAGCACGGACTGAACGGCAAGACGGACCCGGTCACCAACGTGGTCCGCAACCCGTGGGGCGACCTGCGGGACGGGTTCGACGCCGCCGGCTGGGTGGGCCTGAGCAACACCCGCGGCCAGCTGAAGCTCGACGACGGCATCCAGCTCGCCCTGACCGGCCTCGACGACCCGCACATCAAGCGCGACCGCTACGCCGCCGTAGCCGGCGGCCCGGACCCCGCCGCGGACCTCAGCCTCGCCATCGTCCACGCCCCGTACCTGCGGGTCCTGGACGCCTTCGCGGCCGACCGCTACCCCCTGATCCTGGCCGGCCACACCCACGGCGGCCAGCTCTGCATCCCCTTCTACGGCGCCCTCGTCACCAACTGCGACCTGGACACCCAGCGCGTGAAGGGCCTCTCCACCCACACCGCGGCCGGCGAACGCTCCTACCTCCACGTCTCCGCAGGCTGCGGCGCCAACCGCTACACCCCCGTCCGCTTCGCCTGCCCCCCGGAGGCCAGCCTCCTCACCCTGACCCCCAGAACCCCGGGCCACCCCACCCCCTGAGGCACCCCCGAGAAACCGGATTTCGTCTCCGGCTCCCGGTCCGCTAAAGTAAACCTCGTTGCACCGGGGTGTGGCGCAGCTTGGTAGCGCGCTTCGTTCGGGACGAAGAGGCCGTGGGTTCAAATCCCGCCACCCCGACTGGTGACACTGCAGTTCAGGGCCCTGATTATCATTGATGATCAGGGCCCTGACTCGTTTCCGGGGACGCACCGCGGGGGTTTCCCGGGGCGGAAAAGCCCGCGCCCTTTCTCCGGCCCTCACCTACAGTCGCTGCGGCGGGGGCCGCTGGGCTGAGCTGGGAGATGGTTTATGGGTCGGGTTGAGGACATTGCGGGGGCCATGGCGGCCGCTGTGGGGCATCTTGGGGTGCAGCGGGATCAGACGCGGTTTCGGGTGGGGCTCGTGGACGGGTGGGGGATTCCTGCCGGGGCCTCCGTGCTGGAAGTCGGGTGCGGGCAGGGGGACATGACTGCCGTGCTCGCCGACGCCGTCGGGCCGCAGGGGCGGGTGGTCGGGGTGGATGTCGCGGAGCCTTCGTACGGCAGTCCGGTCACGTTGGGGGAGTCCGCGGCGTTCCTGGCGGCGGGGCCGCTCGGGGCGCGGATCGACATCCGGTTCGGCGTCGACGTGCTGGACGAGGCGGTCACGTTCCCGGACGACGCGTTCGACTACGTCGTGCTGTCGCACTGCTCCTGGTACTTCGCCTCCCTCGACCAGCTGCGTGCGACGCTGACCCGCGTCCGGCCGTGGGCGCGGCGGCTGTGCTTCTCCGAGTGGGATCTGCGCCCGCGCAGGGTGGAGCAGCTGCCGCATCTGCTGGCCGTGCTCGTGCAGGGGCACGTCGAGGCGGTCGGGGCGCGCGGTGAGGGGAACATCCGGACGCCGTTCTCGCGCGAGGCGCTGCTGCGGATCCTCGCGGAGGCCGGGTGGCGGGTCGCCTCCGAGCTGGACGTCGACACGACGGGCTTGCAGGACGCCGACTGGGAGGTGGACGCCGCGCGGCGGATGGCCGGCTCCGATCCGCGGTTCGCGGACCTCTCCCCGCTGGCGCGGGGCTTCCTCACCAGCCAGCTCGACGTGCTCGGCTCCCTGGCCGTCGACAAGGGCAACGCGCCCCTGCCGTCGTACGCCCTCACCGCGGATCGGGCCTGACCGGCTCTCGCCCTCCGGGGCCCGGTGGGGGATGCTCGGGGAATGGCTGTCCTCTTCTTCATGACGCTGCCGGGCCTCGTGGTCCTGCTGACGGTCGCCGCGTTCGTCGACCAGGCGATGCTGCGGGCCGGACGGGCCGGGATGCTGCCCTGGCGCGGGGCCGGGCGGCAGGGGCAGGTGGCGTCGACGGGGTTCGAGCTGCTGCACGCGACGCTGTCGGCGGGCAAGCAGGAAGAGCTCAAGCAGCGCAGGACGTCGCTGGTGCTGCGGGACGAGGAGGGCGACGGGGCGCCGCCCCGCTCCCGGGTCGACCTCGACGGCGGCACGGCCGTTCTCCGGGTCCCCTCCCACCGCCGCGCTTCCTGATCGGCATCAGCTCGGAACCTCGCGCGTCGCCCGCAGCGAGTACATCAGCGGCACGTGCGCGTGCGTCCCGTCGTGCTCGTGCAGGAAGTCCAGGCGCAGGCCGGTGGCGGCGACGGCCGTGACGACGTCGCCGAGCGTGTGCTGCCGCCCCCAGCCTTCGAGGTCGTCGTCGGCGACCAGCGAGCTCGCCAGCGGATGGAAGTCCGCGAGGTACAGGAACCCGCCGGGTGCGACGAGAGCTGCGGCCGTCTCGGCCCAGCGGACCAGGTCCGGGAGGCGGCAGAGGACGCCGGGGCCGGTGTAGACGATGTCGTAGGCGGAGTCGGGGGCGGCGTCGGCCGCGTCGTACACGTCGGCGGCGACGAAGGAGGCGCGGTCCGGCGGGAGGCCGAGGTCGGCGGCCAGGTCGCGGGCGGCCTCGACGGCGGACTCGGAGGAGTCCAGCCCGACGACCCGCGAGGCGCCGTGACGTGCCCACGCGAGGGCCTCGTGGCCGAGGCGGCACTGCAGGTGCAGCAGTGACCTCCCGGTGACGGGACCCAGCTCCGCCGCCTCGAAGGGGCGGACCATGTCCTCGCCGGCCCGGAAATCCTCCAGGTCGTCGTGTTCGCTCGCGGCTCTGGAGGGGAGGTTCTCGAAATTCTCGTCCCACCTGGCACGTTTCGTCACTCGTCAGCCCGCCGGGGCCCTCGTGTCCATGAGGAGTGACCCTAGTCGGGGTGAAGGCGCCCGGCCATCGGGTTTGATGGAGCCATGAGTGATGTCACGGCTGCCATGCCGGAATGGGAAAAGCGGTTCCGGGCGCCTCGGGTGGGGCTGCCGGAGTGGGCGGAGGACGCGCCGCAGCGCTGCCTCTTCGTATCGAACGCGACCGGCACGTACGAGCTGTACGCCTGGGACCGGACCACGGGCGAGCGACGCCAGGTGACGGACCGGCCGAACGGGACGACGGACGGCACGCTGTCCCGCGACGGCGAGTGGGTGTGGTGGTTCTCCGACACCGACGGCGACGAGTTCGGGGTGTGGATGCGCCAGCCGTTCGGCGGCGGCGAGGACGAGCCGGCCACGCCCGGCCTCGAACCCGCGTACCCGGCCGGTCTGGCGCTCGGCGCGGACGGAACCGTCGTGATCGGCCGGTCGACGGACGACGAGGGCACGTCGGTGCACGTCGTGCGGCCGGGCGCCGCGCCGGTCGAGATCTACCGGCACGCGGAGTCGGCCGGGATCGGCGACCTGTCGGAGGACGGCACGCTGCTCGTCATCGAGCACACCGAGCACGGCGACGCGATGCACGGCGCGCTGCGCGTGGTGCGGCTCGACGGTTCGACCGTCGCCGAGCTGGACGACTCCCGCGGCGGCACCGAGGAGCTCGGGCTCGACTGCCTCGGCTTCGCGCCGGTGGCCGGCGACACCCGGCTGCTCGTCGGGCACCAGCGCGCCGGGCGCTGGCTGCCGATGGTGTGGGACGTGCTGACCGGTGAGGAGACGCCGCTGGCGATCGACCTGCCGGGCGACGTCTCCGCCGAGTGGTATCCGGACGGCTCCGCGCTGCTCGTCGTGCACTCGTACCAGGCGCGCAGCGAGATGTTCCGCTACGACCTGGCCGGCGGCGGGCTCGACCGGCTGGAGACCCCGCGGGGCACGGTGAGCAACGCGACGGCGCGCCCCGACGGTTCGGTGGAGTACCTGTGGTCGTCGGCGGAGCAGCCGTCGGTCGTGCGGTCCACGGCGGGCGGGATCGTGCTGGAGGCGCCGGGGCTCAAGGCGCCGGCCTCGGTGCCGGTCGAGGACGTCTGGGTGGACGGCCCCGGCGGGCCGGTGCACGCCCTCGTCCAGAAGCCCGAGGGCGAGGGGCCGTTCCCGACGGTCTTCGAGGTCCACGGCGGCCCCGCCTGGCACGACTCCGACGCCTTCTCGGCCGGACCGGCGGCCTGGGTCGACCACGGCTTCGCCGTCGTCCGGCTCAACTATCGCGGCTCCACCGGCTACGGGCGGGAGTGGACGGACGCGCTCAAGCACCGCGTCGGGCTGATCGAGCTGGAGGACGTCGCGGCGGTCCGCGAGTGGGCCGTCGGCTCGGGGCTCGCCGACCCGGCGAAGCTGGTGCTCTCCGGCGGCTCGTGGGGCGGCTACCTGACGCTGCTGGGGCTCGGCACGCAGCCGACCGCCTGGACGGCGGGGCTCGCGGCCGTTCCCGTCGCCGACTACGTCACCTCGTACAACGACGAGATGGAGGCGCTGAAGTCCCTGGACCGCACGCTCTTCGGCGGCTCGCCCACCGAGGTTCCCGAGCGCTACGAGGCCTCGTCGCCGATCACGTACGTCGAGCAGGTGACCGCGCCGGTGTACATCTCGGCGGGCATGAACGACCCGAGGTGCCCGATCCAGCAGATCGACAACTACGTCGAACGGCTGGTGGCGCTGGGCAAGGTCCACGAGGTGTACCGGTACGACGCGGGACACGGCTCGCTCGTCGTCGAGGAGCGGATCAAGCAGGTGCGGCTGGAGCTGGCCTTCGCCATGAAGCACGCGCTCTGACCCGGATTGCCGGCTCGCCTCAGTCGCCGGGCAGGGCTTCTTCCAGCTTGCCCGGCGACTCCGCGGGGACCGCCTGGTCCTGGTCCGGGACGAGGCCAAGGGCCGTGTCCTCGCGCAGCTCCGCCTCGCGGCGCACCAGCCGGAACCACATGAAGACGACGAAGCCCGCGAAGACGAACCACTCGCCGGTGTACCCCAGGTTCTGGAAGGCCTTGAGGTCGAGCCCGGAGTTGCTGGGCGCCGCCGGAGGCACCGCCCGGAGCGGCGCGGTGGCGTCGGTGACCGTGATCCAGCCGCTGTAGACCTCGTACGGCAGCACGTTGACGAGCGACGCGGCGCTGATCATCCCGAGCTGCCCCGGCGGCAGGCCGCCGGCGGAGTGGACGCCCTGGGTGCCGGTGTTCTCGGGCGCCTGGAGGGCGCCGGAGACGGTGACGTCGCCCGCGGGGGCCGCCGGGATGCCGGCGGGGTTCGCGGACGAGGCCTCGCCCGGCAGCCAGCCGCGGACGACGGGCAGGGCCGCGCCCCCGTTCGTACGGAGCGGGGTGAGCACGTAGAAGCCGGTGCGGTCGCCGAGGTCGCGGCCGGGGACCAGGAGCTGGTGAGCGGTGTCGTAGCGGCCGGTCGCGGTGACGGTGCGGCCGGTGGTGTCCTGCGTGACCTGCGCCGTCGTGTCGGGGAGGACGGCGGCGAGCGGGGCCGGGGCGGCGGACGCGGCGGCCTTCGGCGCCTGCTCCGCGACGTGGTGGCTGTTCATCCGGTCCTCGAAGCGGCTCAGCTGCCAGCTGCCCATGAAGACGCAGAACGGCACGGCGAGCACGACGAAGAGGTGGACTCCCACCCAGCGCGGGGTCAGCAGAAACCGGTACACGCCTCAACGGTACGGGGAGCGGGGCGGATGGCCGCCACCGGGCCACCTGCTCCCGGGCACCTGCTCCCGGAGCGCGTGTGCTCCCGGGCCACCTGCTCCCGGCCACCTGGGCTCCCAGGGCACCTGTGCTCCCGGGGCAGCTGCTTCCCGGCTCACGGGAGTGGGCACCCGTGACCGTGGGCGGACACCCGCTCCCGCCCCCGCCCCCGCTACTGCGGCGCGAGCACCGTCGTCTTGTAGATCGTCCCCGCGCACGCGTCCGGAATCGTCGCGTCCGCCACCGCCGGCGCGCCCGCCTCCGGCGTATGGCTGACCTCGACGCTCGCCGGGCCGGGCGACGGCGGCTCGTCGGCCGCCGCCGGGGTGTTCTCCGAGGCGCTGGTGCCGTTGTTGGAGCTGCTGCCGGTGGCCCCGCCGACGGTGCTCGGCGTGGGCGTCGGGGTCGGCGTGGTCGCGCACCCGTTGGGGCCCGCGGTGTCCGGCACCCAGGCGAAGCGGACCTCGTACGTGTCGCCCGGTTCGAGGATCAGCGGGGCGGCCGAGACGTCGGGCAGGCCGGTGGCGGGATCGCCCGTCGTGTGGTTCAGGACCTGGATCTTCGACGCGTCGGCGCCGCCCTGCGCCACCACGGTCAGGGCGCCGCCGCCCTTGACGACGCAGCCCTTCGCCGAGACGTTCGCGACCCGGAACCAGCCGTACACGTTGCCCTTGGCGTCCGGGGCGTCGGTCTTGCTCGCGCCGCTGCCGAGCTGGGAGCGGGCGCAGGCCGGGGCCGTGCGGCCGGTCGGGCCGGTGGGCGTCGCGGCGACGGTGGCGCCGGGCGCGTTCGTGGGTGTGGGCGTCGGGGACGGGGTCGCCGACGGGGTGGGCGTGCTGCCCCCGCCGGGCCCGGTGTCGGCCGGGCCGCCCGTCTCGTCCGGGTCGCTCTCCCCCGCGCCGCCGGTGTCCTGCTGCGGCTCGTTGGGGTTGGCGGCGCCGGCCGCGGTGGTGTCCTGCTGGTCCGCGGTGTTGGCGGCGTGCAGCAGGGCCGGCACGGCGGTACACGCCAGCAGGAACGCGGCGGCCGCACCGGCCACCGCCTGGCGGCGGCGCGTGCGGCGGGCCGGAACGGCGTGCCGCAGATGGTCGAGCGCGTCGGGGGCGGGCTTGAGGCCCGCCACCGCGTCCTGCATCAGCCGGCGCAGCGCCAGCTCGTCGAAGCCCGCTCCGGAACCGGCGGGCGCCTCGCCGCGCCCCGCGGTCGGTCCACCGGGGCCGGTCGGACCGTCGGGGCCGGCCGCCGGCCCGTTCGGGTCTTCGCGAAAGTCGCCGCGGGAGTCGCGGGAGTCGCGGGAGTCGCGGGAGTCGGGAGATTCGGGGAGTTCGGAGTTCTCTGGATCCATGCCACGTGAGTCGTAGGGGGTGGTCATACGGTCGCCTCCATCGCGATGCGAAGCGCCGCGAGGCCACGGGAACCGTACGCCTTCACCGAGCCCAGGGAAATTCCGAGCGTTTCGGCGACCTGGGCCTCGGTCATGTCGGCGAAGTAGCGCAGCACGAGGACCTCGCGCTGACGGCGCTGGAGTGAACGCATTGCGGACTTGAGCTGGTCGCGCTCCAGGATCTCGTACGCGCCCTCCTCCGCACTCGCCATGTCGGGCATGGGCTTGGAGAGGAGCTTGAGACCCAGGATGCGCCGCCGGAGCGCCGACCTGGAGAGGTTGACCACCGTCTGCCGCAGGTAGGCGAGGGTCTTCTCGGGGTCGCGCACGCGGCTGCGCGCGGAGTGGACGCGGATGAAGGCCTCCTGGACGACGTCCTCGCAGGAGGCCGTGTCGTCCAGCAGCAGCGCGGCGAGGCCGAGCAGCGACCGGTAGTGGGCACTGTAGGTCTCGGTGAGGTGGTCGACCGAGGTGCCGACGGCCATGGCGGCCTCAGTACCCAGCTCGGACGGCACGCGCACGATCGGCCAGGGCGCTATCACGGGCATCCCGCCGGGAGTACGGGCCCGGCCGGCCGTACGGGAGGGCGTACGCGAGCGCGGCACGCGTGTCGGAGCTCCGCTCCGCCCCAGTGCCGTCTCGATACCCAGTGCCTCTGCCACGACTGTTGGACACGCGTCCCCCCGTCAGGGTTGTACGCGCAAGGCTTCGCCTTTGATCCGGCGCCGAACGTCCCCATGCGTACCCACTCTTCCCCAATGCGCCCATTTGCCCCAGGCGCGAACCCGCGCCTGCCCAACTCCCCCGGCACGCAGCACATTAGGGCAGTGCGCTGACACAAAGACGCTCCCCGTCTACTGCCGGTTGCAGTGGCCAGGGAGCGAATTGTCCATTGGCGACGGATCCACTTCAAGTGGTCCAGACCAAAGAGTTGATCACATCATGTGTGCGAACCCACGAACTCGGCCGCCACGACCTCGGCGATCTGTGCAGTGTTCAGGGCAGCGCCCTTGCGCAGGTTGTCCCCGCACACGAAGAGTTCCAGCGCGTTCGGGTCGTCCATCGAGCGCCGTACGCGGCCGACCCAGGTCGGATCGGTGCCCACCACGTCGGCGGGGGTCGGGAACTCGCCCTGGGCGGGGTCGTCGGTCACGACGACGCCGGGAGCGTCCCGCAGGATCTCGTGCGCCTTCGCCACGGTCACCTCGTTCTCGAACCGCGCGTGCACCGACAGCGAGTGCGTCGTGACGACCGGCACCCGTACGCAGGTCGCGGTGACGCGCAGCTCCGGCAGGTCGAGGATCTTCCGCGACTCGTCCCGGACCTTGAGCTCCTCCGAGGACCAGCCGTCCTCGCGCAGCGAGCCCGCCCACGGCACCACGTTGAGCGCGAGCGGGGCCGGGAAGGGACCGAAGTCGCCGACCGTGCGCCGCACGTCGCCCGGCTGGGTCCCCAGCTGGGTGCCGGCGATCTTGGACAACTGGTCGCGCAGGGTGTCCACGCCGGACTGGCCGGCGCCGGAGGCCGCCTGGTACGAGGAGACGATCAGCTCGCTCAGCCCGAACTCGGCGTGCAGCGCGCCGATGGCCACGATCATGGACAGCGTCGTGCAGTTGGGGTTGGCGATGATGCCGCGCGGGCGCATCCGGACCGCGCGCGCGTTCACCTCCGGCACCACCAGCGGGACGTCGGGATCCATCCGGAAGGCTCCGGAGTTGTCCACGACGACCGCGCCCTTGGAGGCGGCGATCGGCGCCCACTGGGCGGAGACCTCGTCCGGGACGTCGAACATCGCGACGTCGACGCCGTCGAAGGCCTCCTCGTTCAGCACGACGACCTCGGTCTGCACGCCGCGCACGACGAGGCGGCGGCCGGCCGACCGCGCGGAGGCGATCAGCCGGATCTCACCCCACACGTCCTGGCGGGTGGAGAGCAGCTCCAGCATCACCGTGCCGACCGCGCCCGTCGCCCCGACGACGGCCAGGGTCGGCTTGCGCCGTCCGGCGGCGTCCGACGGGCCGCGACCGCCGTCGGACGGCCCGCGGCTCATCGTCCCGTACCGCCGTAGACGACGGCTTCGTCGCTCTCGCTGTCGAGTCCGAAGGCGGAGTGCACCGCCTGGACGGCCGGCTTCACGTCGTCGGCGCGGGTGACCACCGAGATGCGGATCTCGGACGTCGAGATCAGTTCGATGTTGACCCCGGCGTTCGACAGCGCCTCGAAGAAGGTCGCCGTGACGCCCGGGTTGGTCTTCATCCCGGCGCCGACCAGCGAGATCTTGCCGATCTGGTCGTCGTAGCGCAGCGAGTCGTAGCCGATGCGGTCCTGTGACCGGGTGAGCGCGTCCATCGCCTTGCGGCCTTCGGCCTTGGGGAGGGTGAACGAGATGTCGGTGAGGCCGGTGGCCGCCGCCGACACGTTCTGGACGACCATGTCGATGTTGACCTCGGCGTCCGCGATGGCCCGGAAGATCGTCGCCGCCTCGCCCGGCTTGTCCGGCACACCGACGACCGTGATCTTGGCCTCGGACGTGTCGTGCGCAACCCCGGAGATGATCGCCTGCTCCATCGGCTTGCCTCCTTGCGGTGCTTCGTTGCTCACCCAGGTCCCCGGCAGGCCGGAGAAGGACGAGCGGACGTGGATCGGGATGTTGTAACGACGGGCGTACTCGACGCAGCGGTGCAGCAGCACCTTCGAACCGGAGCTGGCCAGTTCCAGCATGTCCTCGAAGGAGATCCAGTCCATCTTCTGGGCGCGCTTGACGACCCGCGGGTCGGCGGTGAACACCCCGTCGACGTCCGTGTAGATCTCGCACACCTCGGCGGCGAGCGCGGCGGCCAGCGCCACCGCGGTCGTGTCGGAACCACCGCGGCCCAGCGTGGTGATGTCCTTCTTGTCCTGGGACACGCCCTGGAACCCGGCCACGATCGCGATGTTGCCCTCGTCGAGCGCGGTCCGGATGCGGCCCGGCGTCACGTCGATGATCCGCGCCTTGTTGTGGACGGAGTCGGTGATGACCCCGGCCTGGCTGCCGGTGAACGACTGCGCCTCATGACCGAGGTTTTTGATCGCCATCGCCAGCAGCGCCATGGAGATCCGCTCTCCGGCGGTCAGCAGCATGTCGAACTCCCGACCGGCGGGAATGGGTGACACCTGCTCGGCGAGATCGATCAGCTCGTCCGTCGTATCGCCCATCGCGGACACCACGACGACGACCTGATGGCCGTTCTTCTTGGTGTCGACGATTCGCCGGGCGACGCGCTTGATGCCTTCAGCATCGGCGACGGAGGAGCCTCCGTACTTCTGCACGACAAGGCCCACGTGCGCTCCTCGGGAAGGTCTGGAACTGCGGTCGGCTCAGTCTAACGAGCGGGCCGGGGCGGCCTCCGCAGTACCGGATATTGAGACAGGTGGCCCACTCGGTGGGCCCCCTGCCCAGGACAGAACGGAACAACCCCAGATCAGGCACCGGATGCGTGCCCGGAGGGGGCGTCCCAATATCCGGCTTGGGGGGTGGCTGGGTTGGGCGGCGAGGGTCAGTCGGGCGCGTGGGTCGGCCGGTCCGGGGCCGGGCGGCGGACGGGTCAGTCGATCCCGGGCAGGATCGGCGGGCGGGTCGGCCGGTCCCGGGCCGGGCTGGCGGGTCGGCCGATGGCGGGTCGGACTGGCGGGTCAGCCGGTCCCGGGCCGGGCTGGCGGGTCGGCCGGTCCCGGGCGGCGGCGGGCTCAGCCGGTCGCGGGCAGGGCGTACGGCCGGCCGGCCGATCGCGTAGTGGGCAGGCGGGCGAGTGGTCGGTCGGTCGGGTCAGCCGGTGGCGGGCTGGGCGCGGGCGCTCAGCGGGGTGCCCAGCTCGGCCGCCATGACCTTGCCGGCCTCCTCGGCCAGCCGCTCCTCGTCGTCGGCCGAATCGTCCGTGTCCAGGCCGTCCAGCTCGTCGAGCGGGCTGTCCAGGCGGACGTGGGCGACCAGGGACTGCAGCGCGCGCAGCGAGGCGCTGGCCGTCGGCCCCCAGTTCGACAGGTACGAGAACTGCCACCACCACAGCGCCTCGCTCACCCGTCCCGCGCGGAAGTGCGCGAGTCCGTGCGTGAGATCGGTCACCACGTCGGCCATATCGTCCGAAATCCGGCACGCGACGGGCGTACTGCGCGGTACATAGGGGTCGAAGACCTCCGAGTACACATCGATCGGCTCCAGCAGCGCCGCGAGGTGCTGGCGCAGCTCGTCCGCGTCCGGCTCCGGGCCGATGTCGGGCTCGTAGCGCTCGTCCGGGACGATGTCCTCGTGCGCGCCGAGCCGGCCGCCGGCCAGCAGCAGCTGGGAGACCTCGAGCAGCAGGTACGGAACCGCGCTGTCCGGGTCGTCGCCCTTGGCGACCTCGCGGACCGAGAGGATGAAGCTCTCGATCTGATCGCAGATCTGGACGGCGAAGTCGTCGGGTTCCTGGACGTTCGGATCGTTCAGGTCACGCTGCGGAGAGCCCGGCGCGCCCTTCGGGTCCTGTGCGGTTACCGCGGTGTCAGACATCGAGCAGTCGTCTCCCTTCGAAGGCACGACCCAGCGTGACCTCGTCGGCGTACTCCAGGTCTCCCCCCACGGGCAGACCACTGGCCAGTCGCGTCACCTTCAGCCCCATGGGTTTCACCATGCGGGCCAGGTACGTAGCGGTCGCTTCACCTTCAAGGTTGGGATCCGTCGCCAGAATCAGCTCGGTGACGGTGCCGTCCGCGAGCCGCGCCAGCAGCTCGCGGATCCGTAGATCGTCAGGACCGACGCCCTCGATGGGGCTGATGGCGCCGCCCAGCACGTGGTACCTGCCGCGGAACTCACGGGTCCGCTCGACCGCGACGACGTCCTTGGGCTCCTCGACCACGCAGATCACCGCGAGATCGCGGCGCGGGTCACGGCAGACCCGGCACTGGTCGTCCTGCGCGACGTTTCCGCAGACGTTGCAGAACCGCACCTTGGCCTTGACCTCGGCCAGCACGTGCGCCAGGCGCCGCACGTCGGCCGGGTCGGCCTGCAGGATGTGGAAGGCGATCCGCTGCGCGCTCTTGGGACCCACGCCGGGCAGCCTGCCCAGTTCGTCGATGAGGTCCTGAACCACGCCTTCGTACACGGGGCGCCTTCCTTGGGTCGTCGCTTACTGTCGTCGCTTACACCGGTCGGTGGTGTCGGTGGACTAGAACGGCAGACCGGGCATGCCGCCCAGCCCCTGGGCGAGCGGACCGAGCTTCTCCTGCTGGAGCTCCTGCGCGGTCGCGTTCGCGTTGTGCACGGCGGCGACGACCAGGTCGGCCAACGTCTCCGTGTCATCAGGATCGACTGCCTTGGGGTCGATGACCAGCCCCCGGAGCTCACCGGCACCGGTCACCGTGGCCGTCACGAGCCCGCCGCCCGCGGAACCCTCGACCTCCGCCTCGGCCAGCTCCTGCTGGGCTGCCGCCAGGTCCTGCTGCATCTTCTGGGCCTGCTGAAGCAGCTGCTGCATGTTGGGCTGACCACCGGGGATCACGTGTTCACTCCTGCCTCACGACAACGTTGCGGGGTAGGGCGAGCCTACGTGCTCGGACGGCCCTGCGCCCTACGCCGTACGGAGGAGCGGACGACGTGACGCGGAACACTGGGTAACGTCAGTCGTTCGGAATCTCCTCGATCACTGTCGCACCCATTTCGCGCACGAACAGCTCGTATCCGGACAGCGGCGATTCGACCAGATCCACGTCGTCATCCTCGGGGATGTCGTCCTCGAGGGGCGGCGGCGTCTCGTCCGACATCAGCCGCGGGCCCTGGGGGCGGCCGGGGGCCGCCTGGGGGGCGGCGTGGGCCTCCGGCGGGGCGGGCTGAGGTGACGGTGCCGGGGCGGAGGCCGGGGCCGGCGCGGGGGCCGGGGTGTACGCGGCGGAGGGGGCGGGCGGGGGCGTGGGGGCCGCTGGGGCCTGCGGGGCGGGCGGGCGGGAGCCGCCGCCGGACGATCCCCCGCTTCCGGATCCGCTGCCACCCGACGGGTCGACGATGGCCTCGATCCGCCACTCGACGCCCAGCGCGTCGACGATCGCCTGCTTGAGCACGTCCTCGCTGCCGCTGTTGGCGAAGCTGTTACGCGCCCCGGGGTTGTCGAAGCCGAGCTGCAGCGTCTGCCCGTCGAAGCCCGCCACCTGTGCGTTGTTCAGGAGGAGCATCCACGTCAGCCGGCGGCGGTTCTTGACCGCCTCCAGGATGTCCGGCCACATCTGCCGCACGCGCGTCGAGTCCCCGGCGAACCCGGACGCGGCCGCGGGGGCTGCGGATCCGGCAGGCGGGGGGGTCGGAGCGGCGGGGGCAGGCGGGGCGGCGGCCGGGGCGGCCGTCGGCCAGGCACCGGGGCGGGCGGCCTCGGCGGGCGGCGGGGCACTGGCGGCAGCCGGTGCGGTGGCGGCCGTCGGCCAGGCGCCGGGCCGCTGCCGGGCACCGCCGTCGGAGGGCGCCGGGACGGCGGCGGGAGCGGGTTCCTGCTGCACGGGGGCCTGGGCGCTGGCCTGTGCCGGAGCCTGTACGGGGGCCTGTACGGGGGCCTGCTGAGGTGCCGGAGCCGGGCGCCCACCGCCACCGCCTACGGCCGCGCGAACGGAAGCCGCGCCACCGGTGCCGGGCCCAGTAGCTGCGGGGGCGTGATCGGCGTGCGCGGGCTGATAGGCGAAGTCCGGCACCTGGGCGGCGCCGGGGGCGAAGCCCCGCCGCTCCAGCCGGTCCAGCCGGGCCTGCAGGGACCGCTCGTCGTCGTACGCCGCCGGCAGCAGCACCCGGGCGCAGATCAGCTCCAGCTGCAGCCGCGGCGACGTGGCACCGCGCATCTCCGTCAGCCCGGTGTTGACCAGGTCCGCGGCGCGGCTCAGCTCGGCGGCGCCGAAGACCGACGTCTGGGCGCGCATCCGCTCGATGACGTCGCTCGGGGCGTCGATGAGCCCCTTGTCGACCGCGTCGGGCACCGCGGCGATGATCACGAGGTCGCGCAGCCGCTCCAGCAGGTCCGCCACGAAGCGCCGCGGGTCGTGGCCGCCCTCGATGACGCGGTCGACCATCTCGAAGACCGCGGCCCCGTCGCCTGCGGCGAACGCGTCCACCACCTCGTCGAGCAGCGCCGCGTCCGTGTAGCCGAGCAGCGCCGTCGCCATGGCGTACGTCACACCCTCGGCGCCCGCGCCCGCCAGCAGCTGGTCCATCACGGACATCGAGTCACGCACGGAACCCGCGCCGGACCGGACCACCAGCGGATACACGCCGTCCTGGACCGGAATGTCCTCCCGGGCGCAGACCTCCGCGAGGTAGTCCCGCAGCGTGCCGGGCGGGACGAGGCGGAAGGGGTAGTGGTGGGTGCGCGACCGGATCGTGCCGATGACCTTCTCGGGCTCGGTCGTCGCGAAGATGAACTTGAGGTGCTCCGGGGGCTCCTCGACCACCTTCAGCAGGGCGTTGAAGCCCTGCGGGGTGACCATGTGCGCCTCGTCGATGATGTAGATCTTGTACCGGCTGCCCGCCGGCCCGAAGAACGCCTTCTCCCGCAGGTCACGCGCGTCGTCCACACCACCGTGCGACGCCGCGTCGATTTCGATCACGTCGATGGACCCCGGCCCGTTCCGCGCCAGGTCCTGGCACGACTGGCACTCCCCGCACGGCGTCGGCGTCGGCCCCTGCACGCAGTTCAGACACCGCGCCAGGATGCGGGCGCTGGTCGTCTTCCCGCAGCCGCGGGGCCCACTGAACAGGTACGCGTGATTGACCCGGTTGTTGCGCAGCGCCTGCTGCAACGGGTCGGTTACGTGCTCCTGCCCGATGACCTCGGCGAAGGACTCGGGACGGTAGCGGCGGTACAGAGCAAGGGACACGCCTACGAGGATATGGGGGCCCACTGACATCCGACGCCCCCGAAAAACGCAAAGACCCCTCACGCACCCGCCAGAGCCCACCTACCCTTGCTGCCTTCCGGCCCTGGGGGAGTTCAGCGAGATAGCGCCACGTGAGGGGCTGCACACAGCGTACCCGATCGGATCACCCACTTACGAGTTCGCGAGCACCCCTCCGAGTCTTGTAGTGTTCGTCGCGGAGGATTCGCCTAGTGGCCTAGGGCGCACGCTTGGAAAGCGTGTTGGGGGCAACCCCTCACGAGTTCGAATCTCGTATCCTCCGCCGGCTGAAGGCCCGGACCGCAATGCGGTCCGGGCCTTCGTCGTGGGCGGGGTCCGGGCTTCCTCCGGTACGGGTCAGGGGCGGGTCCTGGTTTCTGCTTGCTGTTGCAGGAGGCCCGCGATGCGGGCCAGGTCGTTGCCCAGGTCGATGATGCCGTTGATGTTCGGGGTGGAGGCGCCGTTCACGGCCAGGTAGAAGGTGTTCAGGCGGCCGTGGCCCGCGGCGAGGTAGCCGCCGATGGTGAGGCCGCCGACGGCCAGCCGCTGGTTGACGGCGTCGAAGCCGACCGCGGTGCCGGTTTTCGCCCACACCTTGCCCTTGCCCGGGCAGGTGGGAGAGCCGTCGCAGACCCAGGCCAGTGAGCCGTCCACGCCCATGATCGGCAGCGCCTCGCGGAAGCGGTCGGCCTCGGGGGTCGTCTGCCAGTAGTGCAGGAGCTCGTCCTCCACCCGCGGGGTGACCCGGTCGTTCGGGTCGCCGCCGCGGCCGTCGAGCAGCTGGACCTGCGTCGGATCGATGCCGGCCGTGCGCAGGAAGTCGCGGAGGACGGGGAAGCCGTCCTCGCACCGGTGGCTGTCCGCTGTCACGGCCATCAGGCAGATGGCGAGGTTCGCCCCGAGGTTGTGGCTGACCTTGAAGATCAGCTTCGTGTACTCGGCGAAGACCGGCGACTCGTACGCGGCGACGCGCTGCGTCCCGTCGTAGGAACGCGGCAGCAGGCCGGCCGGGTTGGGGCCGGTCGGCCGGGCGGTGACCGTGACGCCCGCCCTGGCGAGCGCCTCGATCAGGGCCGTGCGCCCGAACGCGGCCGGGTCCTTGACCGCGGAGACGCGCAGCACCGGCTCGGCGCCGGCCGCGATCGTCCCGGACAGGCCGATGCGCGTGCCGTCCGGCGAGGTGGTGACCGCGATGCTCGTCGCACCGCCCGCCGGGACCGTCTTCACGGTCGACGTCACCTGGTACGGCGCGACCTGGGGCCGCCAGCTGAGCTGCGCGGGGCGGCCGGCGGTCGTGGGCGTGGTCAGCAGGTCGATGACGTTGTCGTTGATGATGAGCGGGGTGGGGCTCGGGTTCAGCTCGGGGGCCGAGGCGGCGGTGAAGAGCCGGGAGTCGACGGCGACGTCGCCCTGGACCTTGGTGATGCCCGACGTGCGCACCTGGTGGGCGATCGTGTCGAGCCCCGCGAGCGGGTTCTCGGGGGTGAGCGTGGCGCCCGGGACGTCGTTCGCGTAGGTGTGGTCGATCGCGGTGTAGTCGACGGAGCCGTCGGGCTTCGTGCGCCCGCCCATCGTGAGGTCGCCCTGCGCGACCAGCGCCAGCGAGCCCTTGAGGACGCCTCCGGTCCGGCGGCCGACGGCCTGCACGGGAGTGGTGAAGCGGTGGTCCCCGCCCAGCGCGTGCCAGGCGCCCGAGACGCTGATCAGTTTGGCCGTCGAGCCGGGGATGAAGAACTGGTCCGGGTAGTTCGCGTGGACGACGCGCCCGGTCTGGCCGTCGACCTCCAGCCAGCCCCACTGGGCGTGCTCGTAGGCCGGCTTGCCCATGATCGCCGCGATCTCCGGCCCGAGGTCGTCACGGTGGCCGGGCGGCGGCGCAGCGCCCACGGTCGCGACCACGGCCATCACCGTGGCGACGATGCCGGCCCAGGTGCCGCGGCCTCGCGGAATCGATCTCATGAACCCTCCAGTGCAGGGCCGGCGCACTGGCCGACGTCTGACGGTCAATCAGCACGGGAGGCATACCGTGCCGCCACCGTCCGTCGAACGTCCCAGCGATCCGTTCACCCGTTTGGACCGGCACCGGGTGCGGGGCGGCCTTGCCCGTGTGCGGGGCGGCCTTGCCTGTGTGCGGGGCGGCGCGGGGCGCGCTACCGCTCCGGGGCGAACGCCGTGAGCAGCAGGGCCACGTCGTCGGCGCGGTGGGTCGAGCGGCGGGCGGCGCTCAGCAGGCGGTCGGCGAGTTGCTCCAGGGAATTCGCGTCGGCGTGGGCGAGCGAGACGCGCAGGCGGTCGATGCCCTCGTCGATCGACGTTCCCGGCTCCTCCACCAGGCCGTCCGTGTACAGGGCGAGCACCGACCCCGGCGGCGGCAGCAGCTCGCTGACCGGGTACTCCGCGAGCGGGTCGACGCCGAGCAGCGCGCCGCCCGGGCACTCCAGGACCTCCGTGCGGCCGTCGGCGTGCCGCAGCAGCGGCGGGAGGTGGCCGGCGCGCGCGATGACCGCCCGCCCCGCCGTCCGGTCCAGCTGGATCAGGCAGCAGCTGGCGAGCAGCCCGGGGTCGAGGTCGGCCAGCAGCCGGTTGGTGCGCACCAGCACCTCGTTCGGCTCGCAGCCGCTGGTCGCGAAGGCCCGTACCGCGCTGCGGAGTTGGCCCATGGTCGCGGCGGCGGCGACGCTGTGGCCCTCGACGTCGCCGATGACCAGGCACAGCCCCTGCGCGGTGTCGATCGCGTCGTACCAGTCCCCGCCGATCTCCATGCTCTGCGTCCCCGGCAGGTAGCGGGCCGCGATGGTCACGCCCGGCACCTTGGGCAGCCGGTGCGGCAGCAGCGCGTTCTGCAGGCCGCGGGCGAGGGCGAACTCGGTGTCGTAGAGGCGGGCGCGCTCCAGTGCCTGGGCGATCAGGCCGCCCAGCGCGGTCAGCACCCCGCGCTCCTCGGTCGTGAAGGGGTGCGGCTCGTCGAAGCCCAGGATGCAGCTGCCGACGGGGTGGCCGGAGGCGATCAGCGGGAGGAAGGCCCAGGCGCACATCTCGTCGAGCGGTATCCCGGGGTAGGCGCGGGACAGCTCTTCGACGGACGCGAAGAAGATCGGCGCACCCGTGCTCAGCGCCTCCACGCCGGGCAGCCGGGCCCCCATCGGCGTGCCCTCGAAACGGTCCAGGAACGCCTCGGGGTAGCCCACCTGGTGGGCGAGGTTCAGGCGGTTCCCGGTGACGACGTAGATCGCCAGCTCCTGGCCGCCGAAGGCCGGCAGTATCTGCTCCGCGACGGCCGTGCACACCTCGCGGACGGTCACGGCCTGGGTCAGCGTGCTGGCCAGCTGCAGCAGCCGGTAGATCGCCCCGACGCCGGCCCGCCGGGCGGGCGTCGGCGGCTCGAAGGCGGCGGGTGGGGGCGACGGCGGCGGAGTCGACGGCCGCGCACGCGACGGCCGCGCGGTCGGTGTCGACCCCGATGCGCGCGGGGCCGATGAGGGCTCCCCCGTCGACCGGGTCGACGTCGGCCGGGGCTCGCCCGGTGCCCGGGAGGGCCCCTCCGCCGGCCCCCGCCCGTTGCCCGCGAGGGGCCCGGCCGCCGGGATCACCGTGCCGGTGACCCCGTGCGCGTCCGGGTAGAAGGCGAAGGCCAGCCAGCGGTCGGGCGGGCGGCAGGCCAGGTACGTGGTGGACTGCCGGGAGATCATCGCCGCCCGGTGGCGGTCCTCGTACGCGGGGTCCGAGAGCCATCCGAGGCAGTCCCACAGGTGCCGCCCGAGCATCTCCTCGCGGTGGGCGCCCAGCAGCAGCTCGGCGCCGAGGTTCGCGTACGTGATCCGGCCGTCCGGGTCGAGCGAGAAGATCCCCTGCCGCAGCCGTTCGACGGCCTCGGCGGCGGCGACCCCGCTGCCGGTGTCCAGGACCGTGCCCACCAGATGGTCCGGGGCCCCACCGCCCACCGGCTCGGACGCCCGGGCCCGCACCTCGACGGTTCGCGACCGGTTGCCCCCGGCCGTCACCCGCAGCCGCATGGCCAGCACCCCGCCCTCCAGCAGCGCGCCGCGGGCGGCCGTGCAGAAACCCGGCAGGTCGTCGGGGTGGAGCTGGGCGGCCACGGTCTCGGCCCGGCCGTCGAACCGGTCCGGCGTCCGGCCGAGGATCGCGCACAGCTCGTCGTCGGCGGAGAGGGCGCCGGTGGAGAGGTTCCAGTCGAACAGCCCGAGCCGGATCGCCGTGCCCGGCGCCGTGGGCAGCTCGACCACGGCCGCGTCGCCCCCGCCCTCCACCCGGTCTCCCCCGGCCGCCAGCTCCGCGAGCTGGCCCCCCAGCCGGTTGGCCGAGGTCCGCAGGTGCCGGCGGGCGGACGCCGGCAGGCCGGTGGACGAGGGCGTCCACAGCGCGCACAGCACCCCGTAGGTTTCCGTGCCGGAGATGATCGGCGCGCAGACGGACGCGAACGAGTACGGCAGGCCCACCAGCAGCTCCGGAAAGCGCCGCAGCGTCTCGTCCGTCCCCGACAGGCAGACGCTGCGGCCGGTCCGATAGGCCATCGGGGCGGGCAGCTGACCGCGCACCGAGATGCGGCGGAAGGCGCCCAGCGCCGACACCGGGACGCCCGAGACGGTGCTCAGCACCAGCGAGCGCCGGTCACGGGAGCGCAGGTACACCAGGCAGCTGTAGGCGTCGGTGTCCCGGAGCACCTTGCGCACGGCCGCGGCGAGCAGGTCGTCCCGCTCCTGGTTCGCGGCGGGCGGCCGGACGCGCAGAGCGTCGTCCACCGGGGTCGGCGCGGGCGCGGGAGGGCGTGCGGGGGGCGGCTGGGACGGTTCGGGCCCGCGTCGGAACCGGCGGACACCATCCGGACCGATCCCGGTGCGCGTTCCCGCGGTACTGCCGGTCACTTGCGTCCCTCGCGGGTCCGCCGGCACGCCCTGGCGCATCTCTTCTCTGTACGCCCGCCCACCAGGGGTGTCAAGGCGAAACAGGGGTCACGGAGTGCCGGAAGGGGCGGGAGCGCGCCCGGCCGGGAGGCGCTGCTCGGACCAGATGATCTTTCCGGTGGCGGTGTAGCGGGTGCCCCAGTGTTCGGCCAGTTGGGCGACGAGGAACAGGCCGCGGCCGCCCTCGTCCGTGGTGGCCGCGTAGCGCAGGTGCGGGGCCGTGCTGCTCGCGTCGGCGACCTCGCAGATCAGGGTGCGGTCCAGGAGCAGCCGGACGGTGATCGGCCCGGCCGCGTGGCGGATGGCGTTGGTGATCAGCTCGCTGAGGATCAGCTCCGTGGTGAACGCCAGCTCGTCCAGTCCCCACTGCTCCAGCTGCCGCAGCGCGGCGGCCCGTACGGCCGAGACGGCGGACGGCTCCGACGGTACGGACCAGCGGGCGACGCGGTCCTCCGGCAGCGCGCGGGCGCGGGCGACGAGCAGGGCGACGTCGTCCGTCGGCTCCGCCGGGAGCAGCGCGTCGAGGACCGCGTCGCAGGTCTGCTCCGGGTCGCGGTCGGGGCCCGCCAGGACGGTGCGCAGGAGTTCCAGCCCGACGTCGATGTCGCGGTCGCGGTCCTCGACCAGGCCGTCCGTGTAGAGGACGAGCTTGCTGCCCTCGGGCAGCACGTGCTCCACCGCCTCGAAGGGCAGGCCGCCCAGGCCCAGCGGCGGCCCGGCCGGCACGTCGAGGTACTCCACCGTCCCGTCGGGGCGGACGAGCGCGGGCGGCAGGTGGCCGGCGCGGGCCAGCTCGCAGCGCCGCGAGACGGGGTCGTAGATCGCATAGAGGCAGGTGGCGCCGACGGCGGGGGTCAGGCCGCCGCCCGGGACCCCGTCGTCCCGGTCCATCCGGCTCACGAGGTCGTCGAGGTGCGCCAGGAGGTCGTCGGGCGGCAGGTCCAGCATGGAGAAGTTGTGCACCGCCGTCCGCAGCCGCCCCATGGTGGCGGCTGCGTGCAGCCCGTGCCCGACGATGTCCCCGACGACCAGCGCGACGCGCGCGCCCGGCAGCGGGATGACGTCGAACCAGTCGCCGCCGACCCCCGCCCGCGCGGGCAGGTAGCGGGAGGCGACGTCGAGGGCGTCCTGGTCCGGCAGCCCGTGCGGCAGCAGGCTCTGCTGGAGGGTGACGGCCGCGGCCTGGTTGCCGGTGACGGCGGAGTCGATCTGCTCCTGGGTGGTGTACTTCGTGTCGAAGAAGCCGGTGTTGCGGCCGACCCGCAGCACCGCCACCCGGTCGGTGACCGCCCGGACCTCGTCCATCTCGTGGCTGACCAGGAGCACCCCGAGCCGCTGGTCGCGCAGCCGCTGCACCATGGCGAGGACCACGGCGGCCTGCTGCGGGCCCAGCGCGGCGGTGGGCTCGTCCAGGACGACGAGGGCCGGCTTCCCGAGCAGCGCACGCGCGATGGCGACGCCCTGGCGCTGCGCGGCCGAGAGCGAGGCGACCGGGACGCGCAGGTCGGGGATCCGGACGGACAGGACGTTGAGCAGCGCGCGGGAGCGCTTCTCCATCTCGACCTCGTCGAGCCGGAGGAACCGGCGCAGCTCGCGGCCCAGGAAGAGGTTCTCGACGGTGTCGAGGTTGTCGCAGAGCGACAGGTCCTGGTGGACGGCGACGATGCCCAGCTTCTGCGCGTCGAGCGGCGTGCGGAGGTCGACCGGCCGGCCCTTCCACTCGATCACCCCGCTGTCCGGCGGCGACACCCCGGCGATCACCTTGACCAGGGTGGACTTGCCGGCCCCGTTGGCCCCGACCAGGCCGACCGCCTCGCCCTCGTCGATCTCGAGGTCGACGTCGCTCAGCGCCTGCACCGCGCCGAACCGCTTGGAAGCCCGGCGCACGGCCAGCAGGGGGGTGCCTCTCGCCACAACTGCCTCCTACGTGCCCGGCCGACTCCCTGAGTGCACCGTGTCGCACTGGGGCGTTCGGATTCGCGATCGTAGAGGACATTGGCGCGGATCGTCCCCATCTGGATGATCCTTTGGCCGAACGGACAAGGAGCGCGGGGGCGCTGAAAGCGCGTCGGCTCGACGGTTCGTCAGCCCGCCCAGCGGCCCGAGGTGAAGGCGACGGCCAGGACGGTCATCAGGGGGGCGGACAGGCAAAGGTGGGCGGTGCGGAGCCAGGGGCGGTGGAGGGACCAGCGGGCGAGGCCGATCCACAGCGGCCACCACAGGAGGGTGGCGCGGGGGATGGACATGTACCAGTACGAGGTTCCCAGCGCCCAGAGGGTGAGCGCGATGTAGACCGCCTCCGGCCACCGCCGCCGCTGCAGGAGGCGGGCGAGGACGAGCAGGCCGAGCACCATGGCGACGAGTTCGGCCCGGAACATGAGGGCGTAGCCGGTGGTCTGGGTGTGGGAGAAGGCCGAGTCCCAGGTGTGCTGCCAGGCCTCCCACGGGGTGTGGAACTGCCGGTACCAGCCGCGTTCCTGCGCGTGCTTCCAGGCCATCCAGTCGCCCGTCCGGGCGTGCAGGTACCAGGTGTGGACGAGCGCGGGCAGGACCGGGACGGCCAGCCAGGGGAGGGTGCGCAGGTGTCGGCGGAGGTCGGTGGCGGCCGGGAGGCCGGTCAGGAACTCGGCGGCCAGGGCGGCCGCGAGGAACAGCCCGCTGATCCGGACGGTGGTGGCGCAGCAGGCCAGGACCGCCGCCAGTGGCCAGCGGCCCCGCTTGGCGGCCAGCCAGGCGGGCAGGGCGAACGCCAGGAAGAGGGCCTCGGTGTACCCGACGGCCAGGAACACCGCGCAGGGCGACAGGAGCAGGAAGAACACCGCGTGCTCACCCACCTCCCCCGCCTCCGCAGCCGCGCCGGCCGCTTCGGGGACGTGGAGGCGGGCTGTGCGGGCCAGGGCCAGGACGGCGACGGCCCCGGCGACGAACGAGATGAGCAGGCCCGCCACCGTCCAGTCGGGGACGACGGTGTGCACGGCGCGGAGCAGCAGCGGCAGGCCCGGGAAGAACGCCTCGCGGTTGTCGGGGGGCGCGGCGCCGTCGGGGTTGCCGAAGTAGCCGTACTCGGCGATGCGGACGAAGTACGACCAGTCCCACTGCTCCCACCGCGTGAGCAGCGGCGGTGCCTCCCTGGCGCGGCCGTCGCCGGTGAACAGCCAGCCGGTGCAGTAGGCGGTGACCCAGATGCCGAGCCGGGTGAGCGCGTAGAGCGTGAGCACCGTCCGGTCGGTGGCGCTGACGGCGCGGAGCAGCCGGCGCGCGGCCGAAGGCGCCGGCGGACGGCGGTCCCGCGGGCCGCCGCCGTCGCCCTTCCTGGGCGAGGGCAGCAGGCGTCGCGGGTCCACCGGGGCCTCGGCCCCCCGCGTCCGCGGGGCGGGTACGACGGACATGGTTCGGCTCCAGAGGGTGGCGGTGCGGGGGTTTCGGGCGTGCGGGATCGCCCGGTGGCGCGACCGGGTGCTTCGGCGGGTCCTTCAGGTGGCGGAGTCGGCGGGGGTCAGCCGGGCGGGGCGGTGGTGCGCAGCGTGCTGTCCGGCGGCGGGGCCGAGGTGGTCGCGGCCGCGGGCGGTCCGCCCGGCCCCGAACCGGCCGTCTCGGTCGTCGTCGGCGCGTGGGTCGCCGGGCCGTGGTCCGTCTCGCTCGCGCCGGGCCCGCCCGTGCGGATCCCGGTCGGCGTGCCGCTGGCCGGCCCGAGCTGCGTCGACCCCGGGGTGGAGAGCCGCGGGCTGGGCACGGTGTCCCGGCCCCGGTCCGGGTTCGAGCCGGACGGGGACGTCGCGGGGGCGACCGCCCCGCCGCCCAACGGCAGGACGGCCGCCACCGCGGCGCCCGTACCCCCGACCGCGAGGCAGGCGGCGACGGCGTAGCCGACCGTCCGGCGGCGCCGCATCCGGTCGCCGCGCGCCATGATCACGGTGAGGGGGGCGGGGGACGCCGCGGTCTGCCCGGCGGCGGCCGCGTCCTTGAGGGCGCTCGTCAGCACGTCCTCGGGTGCGTCGGAGCTGCTGGGGATGCTCGGGACGCGGGGGGTGCGGGGGCTGAGCGGGTCTCGGGGGTCGTGGAGCTCAGGCACCGGGAGCCTCCTCTACGGGCGGATCGTGCGGAGCGTGCGGATCATGCGCGTCGTCGGGGCCGTGCGAGCGGGTCGAAGCGGCGGGAGCGGTCGGTGCGGCGGGATCCGCCAGGCGGTCGGCCAGCGCCGCCCGCCCCCGGTGCAGATGCGTCTTGACGGTGCCGCTGGAGACACCGGTCTCGGCGGCGATCTGGTCCACGGACAGGTCGCAGACGTAGTGCAGGACGACCGTGCGCCGCTGCCGCGGCGACAGCTCGCGCAGCGCCGACACCAGCGCCACCGGCTCGGGACCCGGCCCCTCGACGGAGGGCGCGCCGCCATGCCGCCGCCAGGCGTCGTCGGAGCGCCGCCGGCCGCGCCAGCGGCTCACCGCGAGGCGCCAGGCGACCGTACGGATCCAGGCCTCCGGCGCGCCGTCGCCGTCCAGCTGGCGGCGACGGCTCCAGCCGCGGACGAACGCCTCCTGGACGACGTCCTGCGCCTCGTGCAGGTCGCCGAGCATCACGTAGAGCTGACCCGTCAGGCGTCCCACCGCGTGCGCGTAGAACTCCTCGAACTCCTCGACGGTCAACACTCACTCCAGATTCTCCGCGGACTCACCAGGCATACGCCCCGGACCCCGTGTCCGGTTGACAGCGCGGGTGAATTTTTCTGGAGACCGGGCGGAAGCCCTGCTGGGGAGGGTTTAGCGGCGCTTGCGCGTCCCGAACAGCGAGCGGCTGATCTCGCGGCCGAGCTGCGTGCCCAGCGAACGCGTCAGCGACTTGAACACACCGCTGCCGACGACCTGGTCCACGACGCTCCCGGCCGCCTTCCCCGACGGTTCGGCGGGCGCCCGCGCGGGCTCCGAGCCCGCGGGCGGGGCCATGGCGACGGCGTCGGCAGCGGCGTTCAGCTTCTCGAAGGCCGACTCGCGGTCGACGGCCTGCGCGTAGCGGGACCAGAGCGGCGACGACTTCACCGCCGCGTCCATGGCGGGCGCGTCGATGGGACCCATCAGGGACTGCGGGGCCCGCAGCCGGGTGGCGGCGACCGGGGTCGGCGCGCCCTTCTCGCTGAGGACGGTGACGACGGCCTCGCCCGTGCCCAGCGCGGTCAGCAGCTCGCCGAGGTCGTAGGCGGAGTGGGGGAACGTCGTGACGGTCGCCTTGAGGGACTTGGCGTCCTCGGGGGTGAAGGCGCGCAGGGCGTGCTGCACGCGGTTGCCGAGCTGGGCGAGGACGTCGGAGGGCACGTCCTTCGGGGTCTGGGTGACGAAGAAGATGCCCACGCCCTTGGAGCGGATCAGCCGCACCGTCTGGGTGATGGCGTCGAGGAAGGCCTTCGACGCGCCGTTGAAGAGCAGGTGGGCCTCGTCGAAGAAGAAGACGAGCTTCGGCCGGTCGAGGTCGCCGACCTCCGGGAGGTCCTGGAAGAGGTCGGCGAGCAGCCACATCAGGAAGGTGGAGAAGAGCTGCGGCCGGTCCTGGACGGTCGGCAGCTCCAGCACCGACACCATCCCGCGCCCGTCGGGCGCGGTCCGCAGCAGTTCGGCGGTGTCGAACTCCGGTTCGCCGAAGAACGGTTCGGCTCCCTGCGCCTCGAACGCCGTCAGGGTGCGCATGAGGACCCCGGCGGTGGCGGACGAGATGCCGCCGATGTTCTTCAGCTCGCCCTTGCCGGTGTCCGAGGTGAGGAAGGCGATGACGGCCCGCAGGTCCTTGAGGTCGACCAGCTCCAGGCCCTTGGTGTCGGCGTAGTGGAAGATCAGCCCGAGCGACTGCTCCTGCGTCTGGTTGAGCCCGAGCACCTTCGACATCAGGATCGGGCCGAAGCCGGTGACCGTCGCCCGCAGCGGGATGCCCGCGCCGACGCCGCCGAGCGCGTAGAACTCGGCCGGGAAGCCGGACGCCGCCCAGTTCTGACCGACTTCGGTGGTGCGCTGCGCGACCTTGTCGTTGGGTTGGCCCGGCGCGGAGATGCCGGAGACGTCGCCCTTGACGTCGGCGAGGAAGACCGGCACCCCGTTGGCCGAGAGCTGTTCGGCGATGAGTTGCAGCGTCTTGGTCTTGCCGGTGCCGGTGGCTCCCGCGACGAGGCCGTGCCGGTTGAGCATGCCGAGCGGGATACGGATCTGGGCGTCGGGGTGGCAGGTGCCGTCCCACAGGAGCGCGCCCAGGTCGAGCGCGGGACCGGTGAAGGTGTACCCGGCCAGGATCGCGGCGGCGGGGGCGGGCAGACCCGCCGGGGCGCCGGGCGCGTCGGCGGGCGTACCGGCAGGCGTACCGGACGGCACATCGGCAGGCGTGCCGGACGGCGCATCGGCGGGCGTACCGGCGGTCGGCGCGGCGGGTGCGCCGACCGGTGAATTCGCGGGAGGATCGGCCGGAAGTGCCGCCTGCGCTTGCGGATCGGTCATGACAGGCTCCCGCTAGGTCCGGCTATCGACGTAATTACCACCTTTGCACTCCTACGCCACTGCTGCGCCCGCACGGGCTTGCCCGGTAGGCTTTCCGTGTGATCTTCAAGCGCATCGGAAACGGGCGGCCGTATCCCGACCACGGCCGGGTCAGCACGCGAGAGTGGGCGGATGTCGCTCCACGTCCGGTACGCCTCGACCAGCTGGTCACCACCAAGGGCCAGCTCGATCTGGAAACCCTGCTCGCCGAGGACTCGACGTTCTACGGCGACCTCTTCGCGCACGTCGTGAAGTGGCACGGTGACCTGTACCTCGAGGACGGACTGCACCGGGCGGTCAGGGCGGCGCTGCAGCAGCGCCAGGTTCTGCATGCCCGTGTCCTGGAGATGGACTGACGGCATCCCCCGCCACACCCGGCTCCCGCACCCGGCACCCACGCCTGGCATCCGCTACCGGCCCCGCGCGCCGCGTCGCGCGCAGAGCGCTGTTCGGGGGCCGGAGTTCGCCCTTTCGGGTTCGGCACTGCGCCATTCATTGATCATTTAGTACGCTCCGGCGATGAGCGCACTACGCTGCGCCCATGAGCATGCTCACCCCTTCCGGCATGGGCGGGAAGTACCGGATCACCGGAAACCAGTACCCCCGGCTGGGTCGGCCGCGCCGGCGCGGCCGCATCATTCTGGCCGTCGTCTCCTCGGTGGTGGTGCTCGGCCTGATCGGCTGGGGGACGCTGCAACTCATCGACGTCTTCTCCGGCGGCTCGGGCAAGGACCCCGCCCAGGCGCACGCCGCCCCGGTCAGTTGCAAGCCGACGGCCGCCCCCGCGCCGAAGCCGACGGGCAAGCCCGCTCCGCTGCCCGCGCCGGCGACGATCGGCGTCACCGTCTTCAACGCGACGCCGAAGGGCGGCCTGGCCAGGGTCACGGCCGACGAGATGGCCAAGCGCGGCTTCCACGTCATCAAGTTCAGCAACGCCCCGATCGAGTACGAGAAGAAGGTCGCCGTCCCGGCGCTGATCGTGGCCGGCCCCGCCGGTGAGCGGGCGGCGCGGGTCGTCGGCACGCAGGTGGCGGGCTCCACGGTGCGGATCGACCCGAAGCGCGCCGGCCCCGCCGTGGACCTGGTGATCGGGACGGCGTACACGAAGCTGGCCGATCCGAAGGACGCCGCCAAGGCCCTGGCCACCGCGGCCTCCCCGACCCCCGCACCCTCGCCCAGCTGCTGACCGACGTCTTCTTCCCACCCGCACCGAACGACACCGAACGACAGAGGAGCCCCGGACCACTCAGGTCCGGGGCTCCTCGCGTCAAGCCTCAAGCTTCAGGCGTCAGGCGTCAGGCACAGGCGTCGGAAGCGGGGTGCGGGGCCGGCTAGCCGGCGGTCCCGTAGAGCCGGTCCCCCGCGTCGCCCAGGCCCGGGACGATGTAGCTGTTCTCGTTCAGCCCCTCGTCGACCGAGGCGGTGACGACGGTGACCGGCTTGCCCGCCAGCTCCCGCTCCATGACCTCGATGCCCTCGGGCGCCGCGAGCAGCACGATCGCGGTGACGTCGTCCGCGCCGCGCTCGATGAGCAGGTTGATGGCGGCGACGAGCGTGCCGCCGGTGGCCAGCATCGGGTCGACGACGTAGACCTGGCGGCCGGAGAGGTCCTGCGGCATCCGCGTGGCGTACGTCTTCGCCTCCAGGGTCTCCTCGTCACGGATCATGCCGAGGAAACCGACCTCGGCGGTCGGCAGCAGCCGCACCATGCCGTCGAGCATGCCCAGGCCGGCGCGCAGGATCGGGACGACGAGCGGGCGCGGGTACGAGAGCCGGACGCCGGTGGTCGGGGCGACCGGGGTCCGGATGTCGACCTGCTCGGTACGCACGTCACGCGTCGCCTCGTAGGCGAGCAGGGTGACGAGTTCATCGGCCAGCCGACGGAACGTCGGCGAGTCGGTGCGCTCGTCGCGCAGGGTGGTGAGCTTGTGCGCGACCAGTGGGTGGTCGACTACGTGGATCCGCATGCACCCGACATTAACCGAGTCCCAGGGGTCCCCGCCGCCGCTCGCGTCCGTACCGCCTCTCTCCGCCGATCAGGCATCAAACCGACCGGTAGAGGGAACCTGTGCACATACGCCCGGAGCGCCCCCGGGTGACCCGACCCCCCACGGGTGGTGCACATGCCGGAGCCGAGCCAGAACAGCGTCGAGCCGGGAGGACCCGGAGAGCCGAAAGCGCGGAGGGCTGCGCGGAACGCCGCGCGGGACCAGCAGGACAAGCGCGGTGAGCAGGAGAAGCACGAGCCGCAGGACAAGCAGGACAAGCAGGCCGGCCGCACGAAGCTGGACAAGCAGAGCAAGCGCAAGACCCAGGAGGAGCGCGACGCGGAGCGCCGCAGACGCCGGGTGATGTTCCTGCGCGAGCTCAACGAGGCGAAGGAGCTGCGCGAGCGCGTGCAACCGCGCAGGGCGCGCGCGGCCCGGATGCGGCAGGCCATGCGAATGCGCACCTTCCGCTGGTAGCCGGCCGGGTTCCCCCGCACCCCCGGAAACGGTGCGGGGGCGGGCTCGAAGCGGCCCCGGGAGGGCGTCGGAGGGGCGTTCCGCGGCCGGACGTGACGAAGACCTGGCACGTCGGACTGCGGAAGACCCTTCGCAAAGCCCAGGTTTCTGCCACGATGCCGAGTGGGTGGGGTGCTCCCCGCCCGGTCCGGACGGCCTGAGACCTGTGGGAGAGTCACGGTGTACTTCGCCGCACTGCTCGCGCGCAACGAGAACGGTTGGCAAGCGAGCGAACCTGATCTCGACGATGTGGAAACCCTCGGCGACCTGAGCGATCTGGCCCGTGCGGCCATCGCCGAGGAGGAAACGGTTCTGGTCTTCATCGAGCAGGAGGACGCCTGGTTCGGCGTCATCCGCGTCGATGGTGAAGAGGACCCCAGGATCTATGTGTCCGATGCCGCCGCGGCAGCCCGCAGCTCGTACGGGGAGATCCTGCTCACCGACGAACTGCTCGGCCGGGACCCCGAGGACCCCCTCGACGACCTGGTCGACCTCGACGGCACCGAGGACGGCGACGACGACGGTGACGAGGACGTGGTCCCCGGCCCCGCCGAGGACCACGTGCCGGCCGGCCCGCTCGGCGAGGCCGGTCTGCTCGCCGATCTCGGCATGAGCGAGAAGGAGCTGCTGGACCTCAGCGGCGACGGCGCGCTCACCGGGGAGGCGCTCGGCGAGATCGCCGAGGCGATCGGCTGCGCCGACGTTCTGGAGGCGGTCCGCTGAGCACGCCCCCACCCCCGCCCGGTCCTCCGCGCGATCCGCTGCGCGACCCGTGGGCCGGGCCGATGCGCCATGCCCTGGAGGAGGCGGAGCTCGCCCCGCGCACCGGCGACGTGCCGGTGGGCGCGGTCGTGCTCGCCCCGGACGGCACGGTCATCGGCCGGGGCCGCAACGAACGCGAGGCGACCGGTGATCCGACCGCCCACGCCGAGGTCCTCGCGATCCGCGACGCCGCCGCGACGCTGCGCCGGGCGGCGGACGGCGACCCGGACCCGGACGGCGGTGTCCGACGGCCGGGCGAGTGGCGGCTGACCGGCTGCACGCTGGTCGTCACGCTGGAGCCGTGCACGATGTGCGCGGGCGCGATCGTCCTGTCCCGACTCGACCGTGTCGTGTACGGCGCGGTGGACGAGAAGGGCGGCGCCGTGGGCTCCTTGTGGGACGTCGTCCGCGACCGCCGCCTCAACCACCGTCCGGAAGTCATCCACGGAGTACTCGCCGACGAGTGCGCCGCCCTCCTCACCCGCTTCTTCCGCTCGGGCGATTTCGGAGCACGGCCTCACGTGGGCTAAGCTCTCTCTCGGTAGCGTGTCCGAGTGGCCTAAGGAGCACGCCTCGAAAGCGTGTGTGGGGGCAACTTCACCGTGGGTTCAAATCCCACCGCTACCGCTCTTGTGCAGTACGCACGGAAGCCCCGTCTCGTAAGAGGCGGGGCTTTCGTCGTTCAGTGGGGCCGGCGGGCGCGGGCGGGGCGGTGGTGGGTGGGCCGATCTTGGGGACCTTCCTCCCAAAGCGCCGGTTGGGCCGCTGGCGGGCCGCTGAATGGGCCGTTCGATGGATAGACTCCACCGATCGCACGCTCAGGCAGCCGGTTGGGGGCTGCCGACTGCTGCCGGGGAGGGCAAGGGGCATGGCGCAGGCGAAAAAGGTCACTATGTACATTCTCGTTGTCTTCGTGCTGTACACGATCATCACGCAGCCGGCGCGCGCCGCCGATCTCGTACAGGTAGGGTTCGAGGGCATTTCGAACGCCGCGAGGGGTATCGGAGAGTTCATGCACGAGCTGGTCAACTGACCGGCTCGGCGCCGGCGAGGAGTTCCGCGTGATCCGCCATCTGGTTCTGTTCAAGCTCAATGACGGGGTCGGCCGGGACGAGTCCCGGGTCGTCGCCGGAGCGAAGGCCTTCGAGGAGCTGGGCGGGCTGATCCCCGAGCTGACCTCGTGGGAGTGCGGCTGGAACGTCACCGACCGGCCGATCGCCTATGACTTCGCGATCAACTCGTCGGTCGCGGACGCCGCCGACCTGAAGACGTACCTGGAGCACCCCGCACACCAGGCGGCGGCGGGCCAGTGGCGTGAATTCGCGACCTGGGTGATCGCCGACTACCCCTTCTGACGGCCCGGGCCCACCGGCCCGCGCCACGGCCCTTCCGCCCGCCCCGGCCGGTCCCGCCGCCGGTCACACGGCCTGTCGCGCCGCCCTCCGCCCACCGGGCGGGGGGCTTTGTCGAGTCCCCCCAAGGTCAACTCACCGCTCAACACGGCGTTATTAGGTGCTTGCGTACAGTGGGCATGAATTGTGATGCTATGACCGGTTTTGCCGGATGAGTGGACCGATGAGGGGTGGTGTGTCCGTGTCGGCCCGAACGGCGTCAACAACTTTCGCCCGCAGCAGGACGAGTACGCCCAATGCCAACGCGCTGGAGGCTCGGGCGCTGACGACCGTGCTGTTCGAGGAGATCTCCGGACTCGAACCCGGGACGCCGGAACACGCCCGCGTGCGGGCCGCGCTGATCGAGGTCAACCTGCCCCTCGTCCGGTACGCGGCGGCCCGCTTCCGCAGCCGGAACGAGCCCATGGAGGACGTCGTCCAGGTCGGCACCATCGGGCTGATCAACGCCATCGACCGCTTCGATCCGGAGCGCGGGGTGCAGTTCCCGACCTTCGCCATGCCCACGGTGGTGGGGGAGATCAAACGTTACTTCAGGGACAACGTGCGGACCGTCCACGTCCCCCGCCGGCTCCACGAGCTGTGGGTCCAGGTGAGCGGGGCGATCGAGGACCTGACGGTGCTGCACGGCCGCTCGCCGACCACCGGGGAGATCGCCGAGCGGCTGAAGCTGGCCGAGGAGGAGGTGCTCGCCTGCCTGGAGGCCGGGCGGGCGTACCACGCGACCTCCCTGGAGGCCGCG
Source organism: Streptomyces sp. NPDC006733 (assembly GCF_040636125.1). NCBI lineage: Bacteria > Bacillati > Actinomycetota > Actinomycetes > Kitasatosporales > Streptomycetaceae > Streptomyces > Streptomyces sp. NPDC006733. The sequence continues at coordinate 129,043 of NZ_JBEYJD010000015.1, read as the reverse complement.
CAGGAGGGCGACGGAGCTCCGGGGCTGCTGGACCGGCTCGGGTACGAGGATCCGGCGCTGGTCGGCGTGGAGCACCGCGACCTCGTCCGGCACCTGCTCGTACAGCTGCCCGAACGGGAGCGGCGGATCCTGATGCTGCGGTACTTCGGCAATCTGACGCAGTCCCAGATCAGTGCCGAGCTCGGCGTCTCGCAGATGCACGTGTCCCGGCTGCTCTCCCGCAGCTTCGCCCGGCTGAGGTCCGCAAACCAGCTCGAAGCGTAACCCTTGAGGAGGAACCGTCCTGCGGAAATATGTCGACTTGGCGCTACAGCGTGTTGCCGACATGTGACATTCTGCAGGAACCGCGTTTGTCGCGACCCGGCCTCCGGTATTCAGGTGGAGGAACAAACCGTCGTTCGCGACACCCGTCCGCGACCTCAAGGGGGTGGCATGTCCGTTCAGGTGGGCAGTCCTCAGGTGCGCCGTACCAGCGCACCAATCGATGCACGCACCGGCGAAGCCATCGACACCCGCACGCTGTCCCGTTCGCTGTTCCTGCGCCTCGCGGAACTGGCACAGGACAGTCCGGAGAAAACCTATGTGCGTGACACGCTCATCGAGCTGAATCTGCCACTTGTTCGGTATGCGGCGGCCCGCTTCCGCAGCCGCAACGAGCCGATGGAAGACATCGTCCAGGTGGGCACGATCGGCCTGATCAAGGCGATCGACCGCTTCGACTGCAACCGCGGCGTCGAGTTCCCGACGTTCGCGATGCCCACCATCGTCGGCGAGGTGAAGCGGTTCTTCCGCGACACGTCGTGGTCGGTGCGGGTGCCGCGGCGGCTGCAGGAGCTGCGGCTGGCGCTCACCAAGGCGAGCGACGAGCTGGCGCAGAAGCTGGACAGGTCGCCCACCGTCGCCGAACTGGCGGTCTGCCTGGGCGTGTCCGAGGAGGACGTCGTCGACGGCCTCGCGGTCGGCAACGCCTACACGGCCAGCTCGCTGGACTCTCCGCCGCCCGAGGACGACGGCGGAGAGGGCACCCTCGCGGACCGCCTCGGCTACGAGGACACCGCGCTGGAGGGCGTGGAGTACCGCGAGTCCCTCAAGCCGCTGCTGGCCCAACTGCCACCGCGCGAGCGCCAGATCATCATGCTGCGGTTCTTCGCGAACATGACGCAGTCGCAGATCGGCGAGGAGGTCGGCATCTCCCAGATGCACGTCTCCCGGCTGCTCACCCGCACGCTCGCACAGCTCCGGGACGGCCTGACAGCGGAATAGACCGGCCCGCTGGTTTGCTGACGTTCCGTCAGTAGACTGGCGCGATGGTCGCGATAGCACGGATGTCTGGCCGCCGGGGCGCGGCACTCGCCGTCCCGGCGGTGGGCGCGGTCCTGCTGCTGGCGCTGACGACGGCCGGCTGCGGCACGGCGAGCGACGACGGGTACGTGGCGGTCGGCGGGGTCGGTCCCTCGCAGGGCGGCGCGACGGGGGACGTACCGCGGGTCGGACCGGTCGAGCTGGTGCCGCTGGACGGCCCGGCACCGCCGGGATCCGGCAGACCGTCCACCTCGGGCGCACCGCCGGCGCCCGGTTCGACACCGGGCTCGCCGCCCGGTTCACCAGGCTCGGACCCGGGCTCGACGGGGGCCCCGGGGACGACCCCGGGACGGGTCCAGGGCGGCTCCACGGCGCCGGGCGCACCGGCGAACCCACCAGCGGGAGGCAGCGGCACGACGACGCCCGCGCCACCCGGCACGACACCTCCGCACACGTCCCCGCCGGGCACGACCCCGCCGGCGACGCCCGCGCGGCTGACCGTGAGCACGCCGAAGCGCGCTCCGGCCGCGGACCGGTGGTGCGAGAAGGTGACGGTCACCTTCACCAATTCCGGCGGCAGAGCGGCGACTTCGGGCAGCGTCACCTTCGGCACCCACATCATCGGCGGCCTCGGCATCGACTGGGCGACGATCGAGACCACGAAACCGGTGCCGGTGCCCCTGGCGGGCGGCGCCTCCAAGGCCCAGACCTGGGAGGTCTGCGTGGACGCCTGGCGCGTTCCGCTGGGGATGCACATCGAGACCCGGGACGTCACCCTCACGTGAGCGAGGTGCCCCGGGCCGCTGCCCGTGGGCGGTGCGTCAGCGCATCGCGAGCGCGACGACCCCGGCGATCACGAGGACGGCGACGACGATGCCGATGATCAGGCCCGTGCGGCTGCCGGACCCGGTCTGAGCCTGCTGCTGCTGCTGTTGCTGCGGCTCCTCGACGAAGGCGCGGAACATCTGGGTGTCGCCGGCGGGGTCGTAATTGTTCTCAGGGTTCGACATGCTGCCCGACCTTAGCGAACAAGCGGAATCGGGGGCACCCCCGGGTGGCGGTCCGGCCATCGGTCCAGCCGTCCGGCAATGCCTCGTTCGGGGCCATTCCGGGCCACGGCGGAATACCGCCCGCCGCGGCCTCGTTGATGTTCCCCATGGCACGCATCGGAACATCTGACCTGGACGTCTTCCCGCTCGCCCTCGGCGGCAACGTGTTCGGCTGGACGGCCGACGAGGCGCAGAGCTTCGCCGTACTGGACGCGTACACGGCGGCCGGCGGCAACTTCGTCGACACCGCCGACAGCTACTCCGCCTGGGCCCCGGGCAACTCGGGCGGCGAGTCGGAGACCCTCATCGGGAAGTGGCTGGCCTCGCGCGGCAACCGGGAGACGGTGGTGGTCGCGACCAAGGTCCACAGCCACCCGGACTTCAAGGGACTGCGGGCCGGGAACATCCGGGCCGCCGCCGAGGCGTCGCTGCGCCGGCTCGGCACCGAGTACATCGACCTCTACTACACGCACTTCGACGACCCGCAGGTCCCGGTCGAGGAGATCATCGGCGCCCTGGACGAGCTGGTGCGCGAGGGCAAGGTGCGGCAGATCGCCGCGTCCAACATCTCCCCGGAGCGGCTGTCCGAGTCGCTGCTGTTCTCCCAGCGCGAGGGGCTGGCCTCGTACGTCGCGCTGCAGCAGCTCTACAACCTGGTGGAGCGCACGGAGTACGAGGCCGCGATGGCCGACGTCGTCGCCGCGCACGGCCTCTCCTCCGTCCCCTACTCCGCACTGGCCTCGGGCTTCCTGACCGGCAAGTACCGGGCCGGCGCCGTGGTGGACAGCCCGCGGGCGGGCAAGGCCGGCACGTACCTGGCCACCGAGCGGGGGCAGCGGGTGCTGGTGGCGCTGGACGAGGTCGCGCGGGCGCACGACGCCGAGGTCCCGACCGTGGCGCTGGCCTGGCTGGCGGCGCAGCCGACGGTCGCGGCGCCGATCGCCAGCGCGCGCACCGTGGAGCAGTTGCCGGCGCTGCTGGCGGTGGCGGACCTGAAGCTGACGTCCGAGGAGCTGGACCGCCTGTCGGTCGCGTCCGCCTGACCCTCCTGGCCCTCGGAGCCGGCCCGCGGCAGCGGGCCACCGCCCGCCCCGCTTTGCCGGGGGCGGGCGGTTCCTTTGAGGATTCTTGACCCGATCCGGCCGGTATTCATTTGCCTGTAGCAACCAACCAATCCTACAGTTGCTTAAGGCAACCAAATGGCATCGAGGGGATCGGCGGGCAGCCGTGGCGACGAAGGAGCACTGCGCGGAACTCGCGCGCCGGTTGCGCGTCGTCGTCGGCGTCGGCAGGGAAGTGGGCCGGGCGCTGCCGCCCGAGACCCCGCCCGCGACCGTCGGCGTCCTCATGGCCCTCGGCCGGCACGGCGAGATGCGGATGAGCAGGCTCGCCGAGTACCTCGACATCGACATCTCGGTCACCAGTCGACATGTCGCCCATCTCGCCGAGCGCGGCTGGATCGTCCGCACGGCCGATGCCCAGGACAAGCGATCCCGGCTGCTGCGCCTGAACGAGCACGGGGAAAAGGTGCTGGCCGCCGCTTCCGACCGTGCCGCCGAGGTGCTGGCGGCCCATCTGAACGACTGGTCCGACGACGACGTCGACCTGCTGTCCGGCCTGCTGGAACGGCTGCGCCTGAGCTTCGGCGACTGCCGGGCCCGCCCCGTCGGCGACCCGGCCGTTCCGGCCGGTGCATCCCACCCACCCCGTACACACGCGAACTGACAAGGACGAAGATGGCTACAACCACACCCACCGGTGTGCGGGAGGCGGAAGCCCACGGCGGGCACGCGGCCCCCATGTCGCACCGGCAGATCATGGAGGCGCTGTCCGGGCTGCTGCTCGGCCTGTTCGTGGCGATCCTCTCCTCCACGATCGTCTCGAACGCCCTGCCCGCCATCCTGGCGGACATCGGCGGCGGCCAGAGCGCGTACACCTGGGTGGTCACCGCCGCCCTGCTCGCGGTCACCGCCACCACCCCGCTCTGGGGCAAGATGTCCGACCTGGTCAGCAAGAAGCTGCTGATCCAGATAGCCCTGGTCATCTACGTGCTCGGCTCGATCATCGCCGGGTTCTCCACCAACCCCGGCATGCTGATCGCCTGCCGCGTGCTCCAGGGCGTCGGCGCCGGCGGCCTGTCGGCCCTCACCCAGGTGATCATGGCGGCGATGATCTCCCCGCGCGAGCGCGGTCGCTACAGCGGCTACCTCGGCGCCGTCTTCGCCGTCGCGACCGTGGGCGGCCCGCTCGTCGGCGGCGTCATCGTCGACACCGACTGGCTCGGCTGGCGCTGGTGCTTCTACGTCGGCGTCCCGTTCGCGATCATCGCGCTCATCGTGCTGCAGAAGACGCTGCACCTGCCGGTGGTCAAGCGGAAGGTCAAGATCGACTGGTCCGGGGCGTTCTTCATCTCCGCGGCCGTCAGCCTGCTGATGATCTGGGTCTCGCTCGGCGGCACCAACTACCCGTGGCTGTCGTGGCAGACCTACGTGATGGTGCCCGGCGCCGTCGTGCTCGGCCTGATCTTCCTGCTGGTCGAGTCCAAGGCCACCGAGCCGATCATCCCGCTGCGGCTCTTCCGCAACAAGACGATCACTCTCACCTCGATCGCCTCCCTCTTCGTCGGCGTCGCGATGTTCGCCGGCACCGTCTTCCTGAGCCAGTACTTCCAGCTGGCGCGCGGCAAGACCCCGACCATGTCCGGCGTGATGACCATCCCGCTCATCGCGGGCCTGTTCATCTCCTCGACGGTCTCGGGCCAGGTCATCACCAGGACCGGCCGCTGGAAGGGCTTCCTGGTCGGCGGCGGTGTCTTCCTGACCGCCGGCGCGGCGACGCTGGGCCTGCTGCGCTACGACACCCCGTACTGGCAGGTCGCCGTCTACATGGCGCTCCTGGGGCTCGGCGTCGGCATGATGATGCAGAACCTCGTGCTCGCCGTGCAGAACCAGGTCACGCCCGCGGACCTCGGCGCGGCCAGCTCGCTCGTCACGTTCTTCCGTTCGCTCGGTGGCGCGGTCGGCGTCTCGGCGCTCGGCGCCGTCCTCGGCAGCCGCGTCACGAACCTGGTCTCCGACGGCCTGGCGGAGCTGGGCATCAAGGGCGGCGACGGCGGCGGCATCCCGGACGTCGCGAAGCTCCCGGCCCCCGTCAGGGGCGTCGTGGAGAGCGCGTACGGGCGCGGCATCGGTGACGCCTTCCTGTACGCGGCACCGTTCGCGCTCGTCGCCCTGCTCCTGGTGATCTTCGTCAAGGAGGTCGCGCTCAAGACCAACAGCGGTCTGCAGCAGGTCGCGAACGGCGCGGAGGCGGCTCCCGCCGACCGCACCGGGACGGCCGGGAGCACCGAGAGCGCCGGGGCGGTGACACCCGCGACCTCGTTCGCCAAGGAGGTGGCCGCGATGACCCCGGTGGCGGTGCTGGACGCCCGGCCCGGCGACGGCGGTACGCCCGTCTTCGGCACCGTCAAGATCACCGACGGCACGGCCATCAACCACGCCAAGGTCACCCTGATCTCGCTCCAGGGACAGCAGCTGGGCCGGTCCGTCACCGGCACCGACGGCCGCTACCTCCTCCAGGCGCCCGAGGCCGGCTCGTACGTCCTGATCGCGGCGGCCGACGGCCACCAGCCGCAGGCGTCGACCGTGCTGGTCGGCGACGCGGCGCTGTCGTTCGACGTGGTGCTCAGCGGCGCGGGCGGCCTCGCCGGCACCGTGCTGGGCGCGCTCGACAACCTGCCCGTCGTCGAGGCGATGGTCGTCGTGACCGACGTGCGCGGCGAGGTGCTGGGCACCGGGAAGACCGGTGACGACGGCACGTTCGCCTTCGCCGAGCTGCCCGCGGGCGACTTCACCGTCGCCGTGAACGCGCCCGGCCACCGGCCGGCGGCACTGCCCGTCGAGGTCGGCGGCACCGGCGCGACCCGCGTCGAGATCGCGCTCCAGCCCGGTGCGCAGGTGTGCGGCATCGTCCGGGCGGGCGCCGACCGGCGGCCGCTGCCGGACGCCAAGGTCGTCCTCGTGGACGCGGCGGGGAACGTGGCCGGCACCACGACCACCGGCGCCGACGGCGCGTACGCGTTCACCGACCTCGGCGCGGGCGAGTACTCGCTCGTCGCGAGCGGTTACCCGCCGCTGGCCACCGCGTTGAGCCTGCAGGGGCGCGGCGCCGAGGAGTTCGACGTCGAGCTCCACCACCCCGAGGGGTAACGGGAACAGCTCCCCTGCCCCGGAGAGTTGCCGGGCAGGGGGACAGGGCTTCCGGACGGGAGGCCCGCACTCCTGCGGAGAAGTGCGGGCCGGTCCGGAGGAATCGGGATCCGGGCGACGGCCGGAGCAGGGGACGGCCGAGGCCGCCGCCCGGATCCCTCGCCGGGCGGGCTCCGTCCAACGGGCCCGCCCGGCGATCAACGGCACCACCGCCGGGCCCACGGGCCGCCGGCGGGACCTCACGGAAGGCGAACCTCGATGAGCAGCCCCGGCCTGCGGGCCCGCGTACGCACCAGGGACGGCTGGGCCGTCTCGCACGCGGTGCTGACCGTCACCGACATGACGGGCAGTCAAGTCGACCGCGGGGAGGCCGATGGCGACGGCGTCGTCCGTACCGGACCGCTGCCCGCCGGCGCCTACACCGCCATCGTGACCGCGATCGGCTACCTGCCCGCGGCCTCGACCGCGATCGTCACCGCGTCGGGTTCCGCCGACGCCGGCACCGTGACGCTCTCCCGGGCGGGCGGCGTGGAACTGCCGCCGCCCGGCGCCTGGACCATCGACCCCGCGCACTCCTCCGTCACCGCGACCGCCCAGCACCTCGGGATCTCCAGCGTGCAGGGCCGGTTCACGCAGTTCGGCGGGCGGATCGAGATCGACGGGCGGACGGCCGCGTCATCCGTCGACGCCGTCATCGAGGCCGCGTCGATCGACACCGGCAACACCCTGCGGGACAGCCACCTGCGCTCCCCCGACTTCCTCGACACCGCCGCCCACCCGAAGATCACCTACCGCAGCACGGGCGGCCTGGAGCCGGCCGGCGAGGACCGCTGGACCGTGCGGGGCGAGCTGTCCCTGCACGGCGTGACGCGGCCCGTCGACCTCGACCTGGCGTACCTCGGCACCGGCCCCGACCCGTGGGGCGGCCTGCGCACCGCCTTCCGCGCCACCACCGAGCTGCGCCGCGCCGACTTCGCGCTGAACTACAACCAGGTCGTCCAGGCCGGTATCGCCGCCATCGGCACCACGCTGAGGATCGAACTCGCCGTCCAGGCGGTGCGCGGGACCGAACTGCCCGCGGTCTGAGGAGGTCAGGCGAGGCCAGGCAAGGTCAGGCGAGCCGGGCCGGGAAGCCGCCGGTCGCGATCGGGCCCCAGCGCTCGGGGGTGACGCGGATCAGGGACTTGCCCTGCTGGATCATCGCGGCCCGGTACTCGTCCCAGTCCGGGTGCTCGCCCGAGATGTTGCGGAAGTACTCGACGAGCGGCTCCACGGAGTCCGGCGCGTCGATGACCTCGGCCGAGCCGTCGATCTGCACCCAGGGGCCGTTCCATTCGTCCGACAGGACGATGACGCTGGTCCGCGGATCCCGCCGGGCGTTGGCGGTCTTGGCCCGCTCGGGGGTACGTCGACACGACGATCCGCCCGGCGTCGTCGACCCCGCAGGTCAGCGGCGAGCCCTGGGGGCGACCGTCCGCGCGGGTGGTGAGCAGGATGGCGCGGTGGCGCGGACGGACGAACTCCAGCAGCTCGTCGAGGGACGCCGTGGTGTTGGTGGCGATCGTTTTGGGAGCCATGCGGAAACCCTACGCGGCGGGCGCCGCACCGCTCCGGTGCGGCGGCCCGGCGAGCCGGACGCCCGCCCTCACGTCCGCGGGTCGCGGTCGCGCATCGTCTCGATACCGGCGATCACGCACTCCAGCCCGAAGGTGAAGTCGCGCTCGCGCTGCTCGGCGACGGAGGTGGAGCGCCGCCCCAGCACTTCGAGGGACGGCGCGAACCCGGGGCGGCCCTCGACGCCGCCCATCCAGTCGGCGAGGAACTCGTCCTCGTCCAGGCCGGCGGCGCGGAACCGCTCGCCCCAGCGGCCCTCGACGGTCCCGTACCCGTAGACGAACTGGAAGACGCAGCCGAGCGCGCCGGTCAGCTGCTCGGTCGGCAGGCCGGACCGGGTCATGGCGCGCATCGCGGTGTTCGCGAAGTCCATCGAGACCGGGCCGATGTTCAGGTACTCGCCGATCAGGTGCGCCGTCCAGGGGTGGGCCACCAGCATGGCGCGGAAGCCGCGGGCGAGTTGGCGCACCTCGTCGCGCCAGTCGGCGTCCGGCTCCTCGGACGGCTCCTCGGCCGGCAGCACGATCTCGCGGTGCACGGCGTCCAGGACGCGCTCCAGCAGGTCGTCCTTGGTGTCGACGTACCAGTAGACGGACATCGCGGTCACGCCCAACTCGGCGGCGAGCTTGCGCATCGAGAACTTGGCGAGGCCGTCGGCGTCGAGCAGCCGGACGGCGGTCGCCACGATCTTGTCGCGGTCCAGGCCGGTCGGCTGCTCGCTGCGGCGCTTGGCCGCCGGCCGCTCATGCAGCCACACGCTGGCCCCGGGCGCGGTCGCGCGGCTGTCCTCGGCCATGGCGGGCGTTCCCTTCGGGTGTTCCGGGTCGGCGGGCCGTTCCGGGCGGACGGACAGGTTCGGGCGAGCGCGCTCGTTCGGGTCCGTGGGCCCGGGGGCCGCCCGCACCCGATGCTATGCCGCTTCCGGACGCTCGGCCCGGCGCGGCAGCGGCGCCACGACACCGCCACCCGGCGGAGGGGCGGTTCTCGCAGGTCGGTCGACCTGCGAGAACCACCCCTCCGGGTTGTTCGGTGCCCCGCGTCAGCTCTTCGCGGGGCTCGTCAGGTCGTAGACGGTGGTGGTGCCGACCGTCTTCGCGGTGAACGCGGACGCGACCCACGTGCTGATCGCGGACGACGTGCCCTGACCGCCCATGCCGCCGCCGGAGGAGATGAAGTAGTGGATCTTCCCCTCGGCGACGTACCGCTGGAACTGCGCGAGCGTCGGTGACGGGTCGCTGCCGTTGAAGCCGCCGATGGCCATGACCGGCTCGCCCGTGGCGAGTTGGTAGCTGGCGGAGTTCTGCGAACCGATGGCCGCCGCGACCCAGGTGTAGTCGGAGGCGTTCTTCTCCAGCAGCGCCTTCATCGCCGAACTGACGTCGGCGCCGTCGAGCAGGCCGCCCATCCCGCCGCCACCGCGCCCGCCGGTCCTCCCGCCGTCGGTGCCGCCGCCGGGGAAGATCTGCGTCTGCGGGCCGGTCTGGCCCTGGCCGCCCTGACCGGGCCGGCCCTGCGTGCCGGTCCCGCCGTTCTGCCCGCCGCCCGGCATCGCCGGCGGCTGCTGGCCGCCGGGCAGGGTCCGGCCGCCCTGGCCGCCCTGCCCCGGCGTCCCGTCGGGACCGAAGACGCGCATCCCGCCGGGGCCGCCCATGCCGCCCTGGACGGCGGGTCCCGCCGTCACGATCGAGCCGCTGTGCCCGGTGTCGACGGTGTTCAGGGTGTACGCGAACGGTGCCGCGAGCGCCGCCGCGACCCCGAAGCCCGCCACGGCGGCCGCGGCCCGCCGGCCGAGCCGTGCGGCGAGCAGCAGGCCGGCCGCCGCCACCAGGCCGCCGACCAGCACCGTCCAGCGCAGCCACGGGTGCCAGTCCGACGCCCGGCCCAGCAGGACGTACGCCCAGTAGCCGGTGCCCGCGGCCGTCACGGCCAGCGCCGCCGCGGCGGCGAGGTGCGTGCGCCTCTCCCACAGCAGGGTGGCGCCCATGCCGACGAGGGCGGCGATGTAGGGGGCCAGGGCGATGTTGTAGTACTGGTGGAAGATGCCCGACATGAAGCTGAAGACCCCGAAGGTCATCAGCAGCGCGCCGCCCCAGACGAGGAACGCGCCGCGCCGGGCGTCGGTGCGCGGCGCCTGTCGGGTCAGCCACAGCCCCGCGACGAGCAGGACGAACGCGGCCGGCAGCAGCCAGGCGATCTGGCCGCCCATGTCACCGTCGAAGAGCCGGGTGATGCCCGTGCTCCCCCACTGGCCGCCGCCCTGGCCGCCGCCCCCGCCGCCGACGCTGCCCGTCTCGTTGCCGGTGATGCGGCCGAAGCCGTTGTAGCCGAAGGTCAGCGACAGGAAGCTGTTGTCCTGCGAGCCGCCGATGTACGGGCGGGACGAGGCCGGCCAGAGCTCGACGATCGCCACCCACCAGCCGCAGGAGACCAGCAGCGCGAGCCCGGCCAGCGCCAGTTGGCCGAGGCGCCGGCGCAGCGTCGTCGGCGCGACGACCGCGTAGACGACCGCGAGCGGCGGGAGGATGAGGAAGGCCTGCAGCGTCTTGGTCAGGAAGGCGAGGCCGAAGGCGACGCCCGCCCAGACCAGCCACTTCGTCCTGGCGCCCTCGAGGGCGCGCAGCACGCAGTAGACGGCGGCCGTCATGAGGAGCGCGAGCATCGCGTCCGGGTTGTTGAAGCGGAACATCAGGGCGGCGACCGGGGTGACGGCCAGTGCGGCGCCCGCGATCAGCCCGGCCGCGGCGCCGAAGCGGCGGCGGACGGCGGCGTAGAGCACGCCCACCGTCGCGACGCCCATCAGCGCTTCGGGGACCAGGACCGACCAGGAGTTGAGGCCGAAGATCCGGACGGCGATCTCCATCGGCCAGAGCGAGGCCGGGGGCTTGTCGACGGTGATCGAGTTCGCCGCGTCGGACGAGCCGAAGAACATCGCCTTCCAGCTCTCGCTGCCCGCCTGGACCGCGGCGCTGTAGAAGGAGTTGGCGTAGCCGGACGCGCTCAGGTCCCACAGGTACAGCGCGGCGGTCACCGCCAGCAGCGCCAGGAAGGCGGGACGCACCCAGCGGGCGTCCTCGGGACGGCCCCTCCAGACGCGCACCGCGAAGCCCCGGGGGCCGGGCGGCACGGCCGGGCCGGACGGCACGGTCGCGGGCGGTGCGCCGGGCGGGGGCGCGTGCTCGGGCACGGGGGTGCGGGTCACCGGGCCGGGCAGCTCGGCGGGCTGCGGGGGCGGCCCGGCGGCCGGGAGGTCGGCCGGGGTGCTGTACGGCGCGGTCATCGTGCGCTCCTCGGGTCGGAGTCGTGGTCGAGGTCGGGGGTGTGGTGGTGTCTGTGGTCGAAGTCGCCGGTGGCGTGGGCGGAGCCGTGTGCGAGGACCGGCTCGTGGTCGTCAGCGGTCGCGAGCGCGTACTCGCGGGCCGGTTCCGGCCCGGCGGCGGTCGCCGCCCCCGACGGGAAGACCCAGGCGCGGAAGAGCAGGAAGCGCAGCACCGTCGCCGCGAGGTTGGCGGCGATGAGGACGGCGAGTTCCGTGCCGTGCGAGGGACGGGTGTTGGCCGCCTGCAGCGCGGCGAGCGACCCGCTGGTCAGCGCGAGGCCGATGGCGAAGACGACCAGGCCCTGCGCCTGGTGCCGGACGGCCTGTTCCCGGCCCCGGACGCCGAAGGTCAGCCGGCGGTTGGCGGCGGTGTTGCCGATCGCGGAGACCAGCAGCGCGGCCGCGTTGGCGGGCTGCGAGCCGAGCCCGAGCCGGAAGGCCGAGTACAGCACCAGGTAGACCAGGGTGCTCAGGGCGCCGACGACGCAGAAGCCGACCAGCTGGCGGGCGAGGCCCGGTGGCACGCCGCCCAGTTCACGGTCGCGCGGGTCGTCGCCGAAGGGGCGGCGCAGCCGGTCGAGCGCGAGCGCCCCGGTGGCGAGCGCGCGGCCCACCCGCCAGACGCCCTTGAGGTCGTCGGCGGCCGTGCGGACGATGTCCACGGTGCTGTCGGGGTCGTCGACCCAGTCGACCGGCACCTCGTGGATCCGCAGCCCCGCGCGCTCCGCGAGCACCAGCATCTCGGTGTCGAAGAACCAGCCGGTGTCCTCCACCATCGGCAGCAGCCGCTCGGCGACGTCCTTGCGGATCGCCTTGAAGCCGCACTGCGCGTCGGAGAAGCGGGCAGCGAGCGAGCCGCGCAGGATCAGGTTGTACGTGCGGGAGATGAACTCGCGCTTGGCGCCGCGCACGACGCGCGAGCTGCGGGTCAGCCGGGAGCCGATCGCCAGGTCCGAGTGGCCGGAGATCAGCGGGGCGACCAGCGGCAGCAGCGCGTTCAGGTCCGTCGAGAGATCGACGTCCATGTAGGCGAGCACCGGCGCCTCGGACCGCGTCCAGACGGCCCGCAGGGCCCGCCCGCGCCCCTTCTGGTCGAGCCGGAAGGACGCGACCTCGGGGATCTCCGCCGCGAGGCTCTTCGCGACGGCCTCCGTGAGGTCGGTGCTCGCGTTGTCCGCGATGGTGATCCGGAAGGGGTAGGGGAAGGTGCCTGCCAGGTGCGCGTGCAAGCGTCTGACACACGGCTCCAGGTCGTTCTCCTCGTTGTGGACGGGGATGACGACGTCGAGCACCGGGTCGCTGTGTGCGACCGGCAGGTGCTGCCGGGACGGCAGGGTGCCGAGGTGGGTTCGCATACCCCGACGCTCCACCGCCGCGCTGTCACGACCTTGTGGTGAACCTGAGGCTCCGCTGTGAGTCCCCGGCCTCGGCCGAGGCGGCGTCCTGTGCGGACAACGTCCCTGTGGGGCCGGGGAGTTGGACGGTGAAGGCGGTGCGGCCCGGGGCGCTCTCCACCCACACGCGGCCGCCGTGCGCCGCGACCACGGAGTGCACGATCGCCAGCCCCAGACCGGTGGAGCCCGATCCGGCGCCGCGGGCGCGCGACGCGTCGCCGCGCGCGAACCGTTCGAAGATGTACGGCGTGAGGTCGGGCGGGATGCCCGGCCCGTCGTCCACCACTTGGAGCAGCACTCCGTGGTGCCGGTCGCCGGTGACGCGCGCGGTCACGGTCGTGCCCGGCGGGGTGTGGGTGCGGGCGTTGCCCAGCAGGTTCGCCAGCACCTGCTGCAGCCGCTCCGCGTCCCCGTGGACGGTGGCCGGCTCGTCGGGCAGGTCCAGCCGCCAGACGTGGTCGGGGCCGGCGGCCCGCGCGTCGCTGACGGAGTCCACGACGAGCGGCGACAGGTCGGTGGCGGCCAGGCTCAGCGGCCGTCCGGAGTCCAGCCGGGCGAGCATCAGCAGGTCCTCGACCAGCGACGTCATCCGTCCGGCCTCGGACTCGATGCGGCCCAGCGCGTGCCGGGTGTCGGGGCCGACGTCCTCCCGGCCGCGCCGGGTCAGCTCCGCGTAGCCGCGGATCGAGGCGAGCGGGGTGCGCAGCTCGTGGCTGGCGTCGGCGACGAAGCGCCGCACCCGCGTCTCGCTCTCCTGCCGGGAGTGCAGCGCGGAGCCGACGTGTCCGAGCAGCCGGTTGAGGGACGCGCCGACCTGGCCGACCTCGGTGCGCGGGTCGGTGTCCGCCGCCGGTACCCGCTCGTGCAGCGCCACCTCCCCGCGGTGCAGCGTCAGTTCCGACACCCGGGAGGCGGTCGCGGCGACGCGCCGCAGCGGTTGGAGGGAGATGCGGATCAGGGCGGTCCCGGCGAGCCCGGCGGCCGCGAGCCCGGCGGCGGTCACGCACACCTCCACCCAGACGAGGGTGTCGAGGGTGTCCCGCACGCCGGAGGCCCGGATCCCGACGAGGTACGTGCCGTCCTGCGTCGCGACCGACTGCATGCGGTACGCGCCGAGGCCGGGGACGTCGATGCTGTGCGCGCCGCCGTCGAGCGGCAGGTCGGCGAGGACCGCGGTCTGCGCGGCCGCGAGGGACTCGGGGGTCACCTGCGGGACCGCCTCGCCGCTCTCCCGCTGGGCGCTGATCGCGGTCGCCGTGATCCGCCCGTCGACGACCTTCGCGCCGATCGTGCCGACCGGCTGGCCGCCGCCGATGACGAACCCCAGGTCGTTGCCGGACCCCAGGTGCGGCAGCATCGTGGCGCCGGGCGGCGGGCCGCCGGCGCGGTGCGCGACGGCGGCGAGCTGGGTGTCGAGCTGCCCGTACAGGTAGGTGTGCAGGGCGATCGCGGTGACCGTGCCGATCACCGCGCACACGACGGCGACCAGCGCGACGGACGACACCACGAGCCGGCGCCGGAGCGACCAGGGGCGGCCCCGCAGCGGCCAGGGACGGCGGCGGGCGGTCCTCACGCCGCCTCGCCCGGCTTGATCAGGTAGCCCGCCCCCCGCCGGGTGTGGATCATCGGGGCGCGTCCGGCGTCGATCTTCCGCCGCAGGTAGGAGATGTAGAGCTCGACCACGTTGGCCTGACCGCCGAAGTCGTAGGACCAGACGCGGTCGAGGATCTGCGCCTTGCTGAGCACCCGGCGCGGGTTGCGCATCAGGAAGCGCAGCAGCTCGAACTCGGTGGCGGTGAGGTGGATCGAGTCGTCCCCGCGGTACACCTCGTGGCTGTCCTCGTTCAGTACGAGGTCGCCGACGACCAGCAGGGATTCGCTGCGTGCCGCGGCGGCGCCCGAGCGGCGCATCAGCCCGCGCAGCCGGGCCACGACCTCCTCCAGGCTGAACGGCTTGGTGACGTAGTCGTCGCCGCCCGCCGTCAGGCCGGCGATCCGGTCCTCGACCGCGTCCTTGGCGGTGAGGAAGAGCACCGGCACGTCGGGGGTCTCGCGGCGCAGCCGGGCGAGCACCTCCAGGCCGTCCATGTCGGGCAGCATCACGTCGAGCACGACGGCGTCCGGCCGGGTGTCGCGGGCGGCGCGCAGCGCCCCGGCGCCGTCGGCCGCGGTACGGACTTCCCAGCCCTCGTAGCGCAGGGCCATGGAGAGCAGATCGGAGAGGGCGGTCTCGTCGTCGACGACGAGGACACGGACCGGGGACCCGTCGGGGCGGGACAGCTCGGCGGAGGCCGCCGCGGGGGAGGAAGGCATGGGTCGAGCCTGCGAGGGGGCCCTGAGAGCAGTCTTTCGGAAACCTGTGAATCTCCTGAGAAAGGGCGGACGGGGCCCCGTGCGGCCGGGGCGGGCGCGCGGAATACGGCGGTCGGCGAGCGGGTTGCCGACAGCACGCACCGGAGATAGCGGCGAGGACGGGGAGCCCGGACATGGGGAGCAAGGACAGCGGCGGCGGCACGGACGCCCGGGAGTCGGTCGGCCGGTACGGGATCTGGAACGGCGGTATGCGCTCGGACGATCCGGAGCTGCGCGGCGAGATCGCCGAGGCGGCGGCCGAGCTGGACGAGCTGGGCTTCGGCGCGATCTGGCTGGGCGGCAGCGCCTCCGTCGAGGACGCGGCCCGGGTGCTCGACGCCTCCCCGCGCATCACGGTCGCCACCGGGATCCTCAGCATCTGGGACCACGAGGCGGACGCGGTCGCCGCGCGCACGGCCGAGGTCGAGGCGGCCCACCCGGGCCGCTTCCTGCTCGGCCTCGGGGTGAGCCACGCCCAGCTCTCCGACCGCTACCGGCGGCCGTACTCGGCGATGGTGGCCTACCTGGACGCGCTGGACGCCGCGCCCGCGCCCGTACCGGCCGGACGGCGGGTGCTGGCCGCCCTGGGCCCGAAGATGCTGGAGCTGTCCCGCGACCGGGCGGGCGGCGCGCACCCGTACCTCGTCACGCCGGAGCACACCGAGCAGGCCCGCGCGCTCCTGGGCGAAGGGCCTCTGCTGGCGCCCGAGTTCAAGATCGTGCTGGAGAAGGACCCGGACGTCGCCCGCGGGATCGCGCGCGGCTACCTCGCCCCCTACCTGGCGATGCCGAACTACACCAACAGTTTCCTCCGACTCGGCTTCGAGGAGGGGGACTTCACCGGCGGCGGCAGTGACCGTCTGATCGACACCGTCTTCGCCTGGGGCGACGACGACCACATCCTCGGCCGGATCAAATCCTTCCGTACGGCCGGCGCTGACCACGTTGCCCTGCAAGTCGTCACCGGCCAGGCCCGATCGGTGCTGCCGCGTGCCGAATGGCGGCGCCTGGCAGAGGTGTTGGGCTGACGGCGACGGGGCTCTCGCCAAGGGGCACATGGGAGACGTCAGTTGATCAACATGGCGTGTGGAGCAGCGCAGTTGATCAACTGCCGTCTCGTGTCCCATATGTGACGTTTCGTCATACTCGTGACAAACATGCGCAGTTGTCGTCCGACATACGGTCACGTCATGTCGTATTCGTACGAATTCAATCGCGGCACCTCCACCACACGACAAACGGAGGTACGTTCCCCGCATGGACAGTGGCGCCGTCCCTTACACCGTCTCCATCGACCGGATGGCCTCCGGGGATCACGCCTGTCTGGGCTTCGACAGCCACCGGGCGCGCTGGGCGGTCCGGGCCGCCTTCACCGAGGCCGGGCTGCTCCGCGGCGAACGGGTGATCCTCTTCGTCGACCCCGCCACCACCCCCGGGACGGCCGCCGCCCGCCTCGCCGACCACGGCGTCCCGGCGGCCGAGGCCCTGCGCGACGAGCGGCTCCTCGTCATCAACGAGACGCCCGGCTACGACCCGGAGCGCGGCTTCGACGCCGAGCGCCGCGCCACGACCTGGCTGGACTTCACCGAGGGCGCGAGCGTCATGGGGTTCAGCGGGCTGCGGGCCGTCGGCGACATGACCTGGGCGCTGGGGCCCGGCGTCGACCCCGAGGAGCTCATCGACTACGAGAACGGGCTCACCCCGCTCTTCGCCGACATCGGCTTCACCGCGATCTGCGAGTACGACCGCCGACTGTTCCCGCCCGAGCTGATGGACCGGGTCGGCGCGTCCCACCCCACCGAGATCCTGCAGTCCCTCGAAGCGCTGCACATCACCAGGACCGGCACGATCCTGCACCTCGCGGGGAACGCCGACCTCGCCACCCGGGAGCAGTTCGACACGGAGCTGCGGCGGTCGCTGGGCGGCACAGGACCGCCCCCGCGCCTGATCGACCTCACCGCCCTGTCGTTCATCGACGCCCACTGCGCCACGACCCTCATCCGGCTCGCGGCGGCCCTGCCCCCGTCCGCCCGGCTCGCCGTGCACTGCCCGGCGACCCACGCCCGCGTGCTGCGCCTGTGCGGCGCGCGGAGCGTCCCGCAACTGACGCTCTACGTCGAGGCGGGCTGGTGAACGGGCGCCACCGGGTACCGGCGGGCAGCGCGGGGCAGCGGGGGATCCGTCAGGGCCGGTCGTACGTGAGCCGGATCGCGCGCGGCAGGGACGCCACCACCAGGTCGTAGGAGTCCTCGATCATCTCCCGCACCATGCGGGCCGGCAGCGAACCGTCGAGCGTCACCGTGTTCCAGTGCCGCTTGTTGAGGTGGTAGCCGGGGATGACCGCCGGGTACTCCGCCCGCAACTGCTCGGCGATCTCCGGATCGCACTTGAGGCTGACCTTGAGCGGCTCGGCCTCCAGCGCGCTCAGCGCGAAGACCTTCCCCTCCACCTTGAACACCGACAGATCCGGGTTCCCCGGGAACGGGAACTCCTCCACGGCACCCGGCATCGCCAGGCACGCCGCCTTCAGCCCCCGCGCGTTCATCGCCACCATCCGGCCGACAGTAGCCCGTGCCACCGACAGTCCACCGGAGCGGGCGACCGGGGACGGGGGACGGGGACACCGGGTCCGGAAAACACCAGAGGCCCGACACTTCCGTGTCGGGCCTCTGGTCGTAGTAGCGGGGACAGGATTTGAACCTGCGACCTCTGGGTTATGAGCCCAGCGAGCTACCGAGCTGCTCCACCCCGCGCCGTTGTACTGAACAAACCAGAACCCCCTCAGACGATCTCCTCGGGGGTTCTGACCTGAGTGCACTCGGCAGGATTCGAACCTGCAACCTTCTGATCCGTAGTCAGATGCTCTATCCGTTGAGCTACGAGTGCTTGTGCTTTCCGGCGGTTTCTCACCGGTCGGCGTTGCGAGAACAACATTACATGACCTGCGGCGTGAGGTGAAATCCATTGCCCTCACCCCGCCTGAGCTGCAAAAACAGCCGTCGGAGGGGTGCCGGCGAGGCACCTCGGCAACGACGGAGCCCCGGTCGTCCTGAGACGACCGGGGCTCCGGAAACGAGCGGAGGCTCGGGGATTTGAACCCCGGATGGGATTGAAGTCCCAAACCGCATTAGCAGTGCGGCGCCATAGACCAGACTAGGCGAAGCCTCCTCCACACCCGCGCGAGCGAGGGCGTGTGGAGATGATGGCACAGCCCGGCAGGCTGTCACCAATCGCAGACCAGAGTACAAGCCTGCCGAGGGGGACGGCAAAGAGGTTGCGGGGCCTCCGAGGGCGGCTCGCCCCCGTTCGGGTGAGTTGCGCGGAAAGTGGCGTCCGGGACGGTAAGGACTGGGGGATGCGACTCAACGCCCCCACCCGCCCCGTCCGCTCCCTCGCCCGCCCCGCGGCGCCCACCCGCCCCCGGCCCGCGAGGCGGCTCCCGCTCGCCGCCGTCCTCGGCGTCGTGCTCGCCGCCGGCCTGCCGCTGCTCCTGGCGAACGACGCCGGTGCGGTCCCGGTGCCGCCTGCCTCCGAGGCCCCCGCTCCCCCCGCGAACAACCAGCTGACCATCACCGTCGACGACGGCACGGGGAAGATCACCACGAGCAGGCTCGACTGCGGGCCCGACCAGGACCCGGCGGCGAAGCCCGCGGCCCCCGGCGCCCCGGTCGAGGCCTCGATCCTGCCCGCGCCCCTCGCGTCCCCCTCGGCGGCGTCCTCCTCGCCCGCGTCCCCCTCGGCCGCGAACCCCTCGATCGCGTCCCCCTCGGACCCGCTCACCGGGCCGGCCCGGCACGTGGCGGACTCCTGCGCGCAGCTGAGGCGGCAGGGCGGCCCCGTGGGCCCCGTGCCGAGCGGCCAGATGTGCTCGATGATCTACGGCGGATCGCAGACCGCGCAGGTCACAGGGGTCTGGCACGGTACGGCCGTCAAGGAGAAGTACAGCAGGAGCAACGGCTGCGAGGTCGCCCGCTGGAACCGCATGGCACCGGTTCTGCCCGCCGGCCCCGGGCAGGCGTGACGCACGCCACACGGGCGATGATCTCGCACCGTATGCGCTCGAACACCGAATCACTCAGGGGTACATGGGCATCCGCGGCCGCTCGGCCAACCGCTGCACGTACACTCGCTCTAGTGACATGCCATGGGGTCAGCGGCAAGATGGGCCGCCGGTGAGAGCCGATCGCGCGGGTTGCGCGGGGCCACCGCAGGAAGTGCGGTAAGTGCGGTAACAGGGAGGACGCGTCTCGTGAGCAGCAGGCCATCCAGAGGCGCTGCTCGCCTCGCCTCGATACTCGACGCCCTGCCCGACGCGCTGCTGCTGGTCAACGGCAACGGCACGGTCGTCAACGCCAACGCCATAGCGATCGAGACCTTCGAGTCACCGGGGACGGCACTGGTCGGGCGGGGCCTGTTCGACCTGCTGCCCGCGTTCGACTCCAAGCGGATCCCCGGGTCGATGCGCAGCGCGCAGAAGGCCGAGGACGACAACGGCCGCACCAAGCCGACCCGGATGGTCGCGCGCCGCACCGACGGCACGGAGTTCCCCGTCGAGGTGACGAGCGCCAACCTCGAGGACGGCCGTACCCCGTACGACGAGCCGCACAGCTACACCGGTGACGAGCTGCTGATGCTGGTCGTGCGGGACCTCAGCGGCACGATGGACACCGAGGCGGAACTCGCCCGCCAGCAGCGCCAGACGGAGATGATCCTGCGCGCCGCGGCCGAGGGTGTCATCGGCGTGGACACCGAGGGCAAGGTCGTCCTCGTCAACCCGTCCGCCGCCCAGATCCTCGGCTACCGCGCGACCGACCTCGGCGGCCAGGAGCTGCACCCCCTCGCGCACCACACGCGCGCCGACGGCACGCCGCTGCCGTACGAGGAGACGCCGCTCGCGGACACGCTGCGCTCGGGCCGCAAGCACCGGGTGCGCGGCCAGGTGCTCTGGCGCAAGGACGGCCGGGCCGTGCCCGTCGACCTGACGACCGCCCCCGTGCGGGACGGCGAGCAGCTCGTCGGCGCCGTCATGACGTTCACCGACCGCAGCGCGTTCGACGCCGCCGTGGCCCGCGGCGACCAGTTGCAGGCCGTGCTGGACGAGGCGCTGCGCGGCCCGCTGGCGGAGCTGCGCGGCGAACTGTCCGGCCTGGCCGCCGACCCCGCCGGGCAGTTGTGGCCCGAGGCGAACCAGATCCTGCACCACCTGGTGGCCGGCTACGCCCGCATCACCACCCTCATCGACAACGTGCTGGCCTTCCAGCGGCTCGACCGCGGCGAGGACCGGCTGCGGCGCGAGCCCATCGGGCTCGACAAGGTCGTCTCGGCGGCCGTCGAGGGTGCCGTCGAGCTGATCGGCCCGGGACGCGCGCAGTACGCCGTGCACGCCCCGCCGATCGAGGCGGCGATCGACGGCGAGCGGATGGCCCAGGCGCTCGCCCACCTGATCGCGGACGTCGCGGGGGTGGACGCGGCGGGCAACGCCACCGTCGTCACCGGCGGCGGCGACTCGACGATCGTGGTGGCGGCGGCGCAGCGCGGCGACGTCATAAGGATCGACGTGCGGGGCCCGCACGCGGGCGGCAACGCGGTGCACCTGCCGATCGCCCGCGGCATCGTGGAGCGGCACGGCGGCGTCCTGCAGACGCACGAAGTGCCGGGCCAGGGCAGCGCGTACGTCCTGGAGGTGCCGCTGGGCTCGGCGGCCGTCGCGGCCGCGGGCCGGGCGGCGGCCGCGGTGGCGGCGAAGGACGGGGCGCGCGAGTCCGAGACGACCGTCATGCCGATGCCCGCGAAGCCCGCTCGCGGCACGGGTGGCGCTACCGGCGGCGCCAAGGCCCCGGTGCGCGGCGCGTCCGCCCCCGTGGCGGGCACCGCCGGCTCGAACGGCCAGGGCTCCCCCGCGGCCGGCACCCCCGCCGACGGCACGCCGGCGGCGGGCTGGGCCGGAAGCGGCGAGCCCGGCGTCGCGGGCACCGACCGCGCGGCGCGCCCGCGCCGGTCCGCGGACGACAGCGGCACGGTGGTGGCGCCGTGGGCGATCCCCACCGAGGGACCGGACGACGAGGGCCGCGCCCGCAACGAGGGGCACAGCCAGGCGCAGCCGGGCGAGCCGGAGACGCCGACCGGGCGCCGGCGCGCGCTGCGCCTGCCGCTGCCCGACGAGCCGGGCGCGGGCGACACCGCGGGCGGCGCGGCGGCCGTTCCGGCGCCGGGCGGCCAGCCGGAGCAGCACCGGCCGGGCCAGCAGCCCAGCGGGCGCCGGGCCCGCCGGACGCTGTCCGACGGCCAGCAGCCCACGCCCGAACTCTCCGCGACCCCCGTCCAGCACGCCCTTCCGGCGGCCGGCGAGCCGGCCGTGCCGCAGGGGAGCGACGGCACCGGCGCCGCGCTCGCCGGGCAGGAGCCCGCGGCGGGACGCCGGGCGCGGCGGATCGCACCCCCGCAGCCGGGGGAGTCGGACGGAGCCGGCGGTCCCGTCGAGCTGCCCGCCCAGCACGTCCACGAGGCCGCGCCGGCGCCGCTGCCGGCGGAGGCACCCGGCCCGCAGGTTCCGCCGGTGCCGCACCAGGGCGGCCCCCAGGGGCAGAACGGCGCACCGCAGCCGGTGAGTCCGCAGTGGCCGGACGCCGGGCGGCCGGTGGCTCCGGCTGCGCCCGCGGCCGAACCGGGCGCGCAGCCGCGCCTCCAGAACCCGGCGCAGGGGCCGGCCCCCCAGCCGATCCCGAGCCAGGGGCAGCGCTCCCCGGTGCCGCCGTCCGGCCCGCACCCGAACCCCGGGCAGCCGCAGGCACAGCTTTCCGCGCAGGTACCGGGCCCGGTCCAGCAGGGCCAGAGCCAGCAGGGCCAAGGACAGGTCCAGCAGGGCCAGAGCCACGGCCGGGCGATCAGCGTGCGCACGCTCGGCCAGGGCGTGGCCTTCGTCCAGCCGGTGCCGACGCAGGCCCAGCCCCAACCCCAGCCCCAACCCCAACCCCAACCCCAGCCCGACGCGTTCCCCCAGCAGAACCCCTCCGGCTCCGGCCGGCGGCGCAAGCTCAACGGGCCGCAGCAGGACGACGGCCCCGACGTGGAGGCCCGCCCGCACCCGCAGGCGGACCCCGACAGCGGCGCCCTCCGGATCTCCCCGCCCCCCGCCGCCGAGGAGCAGGGCGACGGCCAGGACGCCGACCAGCAGACGGCGCTGCTCCGCACGGTCGCTCCCGGCCGGGCGTTCGCCATAGGAGCGCCCGCTGAGGGCGACGAGGGCCCCGAGCCGCTGGACGGCCCGAACGGCGCCGTCGAGGTCATGACCGAGCCCGCCGACGAGCCGGGCCAACTGCTGGACGAGCCGCGCCGGCTGCTGGTCTGGCCCGAGCCGGACGTCTCGACGCGCCAGGCGCTGACCGACCGCGGCTACCGCCCGGTCATCGTCAGGTCCCGCGCGGAGGTCGACGCGCAGGTCGCCGAGCCGCCCGCCGCGCTCTTCGTCGACCCGCTGACCGGCCCGATCACCCGTACGGCGCTGCAGTCGCTGCGTCAGGCGGCAGCGGAGGCCGAGGTGCCGGTCCTGGTGACCGCCGGGCTCGGCCAGGCGACGCGCGAGGCGGCCTACGGCGCCGACCCGGCCGTCCTGCTCAAGGCGCTCGCGCCGCGCGACAGCGAGCAGCACCCGCCGCGGGTCCTGCTGATCGAGGGCCACCCGGACATCGCGCAGGCCTTCACCGCGACGCTGGAGCGGCGCGGGATGCAGGTCGCGCACGCCTCGTCCGAGGTCGAGGCGATGACGACGGCCGCGCAGGTCAGGCCGAACCTGGTGGTGATGGACCTGATGCTGGTGCGCCGCCGGCGGCAGGGGATCGTCGACTGGCTGCGCGGCAACGGCCAGTTGAACCGCACCCCGATGGTCGTCTACACCTCGGCGGACATCGACCCGGCGGAACTGCCGCGGCTGGCCTCCGGCGAGACGGTGCTCTTCCTCGCGGAGCGCTCGACCAGCACGGACGTGCAGTCACGCATCGTGGACCTGCTCGGCAAGATCGGCTCCTAGAGCCCTACGGACCCACAGACGGGCCGGTCGGCGCTGCGCCGACCGGCCCGACCCGTCCGGGGTTCACTCCTTCGCGGCGCCCGCCACGTACGTCACGTCGATCTGCTCCAGCCGGTACTGCTCGCGGATGACCTTCTTGTCGAACTTGCCGACCGAGGTCTTCGGCACGGCCGGGATGATCGCCCAGCGCTCGGGCAGCTGCCAGCGCGCGATGCGCCCGGCGAGGAACTCCCGCAGCGTCTCGTAGGAGGCGGTGGCGCCCTCCTTCAGCACCACGGTCGCCAGCGGCCGCTCGCCCCAGCGGTCGTCGGGCACGGCGACGACCGCGGCCTCGGCGACGTCCGGGTGGGCCATGATGTGGTTCTCCAGGTCGACGGAGGAGATCCACTCACCACCCGACTTGATGACGTCCTTGGCCCGGTCGGTGAGGGTCAGGTAGCCGTCGGGCGAGATGACGCCGACGTCGCCGGTGCGCAGCCATCCGTCCGGGCTGAACTTGTCCTCGGGGCGCAGCGGCTCGGAGCCGGCGCCGCCGAAGTAGGCGCCGGCGATCCAGGGGCCGCGGACCTCCAGCTCGCCCGCGGACTCGCCGTCCCACGGCATGAACTCGCCCGCCGGGCCGACCAGCCGGGCCTCGACCGAGGCGGGGAAGCGGCCCTGGCTGGTGCGGTACGGCCACTCCTCCTCGGCGGTGAGGCCGGCCGGCGGGTGGGCCATGGTGCCGAGCGGCGAGGTCTCCGTCATGCCCCAGGCGTGGCACACCCGCACCCCGTGCTCCTCGTACGCCTTCATGAGGGCGGGCGGGCAGGCGGAGCCGCCGATGGTGACGGTGGCCATGGAGGAGATGTCGCGCGGCTTGGCCGCGAGCTCCGCGAGCAGGCCCTGCCAGATGGTCGGGACGGCCGCGGCGTAGGTGGGGCGCTCGCTCTCGATCATCTCGGCGAGCGGGGCCGGCTGCAGGAAGCGGTCCGGCATGAGCATGTTGATGCCGGTCATGAAGGTGGCGTGCGGCAGTCCCCAGGCGTTGACGTGGAACATGGGGACGACGAGGAGGGTCGTGTCGCGGTCCGTGAGACCCATCGACTCGGTCATGTTGACCTGCATCGAGTGCAGGTAGATGGAGCGGTGGGAGTAGACGACGCCCTTGGGGTCGCCGGTGGTGCCCGAGGTGTAGCACATGGCGGCGGCGTCCCGCTCGTCCAGCTCGGGCCAGTCGTACGTGGTCGGGCGGCCGGCCAGCAGCTCCTCGTAGTCGTGCACGGCGGGGCGACAGCCGTCGAGGAGCGAGCGGTCCCCGGCGCCGACGACGACGATGTGCTCGACGGGCTCCAGGACGGGCAGCAGCGGCGCGAGGAGCGGCAGCAGCGAGCCGTTGACGAGGATGACGCGGTCGGCGGCGTGGTTGACGATCCACGTCAGCTGCTCGGTGGGTAGCCGCAGGTTCAGCGTGTGCAGCACGGATCCCATGGACGGGATCGCGAGGTACGCCTCCATGTGTTCCGCGTTGTTCCACATGAGCGTTCCGACCCGTTCGTCCCGGGCCACCCCCAGCTCGTCGCGGAGCGCGTTCGCGAGCTGGATGGCCCGGACCCCGATCTCGCGGAAGGAGCGGCGGTGCGGCTCGGCGTCCCCGGTCCAGGTGGTGACCTGGGACCGACCGTGCACCAGCGCACCGTGGGTCAGGATGCGGGTGACGGTCAGCGGTACGTCCTGCATCGTGCTCAGCACCGGAAGCCTCCACGTATTACGTGCGGGTAGGGTCCCGGTGATTCTGCTTCCATACCAGTCGGTATGTCACTACCCAACGCGCAATTCGGGGTCATCCCGTAGTTTTCCGAGCGCTCGGGACACCGCGCTCTTGACGGTGCCGACCGAGACGCCGAGGGCCTCGGCCGTCTGTATCTCGCTCATGTCCTCGTAGTAGCGCAGCACCACCATGGCGCGTTGCCTGGCAGGAAGCCGGGAGATGGCCCGCAGCAGCGCATCGCGCTGGGCCTGCTGCTCGGTGTGGTCGGGAACGGTGGACAGCGGCTCGGGGACGTCCTCGGTCGCGAATTCGTCGACGCGGCGCTTGCGCCACTGCGAGGTGCGCGTGTTGACCAGCGTGCGGCGGACGTAGCCGTCCAGCGCCCGGTGGTCGTCGATGCGGTCCCATGCCAGGTACGTCTTGGTCAGCGCGGTCTGCAGCAGGTCCTCGGCGTCGCACGGGTTCGCGGTGAGCGAGCGCGCGGTACGCAGCAGCGTCGGGCCCTTGGCCCGGACGTAGCTGGAGAACTGCATCGTGCTGGTGCTGGTGCACACAGGCGTGGTCATGCCCATAACGCTATGAGCGCCGCCCGCCCGGCGGATCCGCCGGAGGTGCCGAAGCGGGATCACCCTGAAGTCGTAGGACGGGGGCTGTCCCCACCTCCCGTAGGCGGACCCGTCCCTGAGGATCACAGGGCCCTGGGTGGGGTCGGGAGGTGGGGTCGGAGCGGGGTGCGGGTCGTTCCGGGGGCCCGGGGACGGGCCGGCAGGCGATCCAGGGGGCAGGGGGTTTCGGGGGATCGGGGGGGTCGGGGTCGGGGTCGGGGAGGTCAGCCGATCACGGCGACCGGGGCGTCGACGAGGTCGCGGTCGATGGTGATCGTCCGGCCCCCGTACTGCTCCTTGGTGTTCCCCTGGTACTGGTGGATGCGGCTGTGCGGCTGCCAGGCCTCGCGGGGCAGCGCCGGCTCCGCCTCCAAGGTGGCCGGGACGTTCCAGCGGGCGTACCAGACGACGCTCGGCAGGTCGTCCACCCCGGCGGCGCGGGCCTTCTCCAGGTGCGCGATCCCGGAGTCCGCGCTGCTGTAGAAGCCCGGGATGTAGCCGAGCCGGCGCACCTCCCGGTCCCAGGCCTGGACGAAGGCGAGCGTCGTCGCCGTGCAGGACGCGGAGCGGATGTCGTACGCCTCCATGTCCAGGTACAGGGCGCTGTTCTCGACGAAGCCGAGGTCCTGGGCGCGCTGGACGGCGTCCCTGCCCTCGTTCGTGCCGCCCTGGCCCGGGTTGCCCTGGTCGATCGAGAACGCCTTCTTCGCGTCGCTCAGCGTGCAGGGCGCCTGCGAGCCCACGTAGATCGGCAGGATGCTCCAGCCGGTGTCGTTCACCGTCCGCACCCAGGACGGGGTGAGGTTCGGCTGCTGGGCGCAGGCGCGGCCCCGGCCGCCGAAGTACACGCCGACGGCACCGTAGGGGGAGGTGCCGCGCCAGGCCTGCATCGTGTCGGCCGCGGGGGTCTCGCAGGTCTCGAAGCCGGTCCCCTGGAAGAACCGGGCCCCGCGCAGCGAGTCGGCGTTGGGGTCGGCGCTCGCCACTCCGGCGCCGACCAGGCAGGCCAGCGACGTCAGGGCGGACAGGACGGGAAGGAAATATCGAATAATCCGGTTTGTTCCACGCATGGCGCGAGTCAACGCGCCGCGCCCGGCGGCCCCGGGCAGACACGCCCGCCCCGCCGCCCGGTTTCAGCCGTCTGCCGTCAGCACCAGCCCCGACGTCGGAACGCCCGTCCCGGCGGTGACCAGGACGCGCGCGGCGTCCGCCACCTGGTTGACGCTGCTGCCGCGCAGTTGGCGGACGCCCTCGGCGATGCCGTTCATCCCGTGCAGGTACGCCTCGCCGAGCTGGCCGCCGTGGGTGTTCACCGGCAGCCGGCCGTCGATCTCCAGGCCGCCGCCCGCCGCAAAGTCCGCCGCCTCGCCCCGGCCGCAGAAGCCGAACTCCTCCAACTGCATGAGCACGAAAGGGGTGAAGTGGTCGTAGAGCACGGCGGTGTCGATGTCGGCCGGCGCCAGCCCGGAGGTCCGCCACAGCTGGCGGGCGACCACCCCCATCTCCGGCAGCCCGGTCAGGTCGTCCCGGTAGAAGCTCGTCATCTGCTCCTGCGCGCGGCCCGCGCCCTGCGCGGCGGCCGCGATCACGGCGGGCGGGTGCCGCAGGTCGCGGGCCCGCTCGGGCGACGTCACGACGATCGCCTGGCCGCCGTCCGTCTCCTGGCAGCAGTCCAGCAGCCGCAGCGGCTCGACGATCCAGCGCGAGGCGGCGTGGTCGGCGAGGGTGATCGGCTTGCCGTGGAAGTACGCGGCGGGGTTGTTCGCGGCATGGCGGCGGTCGGCGACCGCGACCGGCCCGAACGCGGACGGATCGAGGCCGAAGGCGTGCAGGTAGCGCTGCGCCGCCATGGCGACCCACGAGGCGGGCGTGAGCAGGCCCGAGGGCAGGTTGGCGCCGAGCGCCACCCCCTCGGCGGAGGGGTCGCGCTGCTGGACCCCCGACCCGAAGCGGCGGCCCGACCGCTCGTTGAACGCGCGGTAGCAGACGACCACGTCGGCCACCCCGGTCGCCACCGCCATCGCCGCCTGCTGGACGGTCGCGCAGGCGGCCCCGCCGCCGTAGTGGACGCGCGAGAAGAACGACAGCTCGCCGATGCCGGCCGCCTGGGCGACCGTGATCTCCGGGCTGGTGTCCATGGTGAACGTGACCAGCCCGTCGACGTCTGCCGGCGTCAGCCCGGCGTCGTCCAGGGCCGCCCGCACGGCCTCCACGGTGAGCTTCAGCTCGCTGCGCCCGGAGTCCTTGGAGAACTCCGTCGCGCCGATCCCGGCGATCGCGGCCCTGCCGCCGAGGCTGTCGCGGTTGCGGACGCTCATACGGCTTCCTCCGGGCTCCGGGCGGCGGTCGGGAGCACGGCGGTCACCGTGCCGGTGACGTGGTGCCCGAGGTGGTTGGCGCCGAGGACGGCGATCTCGACGGTGGTGGCCGAGGCGTCGCCGTCGACGGACGTCACCCGGCCGGTCAGCACCATCTCGTCGCCCGGGTAGTTCGGCGCCCCCAGCCGGATCCGCACCGCTCGCAGCACCGCGCCGGGCCCGGCCCACTCGGTGACGTAGCGGCCGACCAGGCCGTTCGTGGTGAGGATGTTCATGAAGATGTCCGGCGAGCCCTTCTGCCGGGCGAGCTCCACGTCGTGGTGCACGTCCTGGAAGTCCCGCGAGGCGATGGCACCCGCGACGATCAGCGTGCGGGTGACCGGGACGCGCAGCGGCGGCAGTTCGTCGCCCGCCCGCACGGGGCCGGCCGGTACCCGGACCGGGGAGTGCGTCATACGGCCTCCTCCTCGTGCTCGCTCTTGCCCTGGTCGACGGCCGGATCGGCCAGCAGCGCGCCGAGTTCGGCGAGCACCTCGGCCCCGCCGCCGAGATACGCGTCCAGCTGCCGCCCCCACAGGAAGTGCCGGTGGACGGGGTGCTCGAGGTCCGCGCCGATCCCGCCGTGCAGGTGCTGCCCGGCGTGGACGACGCGCTTGCCGCCCTCGGACGCCCACCAGGCGGCGGTCAGGGCGTGGGAGTCGGCGGCGAGCGCGTTGTCGAAGCGCCAGGCCGCCTCGTAGGCGGTGACGCGGATCGCCTCGGTGTCCATGTACATGTCGGCGGCGCGCAGCAGCACCGCCTGGTTCGTGGACAGCGGACGCCCGAACTGCTCGCGCACCGACGTGTACGCGACCGCCCGCGCCAGCGACCCGGCGCAGACGCCCGCCTGGAGCCCCGCGAAGGCGGTGCGGGCCCGCGCGAGGACCTGCCCGTAGGCGCTCGCGTCGCCGAGCGGCTCGGCGGGCGTGCCGTCCAGCACGAGCCGGCCGGCGGCCCAGGGGGCCGTGGTCGCGACGGGCTCGACGCCGGCGGGGACCGGCAGCCAGAACAGCCGGGTGCCAGTGCCGGTCGTGGCGGTGCCGGTCGTGGCGGGGACGAGGACGTGCGTGGCCTCGCACAGCCAGGGCACGGCGGGGAAGGTGCCGGTCAGCCGGGGGCCGTCGGCGCTCGCGACCGCGCGCGCCGACCGGTGCGGGAAGGCTCCCGTGGCGACGTACGACCCGTCGCGCAGGCCGGGCAGCAGGCGCGCGCGCTGCTCGTCGGTGCCGTACGCGCCGACCGGCAGCAGGCCGTACGCGCAGGTCGCGGCGAGCGGGACGGCCGAGGTCCGGCGGCCCACCTCCTCCAGCAGCAGCACCAGGCCGAGCAGCCCGATCTCCTCGACGGCGGCGACGAGTCCCGCCTCGCACAGCGCGCTCCACGCCTTCAGGGGGTCGGTGCTGCGGTCGAGGATCCCGGCGGCGAGCCCGCTCGCCGCCGATTGCTCCTCGGTGGGTGTGAAGTCCATGTCAGCCCTCTCCGGCTTCCACCGACCGGAAGACGGGCAGCGTGAACTCGCCGTCCACCGTCAGGAAATCGAGCGTCACGGGGAGCCCCGCGCGCACCTTGTCGTACGGCACTCCCGTGACGTTGCCGAGGACGCGCACGCCCTCCGCCAGCTCGACGAGGGCGACCGCGTACGGCGGATCGAAGGCCGGGAACGGCGGATGGTGCATGACGACGTAGCTGAAGACGGTGCCCGCGCCCGCCGCCGGGACCGTGTCCCAGTCCGGGCAGCCGCACGCGTTGCAGCCCGGCAGCCACGGCAGCCGCAGCGTGCCGCAGCCGGTGCAGCGCTGGATGAGCAGCTCGTGCCGCTCCAGCGCCTCCCAGTAGCCGGCGTTGTCGCGGTTGACGACGGGGCGCGGGCGGGTGGCCCTGACGGCGGGCTTCGCGTCGGCCCGGGGGCTCGCGGGGTCCGGGGGCCGCGCGGGCGCGTACTTGAGGATGCGGAAGCGATGGGTGCCGGACAGCTCGCCGTTCGCCTGGACGTCCATCCGCGTCGTGACGAAGTGGCCGGTGCCGAGCTTGGTGGTCTTGCGCGGCGAGATGGACTCGATGACGGCGTCGTACGTGATCCGGTCGCCGGGCCGCAGCGGCCTGAGGTACTCCTGCTCGCAGTCGGTCGCGACGACCGAGGTGCAGCCGGCCTCGTCGAGGAGCGCCAGGACGTCGTCGTAGGCGCTGGAGCGCGCGGTGCCCGCCGTGTGGCCGGAGAGCCCGCCCATGGTCCACACCTGGAGCATGGTGGCCGGGGCGGAGCCGTCGGCGGGGACGGGGTGGCCCATCGCCTCGCACCAGTGGCGGATCATCGGTTCGTTGACCGGGTCCTTGCCCTCGCCCCCGGCCGCGGCGACCTGCCCGACGTGGACCGCGAGCCGCTCGTACAGCTCGTCCGGCCCGTCCTGCCCGTTGCCGGCTGCTTCGCCCGTCACCGCTTGCTCCTCTTCATCCCGAGCCGCATCGTCGCGACGATCTCCCGCTGGACCTCGCTGACCCCGCCGCCGAAGGTGTTGATCTGCGCGGCCCGGTTCATCCGTTCCAGTTCGCCCCTCTCGCCGCCCCGGATGAGCGCGTCCTCCCCGACCGCCTCCTGGAGCGCCCGGTAGACCTCGATCGCGCTCTCGGTGCCCGCGAACTTCACGCCCGACGCGTCGCCGGGGGTGAGGGTGCCGGCGCCGACGTCCTGGACCAGGCGCCAGTTGAGCAGCCGGGTCGCGGAGAGCCGGGCGTGGGCCTCGGCCAGCCGGGACGCCACCCAGGGGGTGTCGATCCGGCGGGTGCCGTCCGGGCCGGGTGCGCGGGCGCTCGCGAGCGCCGCGTCGTAGAGGTCCTCGGCCTGCATGCCGATGGCGGCCAGCGCGACCCGCTCGTGGTTGAGCTGGTTGGTGATCAGCGACCAGCCGGCGTTCTCCTCGCCGACGAGGTTGCCGGACGGGACGCGGACGCCGTCGTAGTACGTGGCGCTGGTGGTCTGGCCGCCGACGGTGTGGATCGGGGTCCAGGAGAAGCCGGGGGTGTCCGTCGGCACGAGGATGATCGAGATGCCCCGGTGCTTGGGGGCCTCGGGGTCGGTGCGGCAGGCGAGCCAGATCCAGTCGGCGCCCTGGGCGTTGCTGGTGAAGGTCTTGGAGCCGTCGATCAGCCACTCGCCGTCGGCGCGGACGGCGCGGGTGCGGAGGGAGGCGAGGTCGGTGCCCGCGTCGGGTTCGGTGTACCCGATCGCGAAGACGCACTCGCCGGCCAGGATCCGGGGGAGGAAGTACTCCCTCTGGGCGGCCGTCCCGTACTTCATCAGGGTCGGGCCGACGGTGTTGAGGGTGACCATCGACACGGGGGCGCCGGCCCGGTAGGACTCGTCGAAGAACACGAACTGCTCGTCGGGGCCGCGGCCCTGCCCGCCGTACTCGGTGGGCCAGCCGAGGCCGAGCAGGCCGTCGGCGGCGATCCGCCGCAGCAGGCCCCGGGCGAGCGGGCCGCCGGGCGGCTCGGCCCGGAGGGCCTCGCGGGTCTCCTCGGGTATCAGCCGGCCGAAGTAGTCGCGCAGCTCGGCCCGTAGCCGGAGCTGGCGCGGGGTGGGGGCGAGGTGCACGGGGACGGCCTCCGCGGGTTTCCGGGTTCCGGATTTCTGACGTACCGTCAGATTCCTGGTCCCGGCCCGCCCCTGTCAAGGCGTGGGAAGTTGTCCACAGGCTGTGGACGGAAGTTCGGAAACCTCTGGACAAGCCGTCCGGGCCTCTCGCCCGAGCACCCGGCCAAGATCCACCGGTACATCCTGCCGGGAGAACGCGACCGCGCGACGGCACTGGGCGTGCCGCCGCGCGGTCGTGTCACCTACCCCCGGTCGTACCGGTACGTCACCACCACAGGGGGGAGAAGTGCACGTTCACGTTGCTCTGCCCGATGCTGGTGAACCCGGAGCCGTTCACGCTCGCGGTGTTGTTCTGGTTCGAGGCGCCCGATCCGCTCGCGCCCTGCTGGGTGGTCGTCACGTTGCCGTGGTTCGAACCGCCCACGTTGCCACCGGTGTTGCTCACGATGGTCGCGTTCGAGTGGTCGCCGGCGAAAGCGCCGTCGTCAGCAGCTGCCGACCCCGCGAAGAGGACCGCGGCGACGGGGAGTGCCGCCAGCGCGGTGAGGACGCGGAAGGTGCGGATGCTTGCCATGTTGTTCCTCCACAGAACTGAGAACGGGATGCTGCGAGGCGGTTGGCCGACCGCTCCGCTCGATTGATCACGACGTCGCCGGAAGCAGAATTGCCCACGCAATGCCCGACGAACCCACCCGGATGGCCTCTTTAGCTCGCAAGCGTGATGATCTGTCGACAAACCTGCAAAGCGTCCTAAAAGCTCTTTTCACCCTGCCCCCTTCCCTTTTTTCGAACATGAGTACGAAAATAGGGCCATGGCCTCCTCCGTCCTGCACAGCGCCGCGCTCGCCAACGCCCTGGCCGCCGCCTCCCGGCAACTGGCGGTCATCCCGCTCTCCCGCACCAAGCTCCCCGCCGTGCGCTCCCCGCACCGCGGCGAGCCCCCGCGGGGCGCGGACACCGCACCCGCGCGCTGCCTGGGCGAGTGCGGCCGGATCGGCCACGGCGTGCACGACGCGACCACCGACCACGACGCCGTCCGCGCGCTGTTCGCCGCCGCGCCCTGGGCCACCGGCTACGGCATCGCCTGCGGGGTCGCCCCGCACCACCTCGTCGGCCTCGACCTGGACGTCAAGCACGGCCTGGACGGGGTCGCGGCCCTCGCCGCCCTGGCGCGCGAACACGGCTTCGCCGTCCCGGAGACCGTGACGGTCCTCACCCCCAGCGGCGGCCGCCACCTGTGGTTCACCGGGCACGCCGGGACCGCCGTCCCCAACTCGGTCGGCAGGCCGGGCGCCGCCCCCGGGCCCGGCATCGACGTCCGCGGCCACGGCGGCTATCTGGTGGGCCCCGGTTCCGTCACCAACGCCGGCCGCTATTTGCTGGACCCCCGCTCCCCCGGTCTACCGGCGGCCCCGATCCCCGCCCGGCTGCTGCGCCTCCTCACGCTGCCCCCGCCCGCGTTACCCCGCCGCCCGGTCCCCCGGCACTCGCTCGCGCTCGTCCAGTTCGTCCGCGACTCCCCGCATGGCCAGCGCAACTCGCGGCTGTACTGGGCCGCGTGCCGCGCGTACGAGTCCGGCAACGGCGACGCGCTCGCCCCCGCGCTGATCGAAGCCGCCACCCGGACCGGCCTGCCGCACCAGGAGGCCGCCGCCACCGTCGCCTCCGCCGCGCGCCAGGCTGCGCCGTAATTCGAACACGTGCTTGAATTGCCTGGCCATGCCGCGTACGGGCCCCCGCCCGCGCCGCGCACGGCGCTGCGCCGGACCAGCCGACCCGCGGAGTCCGCCGCCAACCCACCGCCCTGGCCCCGGCCTTGGGCCCCGAGAGCAGTGCGACGAACGAGAGGGCGCGGCCATGAGCGCGGACGCGCCCCGGTATCTGACCGATCGGCAGGAGCAGATCGCGAAGGTCGTCGTCGAGTGGACGGACCTCTACGGCTACCCGCCGACCGTCCGCGAGATCGGCGCGGCCGTCGGCCTGCGCAGCCCCGCCACGGTCGCCCACCACCTGCGGATCATGGAGCGCATGGGCGTCCTCACCCGCGTCCCGGGCCGCCACCGCTCCTACCAGGTACACCGCCCCTGAACCCGCGGACCCCCGCCGGAGACCACCGAAGGGGCGCCCGCTCGATGCGGGCGCCCCTTCGTCAGGTCGCTGCGGAGGATGTGAGATTCGAACTCACGGTGACATCGCTGCCACGACGGTTTTCAAGACCGTTCCCTTAGGCCGCTCGGGCAATCCTCCCGCGCCCCGCCACCTGCGGTGGAGCGGCTACAGCCTAGCGTCTGCCGCGCTTTGGCAGAGCCCCTGGCCCACACCCGGCCCACGGGCTTCCCGGAACCGCGTTCCGGGGAGCCTCGCGGACGGGCTGCCGCCCGTGGGGATCGGACGCGTCAGCGCGGAGCGGTGCCGGCGTAGGCGCGGAGGAACGCGGCTTCGACGTGGGCCATGTTCTGGATCTCCGTGGGGTCGACGCTCTCGTTGGGCGCGTGGATGAGGCACTGGGGTTCCTCGACGCCCATGAGGATGATCTCCGCGTCGGGGTAGGTGTCGGCGAGGACGTTGCACAGCGGGATGGACCCGCCCTGGCCCAGGTAGGCCAGGGGTTTGCCGTAGACCTGCCGCATGGCCGTGTCGAGTGCCGCGTACGCGGAGCCGTCGGTGTCGGCGCGGAACGGGGAGCCCGTGCTCTCGGTCTCGACGGAGACCCGCACCCCCCAGGGTGTCGCCTCGGTGAGGTGCCGGGTCAGGGCGTCGAGGGCGGCCGACGGGTCTGTGCCCGGCGGGACGCGCAGGCTGACGCGCGCCCGCGCGGTGTGCGGCACGGCGGCGGCCGATCCGACGACGGGCGGGCAGTCGATGCCGAGGACGGTGACGGCCGGGCGGGCCCACAGCCGGTCGGCGACGCTGCCGGTCCCGGTGAGCCGGACGCCGTTCAGGACGCCGGCGTCGTCGCGGAACTGCTGCTCGTCGTAGCCGACGCCCTCCCAGGTGCCCTCGCACTCCATCCCCTGGACGCGCGTGGCGCCGGTCTGCGGGTCCCGCAGGGTCGACAGCGTCTGGATCAGGGCCGCCAGGGCGTCGGGCGCGGGTCCTCCGAACATGCCGGAGTGGATCTCGCCGCGCAGGCTGCTGAAGGTGACGACGACATTGACCAGACCGCGCAGCGTGATGGTCGCGGTGCCGACGCCGACGGCCGCGTTGCCCGTGTCGCACACCAGGAGGGCGTCCGCCGCGAACTGCTCGGGGTGCTGCGCGACGTACTGCT
Source organism: Streptomyces sp. NPDC006733 (assembly GCF_040636125.1). Lineage (NCBI taxonomy): Bacteria > Bacillati > Actinomycetota > Actinomycetes > Kitasatosporales > Streptomycetaceae > Streptomyces > Streptomyces sp. NPDC006733. The sequence continues at coordinate 94,210 of NZ_JBEYJD010000015.1, read as the reverse complement.
CCAGGCCGCCGGTGCCCTGTTCCTCCGAGCCTTCCGCGACGAACCGGATGCCGACGGGGATGTCGTCGCCGAGCGCCCGCAGAGCGGTGAGGTGCATGACGATGTTGCCCTTGCAGTCCGCGGCGCCGCGCCCGTACCAGCGTCCGTCGCGTTCGGTGAGCGCGAACGGCTCGGTGGTCCAGGCCGCTTCGTCCAGCGGGGGCTGGACGTCGTAGTGGCAGTAGAGCAGGACGGTGGGGGCGCCGGGCGGGGGCGGGCGGTGGCCGAGCACGGCGTGGCTGCCGTCCGGGGTCAGCGCGAGGTGGACGTCTTCCAGACCCGCCTCGGTGAAGGCGTCGGCGACCCACTGGGCGGCCTGGCGGCACTTCTCGGGCGGGTACTGGCGGGGGTCGGCGACCGAGGGGATCGCGACGAGTTCGGTGAGGTCGGCCTTGGCCCGGGGCATCAGGGCGGCGATACGGGCCGCGAGATCGGGGTCGTTCACGGCCTACCGCCTCACCGTGGTGTCGGTCTTGAGGTCGTCGATCCTGTCCTTGATCTTGTCGAGCTTGTCCGGGCAGTAGATCCGGATGATCGTGGCGGCGGCCCGCAGGGCGCGTCCGTCGCCGATGACGGGACGCTGCCCGACGAAGGCGGCCCCGTTGGAGACGTTGATCTTCCACAGGGCGGACTTGAGGGCGCTGGCGGGATCGTTGCAGACGTTGCCGCCGTCGGTGCCCAGGGTGCGCTCGATCGTGCCGGTGTCCGGGCGGGGGTAGCCGGCCTCGACGGCGGCGTCCGCGAGTTGGTTGGCCTTCTCGGAAGCCTCTCGGCCCGTCTTGACGGTGTTGTACTGGATGATCCCGACGACGGCGAGGACGACCAGCAGGACGATGGCCCCGATGTAGAGCCACCTGTGTTCGGAGGCGAAACGGGTGGGGCTCATGCCGCACCTCCCTCACCGGCGGCCGCGTTGTCGGCCGTGTGGGTGCGCCAGCCGGGCTTGCGCAGTTTCAGGAACGCCCAGGGGATCAGCAGGCCGAGGATCAGCAGGCCGCCGCCGACGACGCCGACGTAGGCCAGGACACTGCCGCCGCCGAACTGGGAGGGCGGCACGAACCCGATCGCCAGCGCGGCCAGCGAGGCGGCCAGGCCGACCCCGCAGAGCAGACCGAGGGCGGGGGCCCGGTAGCCGCGCGGGTGGTCAGGCTGGGTCTTCCGCAGCCGGACGGCGGCGGCGAACATCAGCAGGTAGACGATCAGGTACACCTGCGTGGTGATCGTCGAGAAGATCCAGTACACGTTGGAGACACCCGGGATCAGCGCGTACATCAGCGCGATGACCGTGGTGACGATGCCCTGCGTGACCAGGATGTTCTGCTGGATGCCGTTCTTGTTGAGCTTCTGCAGGTACGGGGGCAGGTACCCCTCGCTGCGGGAGATCTCCAGCAGACCCTTGGAAGGACCGGCGAGCCAGGTCAGCATGCCGCCGAGCGCGGCGGCCACCAGCATGACGGCGGCGATCGGGGTCAGCCAGCCGACGTGGAAGTAGCCGAAGAAGGCGTCGAACGCCTGCATGACACCCGCGGTCAGACTCAGCTGGTCGGCGGGCACGACCCAGCTGATGGCCAGCGCCGGCAGGATGAAGATGAGCAGGACCAGGCCCATCGCCAGGAACATCGACTTCGGATACTCCTTGGCGGGGTTCTTCAGCGAGGAGACGTGGACGGCGTTCATCTCCATCCCCGAGTAGGAGAGGAAGTTGTTCACGATCAGTACGAGGCTGGCGAGGCCGGCCCACTGCGGCATCAGATGGCTGGCCGTCATCGGGGCGGCCGAGGGGTTGCCCTGGCCGAGGAAGACCATGCCGAGGACGACCAGCACCGTGCCGGGCACCAGCGTGCCGATGATCAGTCCCCAGGAGGAGAGACCGGCCAGCGCCTTCGTACCGCGGGAGGAGATCCATACGCCGGTCCAGTACAGCACCATGATCACGATGGCCGTGTAGAGGCCGTTGGAGGCCAGTGCGGGATCGATGACGTACGCGATGGTGCTGGCCACGAACGCCAGCAGGCTCGGGTAGTAGAAGATCGTCATCGCGAACTGGCACCACACCGCGAGGAATCCGAGCGGCTTCGACAAGCCCTCGCTGACCCACCGGTAGACGCCGCCGTTCCACCCCGACGCCAGCTCGGCGGAGACCAGCGCGGTCGGCAGCAGGAACACGATCGCCGGGATCAGGTACAGGAACACGCACGCCAGGCCGTAGACGGCCATGGTCGGCGCGGCCCTGAGGCTGGCCACCGACGCCGTCGTCATCATCGCCAGGGTCACCCAGCTGAGCAGCGGCGTGGCCGGGCGGGTCACCACCGCCGCCGTCCGGCCCGAAGCCCGCTGCCGCGGAGCATCGGCCGGCATGTCCATGGAACTCACGGGCAGCCTCCGTCTCATGGAACGGCGCAGCCGGACACCGGCGACGCTCACATGCCGTCAGCATCAGCGGCCCCGGGCTGATCGGCATCGCGAGCCAGCCGAACGGGTGACACGTCCGCCGGCCGCCATGCGGGTCGGTTCGGCCCGAACGCGGCCCGCACGCAGGAGGCGTAAACGACAGGAGGCGGGGTGCCGGTATTGCTACCGGCACCCCGCCTCAACTGGCCTGACAGCCCCTTGGGGGCCCGTCAGGGTCAGTTCGTCTCGTCGCCGTCGCGCTTACCGAGGGTGAGGGTGGCTGTGGCGGTCTTGCCGCCGCGGGTGTAGGTGATGGTGACCTTGTCGCCGGGCTGGCGCTGCCAGATGGCGCCGATCAGGGTCTGACCGCTGTCGATGACGGTGTCGTCGAACTTGGTGATGATGTCGCCGGGCTTGAGGCCCGCCTTGTCGCCCGGGCCGTTCGGGACGACGGCCGGGTTGCCGCCGTTGCCGTTCTCGGTGACCTTGGCGCCCTCGCCGCGGTACTGGGTGTCCAGGGACACGCCGATCACCGGGTAGACGGGCTTGCCGGTCGCGATGAGGTTGGCGGCGACGCGCTTGGCCTGGTTGATCGGGATGGCGAAGCCGAGGCCGACGCTGCCGGCCTGGGACTTGCCGTCGCCGCCGCCGGCGGACTGGATGGCCGAGTTGATCCCTATGACCGCGCCGTTGGCGTTCAGCAGCGGGCCGCCGGAGTTGCCCGGGTTGATCGACGCGTCGGTCTGGATGGCGCTCATGTACGAGGCGCTGGCGCCCTGGCCGTCGCTGGAGGCGACGGGGCGGTGCATGGCGCTGACGATGCCGGTGGTCACCGTGCCGGAGAGGCCGAAGGGGGCGCCGATGGCGATGGTGGCGTCACCGACCTTCGTGGCGTCGGAGTCGCCCAGCGGTATCGGGTCGAGCTTCGCGTCGCCGGCGTTCTTCAGCTTGATGACGGCCACGTCGTAACCCTGGGCGCGGCCGATGACCTCGGCGTCGTACTTCTTGCCGTTGGAGAACGTCGCGGTCAGCTTGCCGCCGTCGGCGGCCGGGGCCACCACGTGGTTGTTGGTGAGGATGTGGCCCTGCTTGTCGAAGACGAAGCCGGTGCCGGTGCCGCTCTCGCTGCCGCCCGACGCCTCGATCGTCACGACGCTCGGCAGCGCCTTGGCGGCGATGCCCGCCACCGAGTTGGGCGCGCGGTCCAGGACCTTGGGGTCCGAGGACGAACTGACGGTGGTGGAGTTGTTGTTGTCCTCCTTCTGGGCGGCCCAGTAGCCGACGCCACCGCCGACACCGCCGGCCACGAGCGCGGCCACCAGCACCGCGGCGACCAGCGACCCCATGCCGCGCGGCTTGCGCTCGGCGGGCGGCGGCGCGGGCACGTGGGTGCCCCACACCGGGCCGCCGGGACCGCCGGGCTGCCCCGGCTGGGGGAGCGCGCCGGCGTACTGCGGGTACTGCGCCGTCTGCGGGGCGCCCGGGTACGGGTGCTGGGCGTGGCCCTGCGACGGGTCGGGGTACGACGAGCCGGGCGCCGCGGTCAGCACGCCCGCGGGCGCGGCGTACGGGTCCGCCGCGGCGGGCTCCCCGTAGGGCGCGGCCGGGGCGGGTTCGCCGCGGGACGCGGCCGGTTCGCCGTACGGCGCGGCCGCGGCCGGTTCGCCGTACGCGGGCGCGGCCGGTTCGCTGTGCGCCGCGGGCGCCGCGGGCGCCGCGGGCGCCGGTGCGGCGGGCTCGCGGTACGCCGCGGGGGGCGTCGGGTCGCCGTGCGACACGGAGGCGGGGGACGGGGCGGGCAGGGAGTCGGCCACCGGCGCGGCGGGAGCGGGGATGTCGGGCCGGGCCGGGGGGACCGTCGGCAGGACGGCGGTCGGCGGCTCGGCCGGGGGCGCCGGCGCGGCGGCGGGAGCGGCGGGTTCGGCCGGGGAGGCCGCCTTCGAGAGCTCACCGTGCTCCCGCGCGACCGACTCCGCGCCGGGCTCGGGCGCAGCCGGGACCTGGCCGGCCTCGTTCTCGGTGCTCACAGCGGTTCTCCTATGGTCTGAGCGCGGGTGTCGGACTGGACACAGCATTTCCCACCGGGTGTCGGACCGCCGTAAGCGGTAGCTGTGTATGACCCGCGTATGGAGCCGGGCGTGTGGCGGTGCCCCCGGTACGCGGTCGGCTTTCCGCCACGACACGCAGCGATGGCACCATAGCCCGGTGACTTCTGCGCATACGGCCCGGGATGCGTTCCCGGACGGGAACCCGATCCAGGTCGTCGCCCACCGGGGGGCGTCCGAGGACGTACCCGAACATACGCTCGCGGCCTACCGCAGGGCCATCGAGGACGGTGCCGACGCGCTGGAGTGCGACATCCGGCTGACCGCCGACGGCGAGCTGGTCTGCGTGCACGACTGGCGCGTCAACCGCACGTCCAACGGCCGCGGCGCCGTCTCGTCCATGGAACTGGCCGACCTCGCCACGCTCGACTTCGGCTCGTGGAAGGGGCAGCACAGCGACGCCGAGGCCCCGGACACCACCGACGACGAGCGCAGCAGCGTGCTGACCCTGGAGCGGCTGCTGGAGCTGGTGGCCGACACCGACCGGCGGGTCGAGCTGGCGATCGAGACCAAGCACCCCACCCGCTGGGCCGGCCAGGTCGAGGAACGGCTGCTGGAGCTGCTGCGCCGCTTCAACCTGGACGCGCCGCCGCCGGGGGAGCGTTCCGCCGTGCGCGTCATGAGCTTCTCGTCCCGCTCGCTGCGCCGCGTCCACACGGCGGCGCCGGCGCTGCCGACCGTCTACCTGATGCAGTACGTGTCGCCGCGGCACCGCGACGGACGGCTGCCCGCCGGGGTGGGCGTCGCCGGTCCGAGCATGCGGATCCTGCGGGCCAACCCGGGATACGTCGCCCGGGTGCACCGGGCCGGTCACCAGGTCCACGTGTGGACGGTGAACGAACCGGCGGACGTCGAGCTGTGCGCGCGGCTCGGGGTGGACGCGATCATCACCAATCGGCCGAAGCAGGTGCTGTCCCAATTGGGGCGGTAAACACGGTTATTACGGGAGTGCACCGGCGCGTTCGGACCGTGTTCGACCGAAGTGAGTGCCCCAAGGGATCGCAGTTGGCTTGTTTCCGGCCCAGCTCGGGAGGGCATTCATCCCGTGGCGTGGGGTCAAGGAGGTCTCGGGGGTGGCGTTGGTGGTGGCACAGGAGTTGCCGACGTCCTCGACCATGTCCCTGTCGCATGGTCCGGTGGGCGTGGCGGACGCACGGCGCAGGCTCCGCAGGGAGCTGTGTGCGAACGAGGTGCCGGAGCCGGTGGTGGACGACGCGGTTCTGATCCTCTCGGAGTTGCTGAGCAACTCGTACCGGCACGCACGCCCCCTCTGCGACGAACCGGAGGAGGGCGCCGACCGGGTCGACGGAGGCGGCACGGCCGCCGAGGGCACGGCCGGGACGACCGACTCCTGCGGGATCCGCGCCGCGTGGCGGCTCGGTGACGACGGCCTGCTCAGCGTGGAGGTGACCGACGGCGGCGGCCCGACCCGCCCCCGGCCGGCCAGCCCGTCGCTCACGGCCCGCGGCGGCCGCGGGCTGGGCATCGTCAGCAACCTGTCGTTGAGCTGGGGCGTGCGCGACGCTCCCGGCGAGGTCACCGTCTGGGCCCTGCTGCCGGTCAGGAGCCGGCACGCGCGCCGCGACGACCTGGCGCCCCGGCGGGACGTCCCGATCGACTTCGCGGACCCGTTCGACGACCTGCCCTGACCGACGAGCCCCGACCGACCGGCCCCGACCGACCCTGACGCTTCCGGAGGAGGCACGGAGGCACGGGTCCGACCGGCGGCCGCACAGCAGCCGCACGACGGCCGCACAGCCCGCTTTCCCGGATCCGTCGAAGGTTTACCCCGCGCGTTTCCGGCACCGGGCCCCGCGGGCGCTAGGCTCACGGCCGAAACGTAGCCGTACCGGGAGAGATCGAGCCATGGCCAAGAAGCGCCCGACGAAGACGAATGCCCCGCAGATCGTCGACGGGGAGATCCCAGTAGTCGGCGCGCGGGAGCCGTGCCCCTGCAACTCCGGCCGCCGGTACAAGGCGTGCCACGGCCGCGAGGCCTCGCACGCGGTGACCGAGCTGGTCCTGCGCCCCTTCGAGGGGCTGCCCGGCGAGTGCGACTGGGTCGCGCTGCGGGAGCTGGTGCCGGCCGCCACCGTCGAGCTGGCGCTCAAGGGCGGGCTCCCCTCGGACGTGCCGTCGCTGACGCTGGCGACCGTGCTGCCGATGGCGTGGCCGGGCCTGCGCCGCGACAGCGGCAAGGTCCTGCTGGGCCTGCAGAACGACACGGCCTCCGGCGACCTCAGCCGCGGCCTCGCCGACATCCTGCAGCGCGCGCTGACGGCCGAGCCGGGCTCGCCCGTCGAGGGCGCCCGCACGGACGGCGACGGGCCGCGCCTGCAGGACCTGCTGGACCTGGACGCGCCGTTCGAGCCGGTCGTGCACACCGGGTTCGAGTTCTGGCTGGAGAACGCGGGTGACGCCTCCGGCGACATCGCCGCCTCCCTGGAGCGCGCCAACGCCGCGGCGATCCCGACCGTCCGGCTGTCCGGCGTGGACGCCGCCTACTGGTGCGAGACGCCCGACAAGAACCACCTGCGCTGGGTGATGTCGCACCCCGAGGAGCAGCTCCTCGACGCCATGGCGCGGCTGCACGCCGCCGGCGCGTCCTCGCTCGGCGACGACACGCGCCTGGTCGGCTCGTTCCGCGCCCACGGGCTCGTCGTGCCGGTGTGGGACCTGCCGGTGGGCATGGCCGCGGACGAGGTCGAGAAGCCGGCCGCCGCGTTCGGCGAGCGGCTCCTGGAGGCGCTCGGTGCGACCGCCCCGCTCACCGGTGACGAGCGCCGCGCCCGCAGCGGCTTCATGAACCGGCAGATCACCCTGAGCTGAGGCGCCCGGGACCCGGCGGAACGAGTGACTCCGGTCACAACTCCGCCTGCCCACCGGTAATTACGGGTTCCTCTTCCTTCTGCCGAATTTGCGTACGGAAGAAATCTTGTTACCGTTTAAACAGCCCGGTCGCTGGTGCATCCCCCGTCGCCAGCGACCGGGTTTTGCCATGCCCGGACCACGCCCTTCACCAGGGCATGTCCGGAAGTTGATCTACATTGGCTGATTTCTGTTCAGCTATTGCTACCGATTGCTACCGACTCGTAGCAGCATTCGCTCACTTCCCGCAGAAGCGAACTCCGCGACAGCGCTGTAGACCTGCGTCACACCGTCATCCCGGGAAACCGCTTTCACAGTCCGTTCGCGCGGGGTCTCGCACGAGGCGGGATCCGCCCCGGCCCCGACCGGGCACTCCACCCGCACCGTCCGGCCGTCCGGCCGCATGAGGGTCAGGACGCCGCCGAGCGGTTCGCCGGTCCCGTTGCGGTAGTACGAGCGCCCCCAGGTGTCGCCGCCGACCGTGATGGTGCACGTCTGGGCCTGGAGGCCCTCCGGCGAGGTGAGTTGGGGTCCGCAGGCCGCGGCCGGCCGCAGCGCGGCCTTCGCGGCGCCGGCGCCCGCCCCGGAGCCCCTCGGCGACTCCTGGGCCGTCCCCACCCCCGAGACGCCGCCGGAGACCGGCCCCAGCCCCGGGAGCAGCCCGCCCACGGTCCCGGCGGCCGGGCCGTCCACCGCGCCCGGGACGGCCTGCGGCCGGTCGCCCCGGACGCCGCGCGCGGGTCCGGCCGGCCCCGCGGGACCCGCCGTGGCGGCGGCCAGCGGCAGCACCACCGCGAGCGCGATCACACTGGTGAGGGCGATCATGCGCAGATTCGGGGCGCGCTCCATCGGGTTCCACCTGTCAGGGATTGCGGCGGGTGCGGTACGCCGAACATATCGGTCCCATCGCACCGAAAAGGGGGCCGTTGGCCCGTATACCGGGCAACGACCCCCTGCTGCTACCCGAACGAGTGACCCCGTCAACGGCCCGGTGCACCGGGCCGGCACGCGTCTCCCGCCGGTCGTGCGTCAGTACGTGAGGTGTGTCCCGTCCGGCGCCGTCCGGCCCGCGCCGACGAGGGTGTCCACGATGAGCGCGACGCTCGGCAGCCACGGCGAGGTGGTGCCCTCGTCGACCACCGGCGGCCGGACCCAGCGCAGTTGCGCCGCGCCGCCGGTCGACGGCGGCAGCGCCACGTAGCCGCCCTGCCCGTGGTAGCGCAGCGAGCTGGGCACCCATTCGTGGGAGTCGAGCAGCTCGCCCAACTCCTCCAGGGAGTACGGGGCGACGAGCAGGACCAGGCGCGTCGGGGTGGCCAGCACCGGGCCCAGCCGCACGCCCAGCCGGTCGAGGGTGTCCAGGGCCCGCGCACCGGCCACGGCCGGCAGGCTGACCGCTGAAACGCGGTCGCCCGTGGCGAGCACCACGGGCGCGTCGGGGCGGGCCGTCCACCACCAGCGCACCATGCGCGGGTCGCGGGTGGCCGCCATGAGACCGGGATCGTGCGGGTGCACGCCGGGAACGGGGCAGTCCGGGCGCGGACAGGCGCACGACTGCGCCCCCGCGCTCCGCCAGGAACCACGGCGCTCGTGCCCGACACCGGGCACCACCGGCCAGCTCCACTGTTCGGTGTAGGTGAGAACCGCGCTGAGCAGCGCGGACTGGCCCCTCCGTCGGAACGAGAGCTTGCGTCGCCTTCCGAGGATCTCGCGCATAGCGCAAAGTTCCTTTCCGTTAACGCTCAGAGGATCTGCCCATGACACAACGTAATCTCGAGCACACCGCTTACAAGGCAGCGCATCACGCTGCTAGCCGAGCGTGGAACGTGGCGAGGGGTGGCGCACGCATGGCGCTTCGTGTTCTGTCTGCCGCGCTGTGCGCTTCCGCTGGGTGTGTGAACACCCCGCCACTCGGGGGTAGGCCGGCCGTCATCTACTAGTAGGACGCTGGAGCCAGACACCGGGTTCCTACCCACCGCCGTCAATATGACGCGCTGTTGGACGCCATCAGTCGACCGGCAATTGTCTTCGGGTGTGGTCATTTTCGGCCAAGCTTTTCGAGTGCGACACCACTCGTTCTACCAGCACAATCCTGGACATGGCCAGCAGCAGGCGTGTACAAGTGGAAACCTGGTAGCGGCGCAGCACGATATGGGGGTTTGCGATGCTATTGACGCAATTGACCTGCTTCATCAAGCCCCGCACGCGAGTCGGCAAAAATCCTGAATCGCCGACAAATAGCACTGTTTTTCGGCTGGGCCGTGATCTCGCGCGAAGCCGCCGGCCATGAGCACCACCCGGGTTCCAAAAGTGGCCGGAACCAAGCCTCCCATCCCCGTCGCGCCACACACTTCCGCCCCTGCGGCCGAATGCCGCCCCGTGGACCGCCTCGCGGCCGTCCAGGACCGGCTGGCCTGCTGGATCTCCGACCTCACCATGCTGCACGAACTCACCGAACGCCTCGCCGGCACCACCGGCCTCGACGCGTCCCTGCGGGAAGTCCTGCGGGCCGGTGCCGCGTTGGTCGGCGCGCGCCGCGGTCTGCTCGTCCTGGAACCGGCCGACCGGTTGGGTCCCGACACCACCGTGGGTCACGGGCTCGGTCACGCCGATCTGGGCACCATCGAGACCGTGCCGCGCGGCGCCGCCTCGTACGGGATCCTCCTCGACGGAGCGGAGCGGAGCAACAGCGGCGACGGAACCGGCGATTCCGCCCCAGTCACCGCAGCCGCCACGGCCACCACGGCCACGGCAGCCGCCACGGCCACCCCGGTCTCCGCGGACACCGCGATCGCCCCGGACGCCGAGCCGCAGCCGCCCACCCCCGCGCGACCGCCCGTCGACAGCGACGAGATCATCCACGCCGACCTGCCGCACGAGCCCGGCCTCGACCCGCGCCACCGCGAGGTCGCCGCCCACCTCGGCTTCGACGCCAGCTACGCGCTGCGGCTCACCACCGAGCGGACCGGCCACCTCGCCGCGGCCGTCTGGCTGTACGACGAACCGGCCGAACCGGTCGAACGCCAGCGCCATCTCGTCGGCCTCTACGGCCGGTACGCGGCCGAGCACATCGCCCGCCAGCTGGAACTCAGCCGCGCCCGCTCCACCCTCGCCGTCGTCGCCGAGGAACTGCTGCCCGCCCGGCTGCCGCGCGTCGCCGGCGTCCGGATGGCCGTCCGGCACGACACCGGACCGCGCGGCGGCGGCGACTGGTACGACGCGCTGCCGCTCCCCGAGGGCGCGCTCGGCCTCGCGGTCGGCGGCGTCACCGGCTCGGGGCCCAGCGCGGTCGCCGCGATGGGCCGGCTGCGGGCCTCGCTGCGGGCCTACGCCGTCATGGAGGGCGAGGACCCGGTCGCCGTCCTGTCCGACCTGGAGCTGCTGCTGCGGCTCACCGAGCCCGCCCGTTCGGCGACCGCGCTCTTCGCCTACGCGGAGCCCGAGCAGCACAAGCTCGTGCTGGCCGGCGCGGGACACTGCCCCCCGCTGATCGTCGGCGACCGCCGGATCGAGTACATCGAGACCTCGCTCTCGGCCCCGCTGGGCATGCTGGCCTGCTGGGAGGCGCCCAGCGTGGAGGTCAGGCCGGAGTCGGGCGAGACGCTGCTGCTCTACACCGACGGCCTGCTGCACCGCACCGGCGAGCCGCTGGACCGTGCGCTCGCCCGGCTGCACAGCGCCGCCCAGAGCGCGCCCCGCGCCACCCGCGACGACCCGGACCTGCTCGCCGACCACGTCCTGCGCACGGTGCTGCCGGACGGCCTCGACACCCTCGACAGTCCGGAGGACGTCGTCCTGCTCGCCGTCCGCTTCGACTGAGCCTCGGCCTCGACCGGGCTTCCGCCCCTCCTGCCCCTTCCAACCCCCTGGTCCGCTTTGCCGCACTTCGTGACCTAAGCCCCCTGTAGTCGGCCTTCCGTACGCACATACGATGGATCGGTCTATTGCGAGGAGGCAGGACGTGTCCGAAGAGGTCGAAGCGGCCGAAGAGCAGCCGATCAAGCAGCGCAAGAACGGCCTCTACCCCGAGGTCTCCGACGAGCTCGCCGAGCTGATGAAGTCCGACTGGGCCGACACCGAGCTGCACGACCTGCAGCCGATCGCCCAGGCGCCGCACGCCGCCCGCCGCCGCGCCGCGCTGTCCGCCCGGTTCCCGGGCGAGCGGCTGGTCATCCCGGCCGGCAACCTCAAGACGCGCGCGAACGACACGGAGTACCCCTTCCGGGCCTCCAGCGAGTACGTCCACCTCACCGGCGACCAGACGCAGGACGCCGTCCTGGTCCTGGAGCCCGCCAAGGGCGGCGAGGGCCACGACGCGACCGCGTACCTGCTCCCCCGCTCCAGCCGTGAGAACGGCGAGTTCTGGCTCGACGGCCAGGGCGAGCTGTGGACCGGCCGCCGCAACAGCCTCGCCGAGGGCGCCCAACTGCTCGGCCTGCCGTGCTCCGACGTCCGTGAGGTCGTCGCGAAGCTGGCCGTGGCGACCGGCCCGGTCCGGGTCGTGCGCGGCTACGACGCGGGCGTCGAGGGCGCGCTGCACGACAAGGTCACCGCCGAGCGCGACGCCGAGCTGAAGGAGTTCCTCTCCGAGCTGCGGCTGGTCAAGGACGAGTGGGAGATCGGCGAGCTGCAGGCGGCCGTCGACTCCACCGCCCGCGGCTTCGAGGACGTCGTCAAGGTGCTGGACCGGGCCGAGGCGACCTCAGAGCGGTACATCGAGGGGACGTTCTTCCTCCGGGCCCGCGTCGAGGGCAACGACATCGGCTACGGCTCGATCTGCGCCGCCGGCCCGCACGCCACCACCCTGCACTGGGTGCGCAACGACGGCCCGGTCCGCTCCGGCGAGCTGCTGCTCCTGGACGCCGGTGTGGAGACCCACAGCCTCTACACCGCCGACGTCACGCGCACCCTGCCGATCAACGGCCGGTTCACCGACATCCAGCGCAAGATCTACGACGCGGTCCACGCGTCCCAGACCGCGGGCATCGCGGCGGTCAAGCCCGGCGCCTCCTACCGCGACTTCCACGACGCCTCGCAGCGCGTGCTCGCGGAGAAGCTCGTCGAGTGGGGCCTCGTCGAGGGCCCGGTCGAGCGGGTGCTGGAGCTGGCGCTGCAGCGCCGCTGGACCCTGCACGGCACCGGCCACATGCTCGGCCTGGACGTCCACGACTGCGCGCACGCGCGGACCGAGACGTACGTGGACTGCGTGCTGGAGCCCGGCATGGTGCTCACCGTCGAGCCCGGCCTGTACTTCCAGGCGGACGACCTGACGGTGCCGGCCGAGTACCGCGGCATCGGCGTCCGCATCGAGGACGACATCCTCGTCACCGCCGACGGCAACCGGAACCTCTCGGAGGCGCTGCCGCGCGCCTCCGACGAGGTCGAGGCGTGGATGGCCGGCCTGCGGGGCTGAGCCGCGCACCGCACGTGAACCGCCTCGGGCGCCGCACCGCGGCACCCGGGGCGGTTTACTGGCCGCCGTGACGACAACCGACCCCGCGCTGCGCGCCATGGCCCACCCGGTGCGGCTGCGCATGCTGTCCCTGATGTGGGCCGCGCCGCTGTCCGCGGCCGAGCTCTCCCGCGAGCTGGGCATCTCGCACGCGCTGGCCAGCCAGCACCTGCGCCGGCTGGACGCCGCCGGGCTCGCGGAGCTCGCCGAGGTCCGCTCGCACCGCGGCGGCCGGGAGCGGCGCTACCGCACCGTGCGGGGCACCCCGCTGTCCGACCGGCAGGACGGCACCCCGCTGCTCGCCGAGGCGCTGGCGCACAACCTGCGCGACCGGGCCGCCCGCCGGGCGCCGGGGCAGGAGGGCGTGACGTCCGACGCGGAGCTGTGGGTGGCGCCCGAGGCCTGGGACGTCTTCCGCACCCGGATGACGGAACTCCTCGTCGACCTCCACGAGGCCGCCCGCGCCCCGCACGCCCCCGGATCCGTCCTGCTCGGCGCCACCGTGATGGCGTTCCTCGTGCAGGCGGAGACGGACGCGGGACACGCCGGAGACGAAGGGGCCGAAGGCCCCGAGGCTCCTACGACACCTTGAGCAGCGAGTCGTCCCGCCACTTGAGGATCTTGTCGATGGTCACCACGGCGCCCCGGCCCGGCCGGTTGTGGAAGTGGACGTGGTCCACCAGCGCCTCGATGAGGAACAGCCCCCGCCCGTCCTCGGCGTGCCGGCCCTTGAGGGCCAGCGGCCGGGCGAGCTGGTGGCGCGGCCGGTCGGGCGCGAAGCCCGGACCCGAGTCGGCGACCTCGATACGGCAGCGGTCGCCGTCGATGCGCGCCGTCACGCTGTAGTCGCCCTCGCCCGCGTGTTCCACGGCGTTGGCACAGGCTTCGGACACCGCCACGGACAGGTCGTAACAGATCTCCGGATCGACACCGGCGGTCTGCATCGTCCCCAGCAGCAGCCGTCGGGCGAGCGGAACGCTCGCGGCCTCGCGCCGCAAGTGGAGAGACCACCAGATGCTCATGCTCCAGCCTCCAGGCCACGGCTCGACTTACGGATACCTATAGCCACGAATTGCGCCCCGTAAGCGTCCTCTTGGCGTGATCCCGCTCATTCGGCGGATGTGGGACCCCGGCGTACAGGTGTAAAAGGACGTCTCGCCCGCACCCCCTCAAGCCGGGCACCCCCCGTATGCGCCGGTTCCCGGCGGTGAGAGGATGACGGCCGTCATGGCTTCCCTTTCCCCCGTTTCCCCCGTGCGCGCGGGCACCGGGCTGCGACTGCTGAGGGCCGCGGTGTTCACCGCGGTCTGCGTCGCGCTGTCCGCGGCCGGGCACGCGCTGGCGTCCCGTCACGGGGTGCCGGCCGGAGCGCTGGCGGTGGGCTGCCTCGCGGTGTTCGCCGTGGCAGCGCCGCTGGCCGGGCGCGAACGGTCGCTGCGGGGGATCGCCACGACGCTCGCCCTGGGGCAGCTCGCGCTGCACGCCGTCTTCGGCGCCGGACAGGCCTGCGGGGACCCCGCCACGGGCCAGGACGGCGGTGCCGGCGTGATGGCGCTGGCCGGCCGCCTGCTGTGCGGCGGCCACACCTCCGCGGCGGCCCTCACCCGGCAGAGCGCGGAGCGGATCGTGCGCGACGCGGGCATCGACCCGGCGTCCGCGATGCCCATGGAGCCCGTCACCCGATCCGGTGACGCCGGCGTCACCGGAATGCACGCGGCGATGGCGTACTCGCTGCCGATGCTGCTCGCCCACCTGTTCGCCGCGCTGGCCGTCGGCTGGCTGCTGCGGCGCGGTGAGGCCGCCCTGTGGCGGCTGGTGGGCCTGTCGGCGGACGTGCTGCGCGGCGTGCTCGTCGCGCTGGTGCGCGTCCTGGTCGCGGGGGCGGCCGACGACCGGCTCGCCGCGCTGCGGCCGCGCCGGTTCGCCGCCGGGCAGGGGAAGGCGCGCGGCGTACGGCTGCGCCACAGCCTGGCGCGGCGCGGGCCACCGGCGTACGCCCTGGCGGTCTGACGCGAGCGCTCTCCACCGGCCCGGTTCCCACCGGTGCACGGGGGGCGGCGGTCTCGCGCGTTCCGCACACGCGCCGACCCCCTTCCCCCCACTCACTGTGGAGTGCCCCATGAACAGTTCCCGCACGCGCCGCCTGACCACCGTCGGCGCGCTCACCGGTTCCGCGCTGCTGCTGGCCGCCGTACCGGCCTTCGCGCACGTCTCCGTGACGCCCAGCAGTGCCGCCAAGGGCGGCTACAGCACCGTCGCGTTCAAGGTCCCGAACGAGCGGGACAACGCCTCGACGATCAAGCTCGAAGTGAACCTGCCCGCCGACCACCCGATCGCGTCCGTCTCCACGCAGGCCGTTCCCGGCTGGAAGGTGGAGGTCGTCAAGTCCAAGCTCGCCAAGCCGATCACCATGCACGGCAAGCAGGTCACCGAGGCCGTCACGAAGATCACCTGGAGCGGCGGCACGATCGAGCCCGGCCAGTTCCAGCAGTTCCCCGTCTCGTTCGGCCCGCTGCCCGACGACACGGACCAGCTGGTCTTCAAGGCCCTCCAGACGTACTCGAACAACGAGGTGGTGCGCTGGATCGAGGAGGAGAAGCCCGGCGCGGCCGAGCCGGCGAACCCGGCGCCCGCGCTGAAGCTGACCGCCGCCACGACCGACGCCCACGGCTCCGCGGCCCCCGCCGCCGACACCAAGGCGCAGGCGTCGACGACCGCGGCCGCCGACTCGGACGACAGCGACACGACCGCACGGATCCTCGGCGTCGCCGGCATCGTCGTCGGTGTCATCGGCGTCGCGTTCGGCGTCCTGGCCGGACGCCGCCGCACCTCCGTCTGACGCACCGGCCGGGCGGCCGTACGGCACGATCCGACGCCACCCGTCGGCCCGTACGGCCGGCCCGGCCCCGCCATCGCACTCCTCGGGAACTCTCATGCGCACCACCGTCAAGATCGGCGTCGCCCTCGCGGCCGTCGCGGCCCTCGCCGGATGCGGGGCCTCCAGCGGCGACTCCAAGGAGCCGCTCGCCGTCGTCTCCGGAGGGGCGTCCCAGCCGGGCACCCTCCTCGACGCCCCCTTCACCAAGCCGGCCCTGACCCTCACCGACACCCACAACAAGCCGTACGACCTGGTCAAGGAGACGGCGGGCCGGCCCGTCCTGCTCTTCTTCGGCTACACCCACTGCCCCGACGTGTGCCCGACGACGATGAGCGACATCGCCATCGCCAAGTCGCGGCTGCCCAAGGCCGACCAGCAGAAGCTGCGGGTCGTGTTCGTGAGCACGGACCCCGCGCGCGACACCCCGCAGCGCCTCGGCGAGTGGCTGGCTTCCCAGGACAAGGACTTCGTCGGCCTGACCGGCGACTTCGCCACGATCCAGAAGGCCGCCAGATCCGTCGGCGTCGGCATCGACAAGCCGGTGACGGAGAAGGACGGCAGCGTCACCGTCACGCACGGCGCCGAGGTGCTGGCCTTCTGGCCGAAGGACGACAAGGGGCACGTCCTGTACATGTCCGGCACGACCGCGGACGAGTTCGCCGCCTACCTGCCGAAGCTCCTGCGGAGCGAGGCCCCGTGAGGCTCCGCAGGTCAGCGGCGGCCCTTCCCGTCCTGCTCGCCGCCGCCCTCGCCCTCGCCGGCTGCTCGTCGGGGCCGGACGCCTCGGCGCGCGCCGGTGCGAAGGGGCCGAAGCTGTCGGTGAGCGGGGCGTACATACCGCAGCCGGTGATGGCCGACATGGCCGCGGGCTACTTCACGGTGGTCAACACCGGCGACACCGACGCGGAACTGACGTCCGTCAGCAGCGAC
Source organism: Streptomyces sp. NPDC006733 (assembly GCF_040636125.1). Taxonomy (NCBI): domain Bacteria; kingdom Bacillati; phylum Actinomycetota; class Actinomycetes; order Kitasatosporales; family Streptomycetaceae; genus Streptomyces; species Streptomyces sp. NPDC006733. The sequence continues at coordinate 77,547 of NZ_JBEYJD010000015.1, read as the reverse complement.
CTGGCCGCCGATATCACCCTGCACTCCACCGCGGAGAACCGTATGCGCAAGGTGAGCTCCCTGACCGTCCCGGCGGGCGGGCGGCTTACGCTCAGCAGCGGCGGCAACCACCTGATGCTGATGGAGCTGACGCACAAACCGGTCGCTGGCGAGAAGGTGTCCATGGAACTGCACTTCGCCCGGGCCGACCCGATCGGCGTCACCGTGCCGGTCGAGCCGGCCGGCTACCGGCCGAAGGGCTGAGGAGGAGCGACGATGACCATCAGGCGTGCGCTGGTCGTACTGGGTGCCCTGCTCGCCGTCGTGCTGGGAGCGGCCGCCCCGGCCTCGGCGCATGCCGCGCTGGTGAACACCAACCCCGGCGAGGACGCGATCGTCAAGACCGCGCCCCAGCAGGTGCTGCTCACCTTCTCCGAGGGCGTGCTGCTGTCCGCCGACTCGCTGCGGGTCCTCGACCCGGCCGGCGGGCGGGTGGACAGCGGCCCGCCGCAGCACGCGAACGGCAACAGCTCCACCGCCATGGTCGCGCTGCGCGCCGGGCTCGGCGACGGCACCTACACCGTCGCCTGGAAGGCCGTCTCGGAGGACAGCCACCCGGTCGCGGGCGCGTTCACGTTCTCCGTCGGCGCCCCCTCCAAGACCACCGTCGACGTCGCCGAGCAGGCGCGGGCCGTCGGCGGCGGCGCCGCGGGCGTCCTCTACGGCATCGGGCGCTACGTCGCCTACGCCGGGTACGCGCTGCTCGTCGGCGCCTCCGTCTTCCTCGCCGTGTGCTGGCCGCGCGGCGCGCTGCTGCGCCCCATGCAGCGGATCGCCGGCGCCGGCTGGGTGGCGCTCGTCGCGTCCACCATCGCGCTGCTGATGCTGCGCGGGCCGTACGCGAACGGCGGCGGGCTCGGTGACGCGTTCGACCTCGGGGTGATGCGCGACGTGCTCAACACCCGGCCGGGCGCCGCACTGCTCTCCCGGCTGCTGCTGCTCGCCGCCGCCGCCGTCTTCCTGACGGTGCTCTTCGGCTCCTACGCCAAGCGCGGGACGCCCGCCAACGAGAGCGAGCGGGCCGAGCGCGCCGACCTCGCCTGGGGTCTCGGCATTGGCGGCGGGGTCATCGCGACGGGCATCGCCGCGACCTGGGCGATGGCGGAGCACGCCTCCGTCGGCATCCAGTCCGGCCTCGCCATGCCGGTCGACGTCCTGCACCTGCTGGCCATGGCGGTGTGGCTGGGCGGCCTGACCGCCCTGCTGACCGCCCTGGTGGCGGGGCTCGGCATCGAACGGGAAGCCGTCGAGCGCTTCTCGCGCATCGGCTTCGCGGCCGTGGTGACGCTGGTCGCCACCGGCGTCTACCAGTCCTGGCGGCAGCTCGGCTCGTGGGACGCCTTCGTCTCCACCTCCTACGGGCAACTGCTGCTCGTCAAGATCGGCCTGGTCGTCCTGCTGGTCGAACTGGCCTGGCTGTCGCGCCGCTGGACCGCGCGGCTGGGCGCGCCCGCCGTGTCCGTCACGGCCCCGGCCGCCAAGCGGCCGGAGCGGGTGGTGGCCGGCTCGTCCACCGACCCGGCCCGGCAGGCGCAGCTGCGCCTGCAGCGCACCGCCCGGGACAAGGCGCAGGCCAAGCGGACCCGCGAGGCCGACCTCGAACGCACCGGGCTGCGCAGATCCGTGCTGGCCGAGGTCGCCGTCGCCGTGGTGGTGCTCGCCGTGACGACGCTGCTCACCGGCACGCAGCCGGGCCGCGCGGCGCAGGAGAAGACCGGCTCGGTGCCCGCGACCGCGGACGCCCCCTCCGGGCTGCCGCTCAGCGTGCGCATCCCGTACGACACCGGCGGCGCCAAGGGCAAGGGTCAGGCCCTGATCACCATCGATCCGGGGCGGGTCGGCCAGAACGAGGTGCACGTCCTGATCTCCGGCACCGATCCGGTGCCGGTCGACGTGCCCGAGGTGAAGCTCGAATTCACCCTCAAGGCCAAGAACATCGGACCGCTGCCGGTGGCGCTGCAGCACCTGGACGTCGGCCACTGGACGGCGGCCTCGGTACAGCTGCCGATCGCCGGCACATGGCAGGTGTCCGTCACCGTGCGGACCTCCGACATCGACCAGGTGACCGAGACCAGGAACGTGGAGATCACCTCATGACCGGGACGGCCGAACAGCGCTCGACGCGGCGGCCCGGCAGCGAGCCGCCCGGCGGCGGGACACCCGAGCCCCCCGCCGCGGGACCGGCGTTCACCCGGCGGCGGCTGCTCGGCACCGCCGGAGCGGCCGGCGCTGCGGGGCTCGTCGCCGGCGGCGCGGGCGGGGTGCTCGGCGACGCGGTCCTGCGGAACGGCCCGACGCCGCTGACCTCGGTCGGCGCGACCGCCGTCCCCTTCCGGGACGGCACGCACCAGGCCGGCATCACCACCCCGCAGCAGGCCCGCGGCCACCTGGTGGCCTTCGACCTCACCGCCGGACAGACCCGCCGGAACGTCGCGGCCCTGATGGCGCGCTGGTCGGCCACGGCCCGGCAGCTGGTCCGCAACGAACGGCTGCACGGCGACGACGACCAGATCGCCGGCGACGCGGGCCCCAACTCGCTGACCGTCACCTTCGGGTTCGGCGCCTCGCTCTTCGCCAAGGCGGGGCTGGCGGACCGGGCGCCGCAGGCCCTCGCGCCGCTGCCGCCGTTCTCCGCCGACGCGCTGGACCCGGCCCGCAGCAACGGCGACCTGTGGGTGCAGATCGGTGCCGACGACGCGCTCGTCGCGTTCCACGCCCTGCGCGTGCTGCAGAAGACCGCGGGCGACACCGTCCGGGTGCGCTGGCAGATGAACGGCTTCAACCGCACCCCCGGCGCGACCCTGCGCCCGGTGACCTCCCGCAACCTCATGGGGCAGGTGGACGGCACCAACAACCCCCGGCCCACCGACCCGGACTTCGACCGGCGGATCTTCGTACCGGCGGGCGGCACGGCCCGCTCCCCGGAGTGGATGGCGGGCGGCTCGTACGCGGTGGTGCGCAGGATCCGGATGCTGCTCGACTCCTGGGACCACCTCTCCGTCGAACGGCAGGAGAAGGTGATCGGCCGCCGCAAGTCGGACGGCGCACCGCTGTCCGGCGGCACCGGGACAACGCCCGTGGACCTGGACAAGCGGGACGCGACGGGGGCGCCGGCCATCGCGGGCGACGCGCACATCCGGGTCGCCGCCCCCGCCTCCAACGGCGGAGCGGCGATGCTCCGCCGGCCGTTCTCGTACCACGACGGCATCAGTGCGGACGGGAGCCCGGACGCGGGCCTGCTCTTCGTCTGCTGGCAGGCCGATCCGGAGCGCGGATTCGTCCCCGTGCAGCGGAAACTGGACCGGGGGGACGGGCTGTCCCGCTTCCTGCGCCACGAGTCGAGCGCCCTGTTCGCGGTGCCCGGCGCGGGCGCGCCCGGGGAGTACGTGGGGCAGCGGCTGCTGGAGTCGTGAACCCTTCCGGCCCATTAGGGTGACCGTATGTCGGCAAGCCGCTACACGTACCTGGGTCCTGAAGGCACTTTCACCGAGGCAGCGCTCAGAACGCTGCCCGAGGCGGCGACCCGGGAGCTGGTGCCGATGGTGTCGGTGCCGGCGGTGCTGGACGCCGTGCGCAACGGCGAGGCCGGCGGGGCACTGGTGCCCATCGAGAACTCGGTGGAGGGCGGCGTCACCGCCACCCTGGACGAGCTGGCCACCGGCACCCCACTGATGATCTACCGCGAGGTGCTGCTGCCGATCGCGTTCGCGCTGCTGGTGCGGCCGGGCACGCAGCTCGGCGACGTGAAGACGGTGACCGGCCACCCGGTCGCGCAGCCTCAGGTGCGCAAGTGGCTGCGGGCGCAGCTGCCGGACGCGGTGTGGGAGTCGTCGGCGTCGAACGCGGACGGGGCGCGGCTGGTGCAGGAGGGCCGCTTCGACGGGGCCTTCGCGGGCGAGTTCGCGGCGGCCACGTACGGGCTGGAGCCGCTGGTCACCGAGATCCATGACGCGAAGAACGCGGCGACGCGCTTCGTCCTGGTCGGGCGGCCGGGCCGGCCGGCGGCGCCGACCGGCGCGGACAAGACCTCGGCGGTGTTCTGGCTGGGCGACGACCATCCGGGCGCGCTGCTGGAGCTGCTGCAGGAGTACGCCGTGCGCGGCGTGAACCTCGTGCGTATCGAGTCCCGGCCGACAGGCGAGGGCATCGGCCGGTACTGCTTCTCGGTGGACTGCGAGGGGCACATCACCGACCGCCGGGTCAGCGAGGCGCTCATGGGGCTCAAGCGGATCTGCCCCCAGGTGCGGTTCCTGGGCTCGTACCCGCGGGCCGACGAGGTCCGCCCCCAGGTGCGCCCCGGGACGACCGACGACGAGTTCACCGACGCCGCGGACTGGCTGGGACGGGCACTGGACGGACGGGGCTGACCCGTCCCGCTCCGGGCCCCGTCCACATCCCCGCCGAGGCGCTCGTCCACGCCCCGTCCACGTCCCCATCAGGGCCCTCGTCAGGGCCCTCGTCAAGGCTTCCACGTTGTCCACCGAGTTATCCACAGGCCTGAGGTCGGGCCTGGGGATAACTGGGGATAAGTCGACAGACCAATCCGACCTAGTCGACAAATCGGTACACAGGCACCACGGTCGGCCACAGCGGCTCAGGTCACCCTTCGTCAGCCCAATTCCGCTGATCAACTCTATAGAGGGAACACTTCTCACTCGAAAGTGCGTGTTAAGAGGGTTTGGACCGGGAATCCTTCGCCGAACACAGGGCGTCCGGAACGATCAAGTCCGTCTTCCACAGTTCGCACACACAACCTGTGGACAAAGGAAAAGAATCCCCATCCACCTGTGGATAACCGGGGTTCTGGAGGGGCTCGCACCCCCTCCCAACTCCCCTTCTCCACAAGGGCGGTGCCCCGATGGAGGGATGCGGTGAATTCGGTTGACGGCGACCTTTTGTCCGTTATTGCATTCCGCCCCCCGTTTCTTCGAAACGGACATAACGCCATCAAAAGCCCTTAAGTTGTCGCGTTGGGCCCCGCCGCCCCGGTAGCCTGTAGCCGTGATTGACCTTCGCCTGCTTCGTGAGGACCCCGACCGTGTGCGCGCCTCCCAGCGCGCCCGTGGAGAGGACGTCGCGCTCGTCGACGCCCTCCTCTCCGCCGACGAGCGGCGCAGGTCGTCCGGTCACCGCTTCGACGAGCTGCGCGCCGAGCAGCGCCAGCTCGGCAAGCTCATCCCCAAGGCCCAGGGGGACGAGAAGGCCGAGCTGCTGAAGAAGACCGGCGTGCTCTCGGCCGCCGTCAAGGCGGCGGACGCGGAGCAGAACGAGGCCGCGCAGGAGGCCCAGAGCCTGCTGCTCAAGCTCGGCAACCTCGTGCACCCGGACGCGCCGATCGGCGGCGAGGAGGACTTCGTCGTCCTGGAGCAGCTCGGTGCGCCGCGCGACTTCGCGGCCGAGGGCTTCGAGCCCAAGGACCACCTGGAGCTCGGCGAGATCCTGGGCGCCATCGACGTGGACCGCGGCGCCAAGGTCTCCGGCTCGCGCTTCTACTACCTGACGGGCGTCGGCGCGCTCCTGGAGCTGGCCCTGGTCAACGCGGCCATCGCGCAGGCCACCGCGGCCGGCTTCGTGCCGATCCTGACGCCCACCCTGGTCAAGCCCGCGGCCATGGCCGGCACCGGCTACCTCGGCCAGGTCGACGACGACGTGTACTACCTGGAGAAGGACGACCTGTACCTGGTCGGCACCTCCGAGGTCCCGCTCGCCGCGTACCACATGGACGAGATCATCGACGCGGGCAAGCTGCCGCTGCGGTACGCGGGCTTCTCGCCCTGCTACCGCCGCGAGGCCGGTTCGTACGGCAAGGACACCCGCGGCATCATCCGGGTGCACCAGTTCGACAAGGTCGAGATGTTCGTCTACACCACACCGGAGGACGCGGAGGCCGAGCACCAGCGGCTCCTGGAGTGGGAGAAGCAGTGGCTCACCGCGCTGGAACTGCCGTTCCAGGTGATCGAGCTGGCCTCGGGCGACCTGGGCGCCTCGGCGTCGCGCAAGTTCGACTGCGAGGCGTGGATCCCGACCCAGGGCAAGTACCGCGAGCTGACCTCGACGTCGAACACGACCGAGTTCCAGTCCCGCCGGCTGTCGATCCGGATGCGTGACGAGAACGGCACCCGCCCCCTCGCCACGCTCAACGGCACGCTGTGCGCCGTACCGCGCACCATCGTGGCGATCCTGGAGAACCACCAGCAGGCCGACGGCTCGGTCCGGGTCCCGGAGGTCCTGCGCCCCTACCTGGGCGGCCGTGAGTTCCTGGAGCCGGTCAGCAAGTGAGCTCCTCCGCACCCCTCCCGTACCGACTGATCGCCACCGACCTGGACGGCACGCTGCTGCGCGGCGACCACACCGTCTCGGAGCGGTCGCGGGCAGCGCTCGCCGCGGCCACCGCGGCGGGCGCCGCCCACATCGTCGTCACCGGCCGCTCCGTGCCCTGGGCCCGGCAGATACTGGACGACCTGGGCTACGACGGCCTGGCCGTGTGCGGCCAGGGCGCGCAGGTCTACCACGCGGGCGAGCACCGGCTGCTGACCTCCGTGACGCTGGACCGGCAGCTCGCCGGGCTCGCGCTGGCCAAGATCGAGGCCGAGATCGGCCCGATCTTCCTGGCCGCGAGCCAGGACGGTCTGGAGGGCGACGTGCTGGTCGGCGCCGGGTACCAGTACCACCCCGAGCTGCCGGTCATCCACATGAAGGACGACAGCGAGCTGTGGAGCGCCCCGCTCAACAAGCTCTACCTGCAGCACGGCGACCTGGACGACGACGAGCTGGCCCGGGTCGCGCGCGAGGTCGCGGGCGACCTCGTCGGGGTGACGATGGCGGGCGAGGGCATCGTCGAGCTGCTGCCGCTCGGCCTCAGCAAGGCCACCGGCCTCTCCATCGCCGCCCGCCGGCTGGGCCTCAAGGCCGCCGACACCATCGCCTTCGGCGACATGCCCAACGATCTGCCGATGTTCGCGTGGGCGGCCCACGGCGTCGCGATGGCCAACGCCCACGACGAGCTGAAGGCCGTCGCCGACGAGGTGACCACGTCGAACGAGGACGACGGCATCGCCGTCGTCCTGGAACGGCTCCTCGCGGCCGCCGCCTAGGCACCGCGCCATGACGGTGGCGAGGGGCGGTCCAGCGGGTGCGGATGCAGGTGCGGATCCGGGTTCAGGTGCGGATTCAGGTGCGGATGCGGGCGTGGGTTCGGGCTCAGGTGCCGATCCGGGTCCTGGTCCGGCGTCGGGTCCGGGTGCCGCCGGGTCCTTCGGCAGCGATCTCCACCTGGAGCTGACCGGTCCCGGCGGCCGGCGGGCCTCGCTGATGCGGGCACTGCGCGAGGCGATCCGCTCCGGGCGGCTCGCCCCCGGCACCCGGCTGCCGCCCTACCGCACGCTCTCCGCCGACCTCGGCATCGCCCGCAACACCGTCGCGGAGGCGTACGCCGAACTCGTCGCCGAGGGCTGGCTGACCGCCCGCCAGGGCTCCGGCACCCGCGTCGCACCGCGGGCCGCGCCCGCGCGGCGCGGACCCGCCTCCCCCGTCCCCTCCCCGCCGCCCGCGCGGCCCGCGTACAACCTGCTGCAGGGGCAGCCGGACGCGAGCAGCTTCCCCCGCTCCTCCTGGCTCACCTCCGCCCGCCGCGCGCTGACCGCGGCGCCCACCGAGGCGTTCGGCCCCGGTGACCCGCACGGCCGCCCGGAGCTGCGCGAGGCGCTGGCCGAGTACCTCGCCCGCGCCCGCGGGGTGCGGACCGACCCGGCCTCGATCGTCATCAGCTCGGGCTTCGCCCACAGCCTGCGGCTGCTGGTCCGGGTGCTGCGCGGCCCGATGGCCGTGGAGGCGTACGGGCTGGCGTTCCACCGGGGCATCCTGGCCGCCGCCCGGATGCGCACGGTGCCGCTCGCGGTCGACGCGGAGGGCGCCCGTACCGGGGAGCTGGCGGCGAGCGGCGCGAGGTCCGTGCTGCTCACGCCCGCCCACCAGTTCCCGACCGGCGGGCCGCTCGGCCCGGAGCGGCGGGCGGCCGTCGTCGACTGGGCCAGGACGACGGGCGGCACCGTCCTGGAGGACGACTACGACGGGGAGTTCCGCTACGACAGGCAGCCGGTCGGCGCCCTGCAGGGGCTCGACCCGGAGCGCGTCGTCCACCTCGGGTCGGTCAGCAAGAGCCTGTCACCGGCGGTGCGGCTGGGCTGGATGGTGCTGCCCGGTCCGCTCGTGGCGGAGGTGGTGGCCGCCAAGGGGGAGCGGGAGGCCACGGCGAGCGCCCTGGACCAGCTGACCCTGGCGGACCTCATCACCTCCGGCGCCTACGACCGCCACGTCCGGCGGATGCGGCAGCGCTACCGCCGGCGGCGCGATCTGCTCGTCGCCGCGCTCGCCGAGCGGGCACCGCACATCGACGTCTCCGGCGTCGCGGCCGGGCTGCACGCGGTGCTGGAGCTGCCGCCGGGTACGGAGGACGCCGCCGTCCGGGCGGCGCTCGCCCGCGGTCTCGTCCTGGACGGGTTGGCCGGATACCGCCACCCCGACAGCACGATGCCGGTGCAGGACGGGCTGGTCGTCGGGTACGGCACCCCGCCGGAGCACGCGTTCAGCGGCGCTCTCGAAGCCCTGTGCCGGATCCTTCCGCCGGCCGGCGGTCGGCGGCCGGACGGCCCGTAGGGGGCTGCGGCGGGCGCGGGCTCCCGGGCAGGCGCGCGGCCGGCGTCAGCGCGTAGCAGGCCAGGCCGATGAGGACGGCCGTGAGGTGGCCGAGGTCGGTGAAGGTGCGGCTGGTGAGGACCGGCACCGTGAAGAACGTCAGGATCCCCAGCAGGTAACCCCACCGCCAGGGGCGCGGCACCAGGTACGTCAGCACCCCGACGACCCCGGCCATCCCGTAGCTGACCCCCACGTCGATGGTGTGGGCGAGGGAGCGCGGCAGCCGGTCGTAATGGATGCCGAACAGTACGGCCTTCTGGCTGACGAGCGTGGCGCCGATGTGCGCGGTGGCGACGACGACGAGCCAGCGCCAGGTGCCCAGCCAGCGTTCGGCGGGCGCGTGCACCAGCTCGTAGAAGACGAAGTAGATGGCGAAGCCGGACGGGGTCGCGACCCACAGGGCGCTGGCGAGCAGCACCCGGATCGGGTGCTGCCGCAGTTCGATGAGGTTGGTGCTGACGTGGTGCAGCAGGTACGCCCGCACGTGCGGCGACACGACGGCGACCACGCAGGTCGTGATCGTCAGGATCAGCAGCCAGATGTGGGTCCCGGGGGAGGAACGCACCCAGGAGACGCCGAAGCGCCCCACACCCTTGAGGGTGATGCGGCGGCGCTCGGCGGGCGTTGGGGTGACTTGCTCTGCGGCCATCACCCTCATCATCTGTCAGGGCCGCTCGACGCGGCCAATCGCGTTTCGGACGTTCTTGATCACGCCCGGTCGGCGGGGCGCGGGAGGCGCCCCGGGGGCCAGGGTCGGGATCAGGATCAGGCGTTCTTGATGGCGGAGATGTCGAAGCTCAGCTTCACCTGCTCGCCGATGAGCACGCCACCGGTCTCCAGGGCCGCGTTGTAGTTCAGGCCCCAGTCGGTGCGGTCGATCTTCGCGGTGCCCTCGAAGCCGACGCGCTCGTTGCCGTACAGGTCCTTGGCGGAGCCGTTGTAGGCGAGGTCGAGCGTGACCGGGCGGGTGGTGCCCTTGATGGTGAGGTCGCCCGTCATGCGGTACGAGTCCTCGCCCAGGCGCTCGGCGGCGGTGGAGCGGAAGGTGATCTCCGGGAAGGCGGGGGCGTCGAAGAAGTCGCCGGTGCGCAGGTGCTCGTCGCGCTGGGCCTGGTTGGTGTCGATGCTGGCGACCTTGATGACCAGCTCGGCGGTGGACAGGTGCGGGTTGCCGCCGTCGAGGTGCAGCGAGCCCTCGTACTCGGTGAACTGGCCGCGGACGGTGGTGACCATCGCGTGCCGGACGGAGAAGCCGATCTCGCTGTGGGTCGGGTCGACGGTGTACTCACCGGTGAGGTGCGACAGGTCGGCTGCGGCGGGGGCGGTCGCCACGGCGGTGCCGGCGTCCGCGGTCCTGGTGCGGTTGAAGAGGCCCATGATGTGCTCCTTACGAGTAGTTCAACGTTCAACTTCATTCACCATAACCCCATTCCCTTGAAGTTTCAACAAGGCCGCCCGACGGGCTCGACCCGAGGCGTTCGACCAAGTTGTAGGATGACCGGATGACACTGCACGCGGCCGACCGCCGCTCCCTCGTCGACACCGTCGTCGAGCAGCTGCGCGAGCAGCTCGCCGCCGGGACCTGGCAGGTCGGGATGCGCATCCCCACCGAACACGAACTGGCCGACCTCCTCGGCGTCGGCCGCAACACGGTCCGCGAAGCGGTCCGGGTGCTGGCGCACGCCGGCCAGCTGGAGTCGCGCCAGGGCCAGGGCACGTACGTGATCTCCCGGGCCGACCCCGCCGCCGTGCTCCGCGGCATGCGCAGGGCCGGCATCCGCGACGTGCTGGAGCTGCGTGTCGCACTGGAGGCGGAGGGTGCCCGGCTGGCCGCCGTCCGGCGGACGCCGGCGGACCTGGAGCGCATGCGCTCGGCGCTCGGCACCGTGCACGGGCACGGCGCGGAACTGGTCGGCGACGCCCAGGCCGACGACGACGTCCGCTTCCACCAGTACGTGGTGGAGGCCGCGCACAACGCCGCGCTGACCGAGGTCTACCGCTACTTCAGCTCGTCCGTCCGCGAGTCGCTGCTGGCCGCGGTCGGCGACAGCGACATGCCGCCGATCGACCTCGCGACCCACACCGCGCTGGTCGACGCCATCGAGGCGGGGGACCCGCAGGCGGCCGACAGCGCCGCGCGGGCGCTGCTGCGGGAGCCGCTGCGCGCGGTCGAGGCCCTCCTCGCCGTCGAACCGGACGGCCCGGCCGCGGCACCGGACGACCCCGCCGCCGGCTGAACCGTCCGGGACCGCACGACCGCCGACCCGCACCACCCGATCGACCGCTGCACCGCTCGACCGCTCCACCGCTCCACCGCTCCACGCATCACGTTCCGGAAAGGCGCCCGTTTTGCCCCGTACGACCGTCACCGTCCCGCTGATCGACGCGGAGCCCGGCCACCGCCGCCCGTCCGCGTCGTCCCGGCTGCTCTCCCACCCCTTCCTGCTGCTGGCCGGCATCGTCGTGGCCTCGCTCAACATGCGGGGCGCGCTGGCCAGCATGGCGCCGCTGGTCGGTGACGTCAGCGCGCACTACGGGCTCTCCTCGACGGTGAGCAGCCTGGTCACGTCGGTGCCGGTGCTCTTCCTCGGTCTCGGCTCGATGGTCGCGCCCCGGCTCTCGCAGCGGTTCGGCACCGAACAGGTGCTCTTCGCCGCGCTGGTGGCGCTGGCCGCCGGGATCGTGGTGCGCTCGCTCTCCTCCGTCACCGCGCTGTTCGCCGGCAGCATCCTGCTGGGAACGGCGATAGCCCTGCTCAACGTCCTGATGCCCGGCCTGATCAAGCGCGACTTCCCGCACCGGGCCGCGAGCATGACGTCGCTCTACACCTGCTCGATGGTCATCGGCGCGTCGACGGCGGCCGGGGTGTCCGTCCCCCTGGAGAAGTCGTTCGGCGGCAGCTGGCAGGAGGCGCTGGCGTTCTGGGCGCTGCCGGCGGCCGTCGCGGCCGCGGTCTGGTTCCCGCAGGTGGTGCTGTCGCGCCGGAGCCGTTCCGGCGCCTCCGGCCCGCCCGGCACGCCCGCGACGCCTCCCGGCACGGGTCCGGCGGTCCGCGACACGAACGTCTGGCGGGCGCCGCTGGCCTGGCAGGTCACCTGCTTCATGGGCCTGCAGTCGCTGCTCGTCTACGTCGTCATCGCCTGGATGCCGACGATCCTCACCGACCACGGGATGAGCAAGGGCACCGCCGGGATCGTCTTCGCCGTCAGCAACCTGATCCAGGTGGTGGGCGCGTTCGTCTTCCCGCTGCTCGCGGGCCGGATGCGCAGCCAGGGCCCGCTGGTCGCCGCCGCCGTCGGCCTGACCGCCGCCGGGTACGTGGGGCTGCTGGTGGACCCGGTGGGCGGCGCCTGGGTGTGGGCCGCGCTGCTCGGCGTCGGCCAGGGCGGCGCCGTCGGGCTGGCGCTGACGATGATCGTGCTCCGCAGCCGGAACGCGTACACCGCCGCACGGCTGTCGGGGATGGCGCAGGGCGTCGGCTACCTGCTCGCCGCCGCGGGACCGCTGGCGGCCGGCGCGCTCTACCAGAGCACCGGCGGCTGGACCGCGCCGATCGTGCTGATGCTGCTGGTGTGCTGCGCGCAGCTCGCCGCGGGACTGGGCGCGGGCAGGGACCGCAGGATCTGAGACCCGGTCCCCGCCCTCGCCCCTGCCCTTGTCCTGCCCCCTGCGGGTGTTACTCCTCGCCCGCCAGGGTCAGCGAGCGCAGCCGCTGCGCGGCGAACCACGTGGCGGCGACCGTCACCGCGAGGAGCAGGACGACCGCGACCGGGAGCCCGACGTCGGACTGCACGATCTCGCCGCCGCCGATCTTCTCCGCCAGCGCCAGCGCCCACTGCTGGACGCTGAGGGTGCGGGCGCCCGGCACGAGGTTGCCGATGAGGGATTCCCAGACCAGCGCGTAGACGAGCCCCGCCACCACCGCGTGCCGGGTGACGACGCCCAGCAGCAGGAAGACGGCGGCGTAGGTGACCGACGCGACGGCCGCGGCGATGCCGTAGGCGACCGCGAGCTGCTGGCTGTTGCCGTTCAGGATGAAGCCGGCGATGAGGGTCGGGATGGCCGAGAACGCCATGGCGACGCCGATCGCGACGACCAGTTTCGTCAGGATGATCGACGGCCGCTTCAGCGGTTTGGCCAGCAGGTAGACGATCGATCCGTCGTCGATCTCCGGTGCGATGGCGCCCGTGCCGGCGATGACGCCGATCAGCGGCACCATCGTCGCGAGCGCGAAGCCGCCCAGCAGGTCGCTGGTGACCTGGTCGTCCACGCCGGCCAGGGCGCGCACGGCGCCGGCGATGACGATCAGCAGCGCGGGCAGCGCGAAGAGGATGAGTGCGCGGCGCCTGCCGAGCAGCGCCCGGAAGGTGAGCCGGGCCACGGTGGGGTTGTACATCGGTGGGCTCCTTAGGGCCGTCTGGGCCGCGCTTACGCCGTGACCAGGTAGGAGAAGACGCTCTCCAGGGACTCGTCGGACGGCGAGACCGTGTACAGCCGGATGCCGTTCTCCCGGGCGACGCGCGGCAGCAGCTCCGTGAAGCCGGAGAAGTCGATCGCCTGGATGCGCAGCGCCTTCTCGGACCAGTCGAGCTCGATCGCGGCGGTCGACGCGTCCGCGATGAGCGCGGCGGCCAGCTGCCGGTCGTCGCTGGACCGGACGAGGTAGCGGTGCGGGCGGTCCGTCATCAGACGGCGGATCTTGCGGAAGTCGCCGGACGCGGCGTGCCGGCCGGCCACCACGACCTCGATGTGGCTCGCGAGCTGCTCGACCTCCTCCAGGATGTGCGAGGAGAACAGCACGGTCCGGCCGTCGGAGCCCATCTGCCGCAGCAGGTCCATCAGGTGCAGCCGCTGGCGCGGGTCCATGCCGTTGAAGGGCTCGTCGAGCAGGAGCACCGACGGGTCGTGGACGAGGGCCGAAGCCATCTTCACGCGCTGCCGCATGCCCTTGGAGTATGTGTCGATCTTGCGGTCCTGCGCGTACGCCATCTCGACGGTCGCCAGGGCGCGGTGCGCGGCGGCGCCGGGGTCGGGCAGCCCGTGCAGCTCGGCGTTGGCCAGGACGAACTCGGCGCCGGTGAGGAAGTCGTACATCCCCTCCCGCTCGGGCACGATCCCGATGTGGTGGTACACCTGCTCGTTGCGCCAGATCCGGGTGCCGTCGAGGGTGACGGAGCCGGTGGAGGGGGCGAGGAAGCCGGCCATCATGTTGATGAGGGTGGACTTCCCCGCGCCGTTCGGGCCGAGCAGGCCCGTCACGCCGGGGCCGATCGACATGGTGACGTCGTTGACCGCCACCACGTTGCCGAACCAGCGCGAGACGTTGTCGATGGTGATCGTCGTCACGAGAGTCCGACCTTCCGGTAGCGGCGCATCAGCAGGCCGAAGCAGCCGGCGATCACACCGAGGAGCACGATCAGGTAGACGATGCCCGCGAGGGCGTCGGGCGGGCCGTAGTTGCCCGGGTTGGAGACGGTGGCGCCGAGCCACCAGGACTGCGCACCGTCCAGCAGGCTGATCGGGGAGAAGAGGCCGAACCAGCCCTCCGCGTCGAAGTTCTCCTGGCTGTAGGCGACGCCCTGGATGGCGCTGACCGCGCCGTACGAGATGGCGATGACCGCGATGATCGCGGCGACGCCGAACCCGCGGCGGGGGGTGATGGCGGCGATGACCATGCCGATGCCGGCCAGCAGCAGGGAGAGCAGGAGAGCGGCCACGATTCCCTTCCCGAAGCCGGCCGTCTGGGACGCGAAGCCGAACTTCCCCAGCAGCGCGCCGACGTAGAGGATGACCAGCGGCACCGCGGTCAGGATGAACAGCGCCGCCGTCATCGCCGCGAACTTGGCGGCGACGTAGTCGATGCGCTCGATGGGGCGCGAGAAGTACAGCGGCGTCGTCTTGAACCGCAGGTCGCGGGAGACGGACTGCGGGGCCTGGGCCGCGACGAAGAGCGCGATGACCATCTGCAGGTAGATCGTGTACTGCATGTACTGCAGCGGCAGCTTGGTCATCTTCGTGCTGATCGCGACCGCGACGATGATCAGCGCGGGAGCGCACATCGCGGCGAACAGCAGCATGGGCAGGACCTTGGACTTCGCCGACCGGCCGAGGCCGTAGGCGCCGCGCAGGCTCTGCGAGAAGAGGGAGAGGCGGGCGTAGCCGCGGCCGAGGCGCGGGCCGTCGTAGTGGCGGTAGCCGATGTTGTGGATGACGTCGGCGGCGCGCTGGGGCTCCTGCTGGGCGGGAACGGGAACGGTGTCAGGCTGCATCTCGGCTGCCTCCCTTCTGCGGCCGGCTGCCGTCGGCGCCCGCGGTCTCCAGGGCGTCGGACTCGCCGCCCTTCGCGTCGGTTGCGTCGTGGGTCGTGTCGTCAGTCGTGTCGTCAGTCGTGTCGTCAGTCGTGTCGTCGGAGCTGAAGACCTCCGCGATGCGGTGGCGCCGCTGCTCCATCCGCACCAGGCCCAGGCCCAGGTCGGCGACCGAGTCCCTGATGAGGTCGTAGGTGGCCTCGCCGTCCATGTCGACGAGCAGGATGTGGCCGATGTTCGCGCCGGCGGAGCCGGGGCCCTCGCCCCGGACGGAGACGCCCAGCGCGGTCAGCGCCGTGCGCAGCGCCTCGGTGCCGTGCGGGTGCCGGTCGGTGTCGGTGACCTCGACCGCGAGGGAGGCGGTGGCCTGCGTGAAGTCGCTGGTGGAGGAGGAGCGGAGCAGCTTCCCGCCGTCGATGACGACGACGTGGTCGCTGATGCGCTCCAGCTCGCCGAGCAGGTGCGAGGTGACCAGGACGGAGATGCCGAAGTCGCTGTGGACCCGGCGGATCAGTCCCAGCATCTCGTCGCGGCCCGCCGGGTCCAGGCCGTTGGTCGGCTCGTCGAGGAGGACCAGCTTCGGGTCGTGCACCAGCGCCTGCGCCAGCTTGACGCGCTGCTTCATGCCCGTGGAGTAGCCGCCCATGGCGCGGTACCGCTCCTCGTACAGCCCGACGTGGCGCAGGGTGTCGGCGGTGCGCTCGCGGGCCGCGGCGGGCGGCAGCCCGGACATCCGCGCCATGTGGACGACGAACTCGGTCGCCGAGACATCGGGCGGCAGGCAGTCGTGTTCGGGCATGTACCCGACCAGACCGCGGATCGCCGCGCCATCGGTGGCCACGTCGAGTCCGAGCACGGCGGCACGGCCCTCGGTGGCCGGGGACAGACCCAGCAGAATCTTGATCAGGGTCGACTTGCCGGCGCCGTTCGCACCCACCAGCCCGGTCACACCGGGGGTGATGTCCACGGAGAGCCGGTCCAGGGCGGTCACCCTCGGGTACCGCTTGCTCAGGCTTTCGGTCACGATCACAGTCACGTCCCCGACGGTAGTGGCGCAGACCACACCGGAGCGTCCCTCTCGGGGGCCCAATCCGCGTAGTCCTGCGGGCTGACCCCCCGTAGGGGATGTCCTCCGAGCGCGGGATCGATGTCAGGGTCATGGCGGGGTGACAGGGGTTTTCCACAGGCGGGGAAGGCGCTCTTGACCTTGCCATGGAGTGATGTCACATTCATCGATGTCAGGGTTGGTCGGCGCACGCCGGGCTGGGTGCCGTACTGGGGGTGGGCGGTGGCGATGAGTCATCGATCGAACGTGCCGGTGCAGGGGCCGGCGAGCGTACCGGCGGACGAGCTGGACGGGTTCCGCGAGGTCCAGCGGCTGGCGTACGCGTGCGCCGAGGCGGTCGCGGCGCAGCTCAGACCGGGGGTGACCGAGCGGGAGGCCGCCCGCCTGATGCGGGAGTGGCTGCGCGAGCGGGGCGTGCGGGACTGGTTCCATCTGCCGTTCGCCTGGTTCGGGGACCGGACGGCCTTCACGGGCTTCAGGGTGCCGCTGCAGTTCTTCCCCACGCAGCGGCGGCTGGAGCCGGGGATGCCCTTCATCCTGGACGTCGCCCCGGTCTTCCAGGCGTACACCGCCGACATCGGGTACTCCGGCTGCCTGGGCCTCAACCCCGTCCACGACCGGCTGCTGGCGGATCTGCGCGACCACCGTGAGCTGATCCTGCACGGAGTGCGCGAGCGCCGCCCACTGCGGACGATCTACGAGGACGTGGACCGGCTGATGGTGCGGCAGGGGTACGCCAACCGCCACCGCGCCTATCCGTTCGGGGTCATCGCGCACAAGGTCGACCGGGTGCGCGAGCGGCGCTGGTCGCCGCGGATCGCCGGCTTCGGCACCCAGAGCCTGCGGGGGCTGGCGAAGGACGCGCTGCACGGGCACCGGGACGGCTGGTCCCCGCTGTGGAGCCCGTACCGGATGTCCGACCACCCGCCGCAACCGGGCCTGTGGGCCGTCGAGCCCCATCTCGGATTCCGCGGGACCGGGGCGAAGTTCGAGGAGATCCTCGTGGTCACGGCCACGGACGCGTACTGGCTGGACGACGAGGTACCGCATGTGAAGCGCTGGAAGGAAGCGGGTCTGACCGTATGAGCCGAGACGGCGTGGGAGAAGGCAAGGCGAGTCCGGAGCACCGGGCGCCGCGCGAGCGGTGGGTGGCGGGCGACGGGGTGGAGCTGTGCGTCGTCGAGTACGGGGACGTGTCGCTGCCGACCGTGGTGCTGCTGCACGGCTACCCGGACAGCAAGGAGGTGTGGTCGCAGGTCGCCGACCGGCTCGCGGACCGCTTCCATGTGGTGCTCTACGACGTGCGCGGCCACGGGCGCTCGACCGCGCCGCGACCGCTGCGCGGCGGCTTCCGGCTGGAGAAGCTGACCGACGACTTCCTGGCCGTCGCGGACGCCGTCAGCCCGGACCGGCCGGTCCACCTCGTGGGCCACGACTGGGGCTCGGTCCAGGGCTGGGAGTTCGCCACGGTGGGACGCACCGAGGGCCGGATCGCGACCTTCACGTCCCTCTCCGGCCCCTCCCTCGACCACCTCGGCCACTGGATCAAGCAGCGCGTCGCGCGGCCGACCCCGCGCCGGCTCGCCCAGCTCCTCGGCCAGGGCGCCAAGTCCTGGTACGTGTACGCGCTCCACACCCCCGTGCTGCCGGAGCTGGCCTGGCGCGGAGTGCTCGGCCGGCAGTGGCCCAAGCTGCTCGCCCGCGCCGAGAAGGTCTCGTCCGCTGAGTACCCGACGGCCTCGCTGCCCGAGGACGCCGCCCACGGCACGTGGCTCTACCGGGACAACGTCAGGGAGCGGATGCGCGCCCCGCGCACGGACGCGTACGCCCACGTGCCGGTGCAGCTGATCACCCCGACCGGCGACCCGTTCCTGTCGCAGAAGCTCTACGACGGGCTGGAGCAGTGGGTCCCCGACCTGCGGCGCCGCACGATCGCCACGAAGCACTGGGTGCCGCGGACCCGTCCGGACCAGCTCGCCCAGTGGATCGGGGAGTTCGTGACGTCCAACGAGGAGGGCCGTCCCGCCCGGACCACCCCGGACCGGCCCGGTCCCGCGGGTGAGCGCTTCGCCGGCCGGCTGGTGCTGGTGACGGGCGCGGGCAGCGGCATCGGACGGGCCACCGCGTTCGCCTTCGCCGAGGCGGGCGCGCGGATCATCGCGGTGGACCGGGACGCGGAGTCCGCGGCCCGCACCGCGGAGCTGTCCCGGCTGATCGGCGCGCCGGACGCGTGGGCCGAGACCGTGGACGTCTCCGACGAGCAGGCCATGGAGAAGCTCGCGGAGAGGACCGCCACCGAGTACGGCGTGCCCGACGTCGTGGTCAACAACGCCGGCATCGGCCTGGCCGGCTCCTTCCTCGACACCACCCCCGAGGAGTGGAAGCGGGTGCTGGACGTCAACCTGTGGGGCGTCATCCACGGCTGCCGGCTCTTCGCCCGGCAGATGGTCGACCGCGGCCAGGGCGGCCACATCGTCAACACCGCCTCGGCCGCCGCCTTCCAGCCGTCGCGCGCGCTGCCCGCCTACAGCACGTCCAAGGCCGCCGTGCTGATGCTCAGCGAGTGCCTGCGGGCCGAACTGGCCCCGCACGACATCGGGGTGACCGCCATCTGCCCCGGTATCGTCAACACCAACATCACCTCGACCACCCGCTTCGCCGGGGCCGACGACGCCGAGCAGGACCGGCGCCGTGCCCGATCGTCCCGGTTGTACGGGCTGCGCAACTACCCTCCGGAGAAGGTCGCCGAGGCGATCGTGCGCGCGGTCCTGCGCAACTCCGCGGTCGTCCCGGTCACCCCCGAGGCGCGCGGCGCCCGGCTGCTGGGCCGGCTGTCCCCCAGGGCGCTCCGCGGCCTGGCCCGTCTCGACCCGCCTGTCTAGGCCGGGCCAGGAGGTCCCCCACCATGAGCCACCCGACCGTCGAGCGCCACGGCTACCGGATCGAGGACCTGGCCCACTCCAGTGGCACCACGGTCCGCACGATCCGGGGCTACCAGGACCGCGGGCTGCTGCCGAAACCCGAACGCCGGGGCCGGGCCAACGTGTACGACGAGACGCACCTGGCCCGGCTGCGGCAGATCGCCGACCTCCTGGAGCGCGGCTACACGCTGGCCAGCATCAAGGAGCTGCTGGAGGCGTGGGACTCCGGCACCGGCCTCGGCGGGGTCCTCGGCCTGGTCAACGAGGTGGACCGGCCCTGGTCCGACGAGACGCCGGCCCGGATCTCCCGAGCCGAGCTGATCGAGTCCTTCGGCGGCGTGCCGGACGAGGCCGCCATCACCGACGCCCTGGACCTGGGGGTGCTGGAGGCCGTCCCCGGCAGTGAGGACGAGTTCCTCGTCCCCAGCCCGCAGGAGTTGGCGGCCGCCGCCGAGCTGTACTCCGCGGGCGTCCCGCTGTCCGCGATCAGCGGCCACCTGAGGGAGCTGCGGATCCAGGTCGAGTACATCTCGGAGCGGTTCCTGCAGTTCACCACCGAGCACGTGTTCCAGCGCTATCTGGACCATCCGCCCACCGACGCCGAGGCGGCGGAGGCGGCGTCCCTCGTCCGGCGGCTGCGCCCGCTCGCCCAGCAGACCCTGGACGCGGAGCTGGCGCGCGCGATGCGCATGATGGCCACCGAGCAGGTCAGAAGGCACCTCGGCGATCTCGTGGCGGAGCCGGCGCCCCCGGCGGAGCCCGCCGTCGTCCCGGTCTCGCTGCCGGCGGACACGGTGAGCGCCGTCCGCGAGCTGGTCGGCCGTCGAGGCGTCCCGGCCTTCGTCGCGGCCGCCGCGGAACGCGAGGTCCTGGCCCGCACCCTGGACACCCTCGCCGGCCTCCCCGCCGACGGCGCCACTCGGACGGAGGGGGCGCGCGACCAGGGATGAGTCGCACCGCGGGGCGACCCGCGGCCGTACCTGTGTGCGGGTGGCGAGGTCGTATACGGGAGGATGGGGGCTGTGACCTCAGCCCCCGAGCATCCCCAGTCCCCGGACGCCCGCCCGTCGGCCCGCCCGCCCCGGCTGATCGCCACCGACCTCGACGGCACGCTGCTGCGTGACGACAAGACGGTCTCGGACCGCACGATCGCCGCGCTCGCGGACGCCGAGGCGGCCGGCATCGAGGTCTTCTTCGTCACCGGCCGGCCCGCCCGCTGGATGAACGTCGTCGCCGAGCACACCGCCCGGCACGGGATGGCGATCTGCGCGAACGGCGCCGCCGTGTACGACCTGCACCGCGGCCGGCTGCTCGCCGCGTACCCGCTCGACACGAAGGACGCGCTCGCCGTCGTGGAGGCGCTGCGCGCGGCCGTGCCCGGCACGACCTTCGCCGTGGAGCGGACGAACGGCTTCTCGTACGAGCCCGCGTACCCCCCGTACGCCCCGATGCCAGACGCGGTGATCGCGCCCGCCGAGGAGCTGCTCGCCGACAACGGCGCCCCGGTCCTCAAGCTGCTGGCCAAGCACCCGGACGCCGACCCGGACGCGTTCCTCGCCACGGCGCTGGACGCGGCGGGCGAGCACGGCGAGATCACCCGTTCCAGCGCGTCCGCGCTGCTGGAGATCAGCGGCCCCGGGGTCAGCAAGGCCACCACCCTCGCCCGGTGCTGCGCGGAGCGCGGGGTGTCGGCCGAGGAGGTCGTCGCCTTCGGCGACATGCCGAACGACCTGGCGATGCTCAGCTGGGCGGGCACCTCGTACGCGGTCGCCAACGCGCACCCCGCGGTCCTCGCCGCCACCACGCACCGCACCGCCGCCAACCAGGACGACGGCGTGGCCCGCATCATCGAGCGGATCCTGCTGACCCGCGGCAACTGAGCCCCGCGCCGGCCGGAACGGGGGCGCCGCTACAGCGGCGCCTCCCACACCACCGTCGTGCCCGTCCCGTCCGGCCCCGGACCGTAGCCGCTCGACCCGCCGAGGGCCTCCGCGCGCCGCGCCAGATTGCTCAGGCCGCTGCGGCGGCCCTCCGCCGGGATGCCCACGCCGTCGTCGGTGACCGTCAGCCGCACCCCGGTCACCGCGGCGCCGGCACCGCCGGCGGCTCGCGGCAGCGTGACCGTCGCGTCGATCAGCACGTCGACGCGGTTCGCCCGCGCGTGCCGCAAGGCGTTCGACAGCACCTCGCGCAGCGCGGCGATCAGGTTCTTCGCGGTCAACTCGCCGACCAGCGCGTCCACCGCCCCCACGAAGCGCACCGACGGCTGGAAGCCCAGGGGGACGGCGGCCGTGCCGATCTCCCGCAGCACCCGGGTCCGCAGACCGGCCGGCTGGTCGGCGGGGGTCTGCTGGAGTGCGAAGATCGCGGTGCGCACCTCCTGGATGGTGGCGTCCAGTTCGTCGACGGCCTTGCCGATACCGTCCCGCACCTGCGGGACCACCGAGCGGCGCTGCGCGCCCTGGAGCATCAGCCCGGTCGCGAAGAGCCGCTGGATGACCAGGTCGTGCAGGTCACGGGCGATCCGGTCGCGGTCCTCGTAGACCGCCAGCCGCTCCCGGTCGCGCTGGACGTCGACCAGCAGCAGCGCCAGCGCGGCCTGCGCGGCGAACTGGGTGGCCAGGGTGCGTTCCACCTCGGTGAACGGCTTGCCGCCGCGCTCGCGCGGCAGCGCCAGCGTGCCGATCACCCGGTCGTTGCTCTTGAGCGGGAGCATCATGCTGGGCCCGAACCTGGGGGCCAGGTGGGTGGTCATCCGCACGTCCATGGACGAGTCGTCGACGAAGACCGGCTCCCCGTCGAGCAGCAGCCGGGCGACCGGGCTCTCCGCCTGGATGACGGTGCCGATCATCCCGGCCGGTTCGTCGGCGGAGACCGCGACGACCTCCAGGCCGCCCTCCTCCGTCGGCAGCAGGACGAGCCCGGCGGCGGCCTCGGCCAGCTTGCGGGCCTGCTCGGCGACGACGTCGAGCGCGTCCTCCGCCGTGTCGCCCGTCAGCAGTGCGGTGGTGAGAGCCGCTGAACCGTTGATCCAGCGTTCGCGCTGCCGGGTCGCCTCGTACAGCCGCGCGTTGCCGATCGCGATCCCCGCCTCGGTGGCCAGGATCCGCACCACCTGCAGATCCTCCTCGGTGAACTCGCCGCCGCCGCGCTTCTCGGTCAGGTAGAGGTTCCCGAAGACCTCGGAGTGGACGCGGATCGGCACCCCGAGGAAGGCCCGCACCGGGGGGTGGCCCGGCGGGACCCCCGCCGAGCGCGGATCCTCCGTGATGTCGGCGACCCGCAGCGGCACCGGATGGCGGATGACTTCACCGAGCAGCCCCGTACGGCCGTCCGGGATCGCGCCGATGCGTTCGATGACCTCATCCGACATGCCGTAGGTGACGAAGTCGGCGAGGCCGGTGCCGTCGTCGTTGAGCACCCCGAGCGCCGCGTAGCGGGCGGACGCCAGCTCGGCCGCGGTCTGGACGATCCTGCGCAGCGTCGTGTGCAGTTCCAGGCCGGTGCCGACGGAGACGACGGCCTCCAGCAGCTCGGGCAGGCGCAGGGTGATCTGGGAGGCCACGCCCTGGAAGTTGAGGATCGACGGCTCGCTGTCGTCTGCCATGCTCCTCAGCGTATTTGTTCTGGTTTGTCCCTGCCGGTCAGCACAGCGGGCCCGGCACTGCGATCAGACGGCGGCCAGGTCCGCGGCGCGCTCGCGTTCGAGGGTGCGGCGGAACGGTCCTTCGAGCGCGGCCAGCTCCTCGTACGTACCGCGCTGCGCGACGCGCCCCCGGTCGAGGACGACGATCTCGTCCACGGCGTCCCCCGCCAGGCCCGCCAGCCGGTGCGTGATCAGCACGGTCGTCCGGCCCCGGGTGGCGTCGAGCAGATCCGCGGTCAGCGCGTCGGCGGTCGCCAGGTCCAGGTGCTCGGCGGGCTCGTCGAGCACCAGGACGGGGAAGTCGGCGAGCAGCGCGCGGGCCAGCGCGAGGCGCTGCCGCTGCCCGCCCGAGAGCCGGGCGCCGTGCTCGCCCACCAGCGTGTCCAGGTCCAGGTCCACGTCCAGCCGGGCGGCGGCGAGTGCCGCGCGCAGCGCGTCGTCATCTGCGGCCGGGCGCGCCAGCCGCAGGTTCTCGCGGACCGAGCTGTCGAAAACGTGCGCGTCCTGCGCGCACAGGCCGACGAGCCGGCGCACCTCGTCGCCGTCCAGCGCGGCCCCCTCGGTGCCGGCGAGCGTGTACGAGCCGCTCTCCGCGTCGAGGAAGCGCAGCAGCACCTGCGCCAGCGTCGTCTTGCCCGCGCCCGACGGGCCGACCACGGCGATCCGGCGGCCCCGGGTCAGTTCGAGGTCGAACCCGGCCAGCGCCGGTCGGTCCCCTCCCGGGTAGCGGGCCGTCAGGTCGCGGACGACCAGCGGGAACGGCAGCACCGGCGGCTGCGCGGGCCGCTGCGGCTCGCGGACCGGCTCCGGCGCGTCCAGCACCTCGTGAACCCGCAGCGCCGCCGCCCGGCTGCGCTGCCGGTACTGCGCCGCGAGCGGCATCCCCGCGACCGCTTCGAACGCGGCGAGCGGGGTGAGCACCACGACCGCGAGGGCGACCGGGTCGAGCCGGCCGTCCCGCACCGCCTGGACCCCGGCGTACGCGCAGGCCACCACCGTCAGACCGCACACCAGTGCGGTCAGCCCCGCCCCCAGCGCGCTCGCCGCGGCGGACCGGGCGGCGATCCGGGTGAGGCCGCGGTCGGCGCGCGCGGCGCGCTCCCGCCGGCCCGGCAGCGCGCCCGCGACGGTCAGCTCGGCGGTGCCGGTCAGCAGGTCCACCACATGTGTCGACAACGCGCCCCTGGCCGGCGCGAGCCGCCCTTCGGTCCGCCGCGACAGCACGGCGGCCAGCGCGGGCACGCCCGCGCCCGCGACCAGCAGGCCGACCGCCAGCAGCACGCCCGCCTCGGGGAGCAGCCAGCCGGTGAAGGCCGCCGACGCGCCGCAGACCACCACGGCGGTCCCGGCGGGCAGCAGCCAGCGCAGGAAGTAGTCCTGCAGCCCGTCGACATCCGCGACCAGCCGGGAGAGCAGATCGCCGCGCCGGGTGGCCCGCAGGCCGGCGGGCGCGAGCCGTTCGAGCCGCCGGTAGACGGCCACCCGCAGGTCCGCGAGCGAGCGGAAGACCGCGTCGTGCGACACCAGCCGCTCCGCGTAGCGGAACACCGCCCGCCCGATGCCGAACGCGCGCGTCGCCGTGACCGCGACCATCAGGTAGAGCACCGGCGGCTGCTGCGAGGCCCGGCTGATCAGCCAGCCGGACGTGGCCATCAGGCCCACCGCGGAGCCGAGCGCCAGCGCCCCCAGCAGCAGCGCCAGGGCGAAGCGCCCCCGCAGCGGCCCCGCCATCCGGCGCACCCGCCGCAGCGGGCGTCCTCCGCCGGCGGCGCTCGGCGCGTCCTGCGGAGGCGGGACGTCCGACGCGGCCTGCGCGCCCTGCGGCGGCCGGCGCACCTCGGCGGCGGGCACGGCGGTGCCCGCGTCGGCCGGGGCGGGCCGCAGCCGGATCGTGCGGTCGGCGACCGCGAGCAGGGCCGGGCGGTGGACGACGAGCAGGACGGTGCGGCCCGCCGCCAGCCGGCGGACGGCGTCCACCACGGCGGCCTCGGTGTCCCCGTCCAGGTTGGCGGTCGGCTCGTCGAGCAGCAGCAGCGGACGGTCGGCCAGGAAGGCGCGGGCGAGGGCCAGCCGCTGCCGCTGGCCCGCGGAGATGCCGGAGCCGCCCTCGCCGAGGGGAGTCTCCAGCGCGGCGAAGTCGAGGGCGCCGGCGTCGCGCAGGGCGGCCAGCACCTCCTCGTCGGTGGCGTCCGGCCGGGCCAGGCGGACGTTCTCGGCGACGGTCCCGGCGAAGAGGTGCGGACGCTGCGGGACCCAGGCGATCTGCCGGTGCCAGCTCGCGGGATCGAGCGCGGCCAGGTCGGTGCCGTCGACCAGGACCCGGCCGCCGGACGGCCGGGCGAAGCCGAGCAGCGCCGCCAGCAGCGTGGTCTTGCCGACACCGCTGGGGCCGACGACGGCGACCGTCTCGCCGGGGGAGACGGTGAGGGAGACCTCCGGCAGCGAGGGCCGCTCCCGGCCGTCGTGGTGCACCGTCAGCCGGCCCACGGTGATGGTCGCGTGCCGCAGGTCGGGGGCGGGCAGCGTCCCGGCGGCGGCCGGCTCCGTCTCCAGGACGGCGAAGACCTCGTCCGCGGCCGCCAGCCCCTCGGCCGCCGCGTGGTACTGCGCGCCCACCTGCCGCAGCGGCAGGTACGCCTCGGGCGCCAGCACCAGGACGACGAGCCCCGTGTAGAGGTCCAGGTCCCCGTGGACCAGCCGCATGCCGACACCGACGGCGACCAGGGCCACGGAGATCGTCGCGAGCAGTTCCAGGGCGAAGGACGACAGGAACGCCAGGCGCAGCGTCCGCATGGTCGCGCGCCGGTACTCGTCGGTGATGGCGCGGATGGAGTCGGCCTGCGCCTTGGCGCGGCCGAACACCTTCAGGGTGGGCAGGCCGCCGACCACGTCCAGGAAGTGCCCGGACAGGCCCGCGAGCAGCCGCCACTGGCGGTTCATCCGGTCCTGGGTGGCCCAGCCGATCAGCGCCATGAAGAGCGGGATGAGGGGGAGGGTCAGCGCGATGGTGAGCGCCGAGACCCAGTCCGAGGTGACGATCCGGGCGAGCACCACGACCGGTACGACGACGGCCAGCCCGAGCTGCGGCACGTAGCGGGCGAAGTAGTCGTCGAGCGCGTCGACCCCGCGGGTGGCGAGCGTGGTGAGTTCACCGGTGCGCTGGGTGGAGAGCCAGGACGGGCCCAGGGCGGTGGCCCGCTCCAGCAGCCGTCCGCGCAGCTCGGACTTGACGGCCGCGCTGGCGCGGTGCGCGCACAGCTCGGTCAGCCAGGCGACGACTCCCCGGCCGGCCGCGACGGCGGCGAGCAGCAGCAGCGGTGTGCGCAGCCCGCCGGCGTCGAGGCCGTGCTGGAAACCGCCGACGACGATCTCGGCGATGAGCATCGCCTGAGCGACGACCAGCCCCGCCCCGGCCAGACCGAGGGCCACGGACGCCACGAGGAAGACACGGCTGGCGCGTGCGTACCGGAGCAGACGTGGATCGACTGGTTTCACGTGGAACATTCCCTTCGGCGCGGGCCGGGCGCATCGGGTGCCGGGCGCATCAGGTGGCGAGAGGCTCAGGTGGCCGGGGGCTCAGGTGGCTGGGGGCTCGGGCGACGGGGACTCGGGCGACGGGGGACTCAGTGGGTTTCCGCGATGTGCTGGGTGCCGATCCGCTTGCGGAACACCCAGTACGTCCACCCCTGGTAGATCAGCACCACCGGCGTCGCGACCGCCGCGCACCACGTCATGATCTTCAACGTGTAGGGCGTGGCGGAGGCGTTGGTGACGGTGAGGTTCCAGGCGTCGTTCAGCGAGGACGGCATGACGTTCGGGAAGAGCGCCAGGAAGAGCATCGCCACCGACGCCGCGATGGTGACGCCGGAGAAGACGAACGACCAGCCCTCCCGTCCGATCCGGATCATCCAGACCGCGGCGACCAGCGCCACCACGGCGACGATCAGCGCGCCGAGCGTCGTGGCGTCGCCGCTGTCCTGCTGGGTCCAGCCCAGGAAGAGCACCGCGAGGACCGCGGCCGCGATGCCCAGCCGGAAGGCAAGCCTGCGGGCCCGCGTCCGGATGTCGCCGACCGTCTTGAGCGCGGCGAACACCGCGCCGTGGAAGGTGAAGAGCGTGAGGGTGACGAGCCCGCCGAGGATCGAGTAGACGTTCAGCAGGTCCCCGAAGGTGCCGACGTACTCCTTGTTCACGTCGATCTTCACCCCGCGCACCATGTTGGCGAACGCGACGCCCCACAGCACGGACGGCAGCAGCGAGGCCCAGAAGATCACCTGCTCCCAGCTGGTCTGCCAGCGGTCGTCCGAGCGCTTGGAGCGGTACTCGAAGGCGACGACGCGGACGATCAGGCAGAGCAGGATGATCAGCAACGGCAGGTAGAAGCCGGAGAAGAGCGTGGCGTACCACTCGGGGAAGGCCGCGAACGTCGCGCCGCCCGCCGTGAGCAGCCACACCTCGTTCCCGTCCCAGACCGGTCCGATGGTGTTGATCAGCACGCGGCGCTCGGGGCGGTCGCGGGCCAGCAGCTTGGTCAGGATCCCGATCCCGAAGTCGAAGCCCTCCAGGAAGAAGTAGCCGGTCCACAGGACGGCGATGAGTACGAACCAGACGTCGTGCAGGTGCATGGCGCGCTCCTTCCTCTCAGTACGAGAAGGCCATGGGCCGGTCGGCGTCGGTGGGATCGCCGCCGATCTTCGTGGGCGGGTTGAGGTCGGACTCGGTCAGCTCCGGCGGTCCCGCCTTGGCGTACTTCAGCAGCAGCTTGACCTCGACGACGGCGAGCACCGCGTAGAGCAGGGTGAAGGCGATCAGCGACGCGAACACCTCGCCGGTCGAGACGTTGGGGGAGACCGCGTCGGAGGTGCGGAGCAGCCCGTAGACGGCCCAGGGCTGGCGGCCGGTCTCGGTGAAGATCCAGCCCCACGAGTTGGCCAGCAGCGGGAAGACCATCGTCCAGACCGCGATCCGCCAATACCAGGCGCTGAACCGGTCGCCGAACGGCCTGTCCCTGGTGAGCATCAGCTTCGGCGCCTCGTCCTCGCCGGTGCGGTGCTCCTCGGCGACCCACAGCCTGCGCCGGGTGAGCCACAGCCCCGCCAGGCCGACGGTGAAGGACGTCATCCCGAAGCCGATCATCCAGCGGAAGCCCCAGTAGGCGGTGGGGATGTTCGGCCGGTAGTCGCCGGGGCCGTACTTCTGCTGCTCGGCCTTGTTGACGTCGTTGATGCCGGGCACGTACGAGGAGAAGTTGCCGTCGGCCAGGAAGGAGAGGATCCCGGGCACCTCGACGGCGACCCGGTTGTGGCCCTTGTCGACGTCGCCGACGGCGAAGATCGAGAACGGGGCCGGCCCCTCGCCGTCCCACAGCGCCTCGGCAGCGGCCATCTTCATCGGCTGCTGCTTGAACATGACCTTGCCCAGCGAGTCCCCGCTGATCGCGGTGAGCAGCCCCGCGACGACGGCGACGGTCAGGCCGAGCCGCAGCGAGGTGCGCATCACGGCGATGTGCTTCCTGCGCGCCAGGTGGTAGGCGGAGATACCGATCATGAATGCGGCGCCGGTGAGGAAGGCCGCGGTGATCGTGTGGAAGACCACGACCAGGGTGGTCTCCTGGGTGATGACCGCCCAGAAGTCGGTGAGCTCGGCCCGCCCGGTCACCTTGTTGTAGGTGTAGCCGACGGGGTGCTGCATCCAGGAGTTCGCGGCCAGGATGAAGTACGACGACAGGATCGTGCCGATCGAGACGATCCAGATGCAGGCCAGGTGGATGCGCTGCGGCAGCTTGTCCCAGCCGAAGATCCACAGCCCGATGAACGTCGACTCGAAGAAGAACGCGATCAGCGCTTCGAAGGCGAGCGGCGCCCCGAAGATGTCCCCGACGAACCGGGAGTAGTCCGACCAGTTCATCCCGAACTGGAACTCCTGCACGATGCCGGTGGCCACGCCCATGGCGATGTTGATCAGGAAGAGCTTGCCCCAGAACTTGGTGGCCCTGAGGTACTTCTCGTTCCGGGTCCGGACCCACGCGGTCTGCAGGACGGCGGTCAGCGCGGAGAGGCTGATCGTCAGCGGGACGAAGAGGAAGTGGTAGACGGTGGTGATGCCGAACTGCCATCGCGCGACGTCGACGGTCTCCAGCGAGAGCTGCACCTCACGACTCCTTACCTGTACCTGTCCAAACCTGGGCTTCTCGCCCATACACGTTCGCTTGTGAAAGTGAACGCATTCACAAGCTAAGTATCGCGCACACCAGTTCGCCCCCTCCCACCGGGGGGTGGAAGGGGGCGAAGAGGCCCATGGCAGAGGACCGGCGGGCGGCACGGCGCCCCCGGTCCGTACCCCGGCTACAGCTCCTTGCGGAACTCATCGGCGGTGTTGAGCAGCAGGTCATTGGCCTCGGGCTCGCCGATGGTGATCCGCACGCCCTCGCCCGCGAACGGGCGGACCGTCACGCCGACCCGCTCGCACGCCGCGGCGAAGTCCGAGGTGCGCTCCCCCAGCCGCAGCCAGACGAAGTTCGCCTGCGTCTCCGCGAGGTTCCAGCCCTGCGCGGCGAGCGCCCCGACGACCCGGTCCCGCTCGGTGACCAGGCCGGCCACCCGCTCCAGCAGGGCCTCCTCGGAGCGCAGCGAGGCGACCGCCGCGTCCTGGGCGAGCTGGCTCACCCCGAACGGCATCGCGGTCTTGCGCAGCGCCGCGGCGACGGGCTCGTGCGCGATGGCGAAGCCCACCCGCAGGCCGGCCAGGCCGTACGCCTTGGAGAAGGTGCGGAGCACCGCCACGTTCGGGCGGTCGCGGTAGATCTCGACGCCGTCCGGCACCTCGGCGTCCCGGATGAACTCGCGGTACGCCTCGTCCAGGACGACGAGCACGTCGGACGGCACCCGGTCGAGGAAGCGCTCCAGCTCCGCGCGCCGGATGGCGGTGCCCGTGGGGTTGTTGGGGTTGCAGAGGAAGATCAGCCGGGTCCGGTCGGTGATGGCGGCGGCCATCGCGTCCAGGTCGTGCTCCTCACCGTCGGTGAGCGGCACCTCCACCGGCGTCGCACCGCTGATCCGCGTGATGATCGGGTACGCCTCGAAGGAGCGCCAGGCGTAGATGACCTCGTCGCCCGGGCCCGCGGTCGCCTGCAGCAGCTGCTGCGCGACGCCGACCGAGCCCGTGCCGGTCGCGATGTGCGTCACCGGCACGCCGAAGCGGTGCGCCAGCTCGGCGGTCAGCCCGGTGCACGCCGCGTCCGGGTAGCGGTTGAAGGAACCCGCGGCGGCGGTGGCCGCCTCCAGCACGCCGGGCAGCGGCGGGAAGGGGTTCTCGTTGGAGGACAGCTTGTAGGTCGGAGCACCCTCGTCCGCAGCCGGGGGTCGCCCGGGCTTGTAAGTGGGGATGCCGTCCAGTTCCGCGCGCA
This sequence comes from Streptomyces sp. NPDC006733, assembly GCF_040636125.1. Lineage (NCBI taxonomy): Bacteria > Bacillati > Actinomycetota > Actinomycetes > Kitasatosporales > Streptomycetaceae > Streptomyces > Streptomyces sp. NPDC006733. Next base: position 47,468 of record NZ_JBEYJD010000015.1, on the reverse strand, counting down.
GCTTCGGGGTCATGACCACACCATACGAGGGGGCGTGAGGGCGTGGGAAAGTGCCGTGCGCCACATCGCACGCGGGTGGCGCGCGCGGTGGTGCGCATCCCTCGTAGGAGTGAGTTGATACCTCCGAGGGATACGAACCAATGGACGGAAGATCGTCCTCATGAGGCCGAGGGCGAACCCCGGAAAGCGCTTGTGAGCTGCACTTTCCTTCTCACAATGCCGTTTCGATCTTGCAGAAACGTATTGTCAGAATGCTCTTTCGGGACCTCAGCGGACGGACCAACCCCGCCCTACTATCGGGTCGCCATGACAGCAGCAGGGAACCACCAGGCGAGCCGGCCCATCGGACGCCGGCTCGAGCGGGCAGGCATCAGAGATGTCGCCGCTGCCGCCGGTGTCTCGATCACGACTGTCTCCGACGCACTCAATGGCAAGGGCCGACTGCCCGACGCCACCCGCCGCCATGTCCGGGAGGTCGCCGAACGGCTGGGTTACCGCCCTTCGGCGGCCGCCCGCACACTGCGCACCGGCCGATCGGGCCTCATCGGCCTGACGGTCACCACGTACGGCGAGGAACCCTTCACGTTCACCGAGTTCGCGTACTTCGCCGAAATGGCGAGAGCCGCGACCTCGGCCGCCCTCGCCCGGGGCTACGCCCTGGTCATTCTGCCCGCCTCCTCACGCCATGACGTGTGGAGCAACGTCGCGCTCGACGGCACCGTGGTCATCGATCCCTCCGACCACGACCCCGTCGTCATCGAACTCGTCCGCCAGGGCGTGCCGGTGGTCAGCGACGGCCGGCCCGCCGGCAGCCTCCCCGTCCACGCCTGGGTCGACAACGATCACGAGGAGGCCGTCCTCGGCATCCTCGACCACCTCGCCGACGCCGGAGCCCGCCGGATCGGGCTGCTCACCGGCACCAGCACCGACACCTACACCCGGCTCTCCACCACCGCGTACCTGCAATGGTGCGAGCGGGTGGGCCAGGAGCCGGTCTACGAGTCCTACCCCGCCCACGATCCGTGCGCGGGCGCCATCGCCGCCGACCGGCTGCTCGCCCGCCCGGACCGGCCCGACGCCGTCTACGGCCTGTTCGACCCCAACGGCACCGACCTGCTGGCCGCCGCCCGCCGGTACGGGCTGCGGGTGCCGGACGATCTGCTGCTGGTCTGCTGCAGCGAGAGCAGCGTCTACGCGAGCACGGAACCGCCGATCACCACGCTGTCCCTCAAACCGGGGAAGATCGGCACCGCTGTGGTCCAGCTGCTCATCGACGCGATCGAGGGCGTGGGGTCCGCCCAACCCGTCCAGCAGATCATGCAGACGGACCTCATCGTCCGCACCTCCTCCCAACGCCGCACGCACCGCACCACGGTCAGCCCGCCGCGCGGTCCGTCCGGGAGCTGAGGCGTCGCGGAGGTCCGCGCGGGGATCCGGAACCGGAACCCCGCGCGGACGTCCGTGCCCGGCTCCGTGCCTGGCTCGCTGCCCGGTTCCGTGCCCGGCTCCGTCCGAAAACCGTGCCGAAAGCTGTGCGGACGTCGGCACGGAGCCGGTCCGGGAGTCGGCACGGAGCGGGCCCAGGAGTAGGCACAGTTGCCCGAGCGGAACCCGAATCGGCTGCCGGACCGCCCCAGGACGCCGATTTAGGGGGTGTTTGTCGGTACCAGCCGAAAACCCGGCACCCAGGTATGTCACACCACGACAGCGTCATTCCTATGATGGGCGGATGGCGGCACGATGGTGGAGGGGTCGATGACACAGGGGGCAGGTCACGGGCCCGTGCTCAAGGCGACGGTGAGCTGGCGTCCGGCAGGTGAGGACGCGGGTCCTGAGGCCGGACCGGAAGGCGACCGGGAGACCGGTCGAGCGACCGCGCCCGGCGACGGTTCGTACGGTCCCGCGGACGGGACGTACGGTTCCGCCGACGCGTTCGGCGCCCCTGCCGGGTTCGGTGCGGACACCACGTTCGGCACCGGTCCGGCTTTCGACGCCGGACCGGCTCTCGATCCCGGACCGACTGTCGATCCCGGACCGGCCTTTGCCGCCGACCCGGCGTTCGCCGCCGATCCCGCGTTCGCCGCCGAACCGGCCTTCGCCAGCGATCCGGCATTCGCCACTGATCCCGTGTTCGGCTCCGGCCCGGCGTTCGCCGCGGGTGGGGGCTTCGGCGCCGACGCGCCCTTCGCGGCCGACGCGGCCTTCGGTCACGAGGCGGCCTTCGGTCAGGACGCCCCGGTCGCCGCGCCGCCGGTGCCGACCCAGGCGCCCGCCGCGCCCCCCGCCGGGTACCAGGCGACGCAGCTCGACACCCGGCTGGTGCCGGACGACTACACCCCCACCGCCCACGACCTCCCGGTCATAACTCCCGTCGACGCGGACCGGCCAGGGCCGCTCTACGTCGTCGGGGACGTCCACGGGTACATCGACGAGCTGCGGACGGCGCTGCACGCCCAGGGCCTCATCGACGCCGAAGGCCACTGGTCGGCGGGGACCGCCCGGCTGTGGTTCCTCGGTGACTTCACCGACCGCGGCCCGGACGGCATCGGCGTCATCGAGCTCGTCATGCAGCTCTCCGCCGAGGCGGCCGCCGCGGGCGGCTACGCCAAGGCCATCATGGGCAACCACGAGCTGCTGCTGCTCGGCGCCCACCGCTTCGGCGACACCCCCGTCAACTCCACTGGCGGCACGGCCTCGTTCCTCGCCGCCTGGCGGCTCAACGGCGGCCAGCCCTCCGACATGGACCGGCTGGAGGACCGCCACCTGACGTGGATGTCCCGGCTGGACGCGGCCCATCTGACCGACGGTCACCTGCTGCTGCACTCCGACACGACCGCGTACCTCGACTACGGCACCACCATCGACGCGATGAACGACGCCATCACCGGCATCCTCCAGCGCGGCGACGCCGACGAATGCTGGGACCTGTTCCGCAAGCTCACCAAGCGCTTCGCCTTCCGCGGCGACAACGGCGCCCAGGCCGCCCGCGAACTGCTCGACACCTACGGCGGCCGGCAGGTCGTCCACGGTCACAGCCCCATTCCGTACCTGCTCGGCGAGGTCGGCGGCGAATACACCGCGGACGGGGAGGAACGCACCCCGGTCGTCAATGGCCCCATGGCCTACGCGGAGAACTTGGCTCTGGCAATGGACGGTGGCGTAACCATGGACGGCCGGCTACTGGTCGCCGAACTCCCGCCGCTTTCCTGACGACCAGATTTCCGGGAAGCACTCTGTCACCCCCTGACCTCCGCGCTCTACCATCGCTGTATCCGTAAGGCACGCTCTCCTCCGCTTCACCGGCCGACCGGCTCCACGGAGCGGGGAGGCACCGGAGACGGAGCATCGGGGGATGCACATGAACAGCGCTCCACACCTGCTCAACGAAGACCGCCCGGACTTCGAACGAGTCCTCGACGACGCACTGCACACCGCGGACACCGGGCACGAAGAGCACCACGGGCACGGTGGGCATGACGGCATGCTCAACACCGAGCAGCTCCGCACCATGGCGTTGAGCGCCGCGGAGGCCATCTCGGCATGCGCCGCCCCGGAGTACCAGCAGTACCTGAAGGTCCGCGAGCGGATTCGCGAGGCCCTGGAGGAGTCCGCCATCCTCCAGCGGACGGACCCGGTGTCCGCCGCCGACAACCGGGCGTTCAGCTACGCCGCCATGGGCGTGGCCGACTCCGCCGGTTCCGGCGCCGGGCTGTTCGCCGTGGTCGCCGTGCTGACGCCCATCCTGGCGGGCACCGCCGCACTCATCTTCCTGCTGATCGGCTACGTCCTGCACGCGATGACGCCGGAACCCGCCATCGCGGCACCACTGCGCACCGCCGGCTGGCTCTTCGCGGGCGTCACCGGCTGCGGCATCCTGGTCGGGATGGTCGGTCTGCTCCTCACCGCCCTGCGCGACAGCGCGGGCGCCATCCATGACGACGACTCCGACTCCCTGCCGCCGGAGGTGGCCGCCGCCCGCGAGGCGTGGCGGCGCGCGCTGCGCGAGCGCGGCGTCCTGCCCTTCCTCGCCGACGCCAGGACGAACGCCGCCCTGGCCCCGCACCCGGACTTCGAGCCTCCGCGCACCAACGGCACCCAGCCCTCACGGATGCCCCGACTCGGCTATTCGCGACCGGACTTCAGCAGCCCCGGCCCCGAGGAATCCCCGGCGCCCCGGCACCGATTCTCCAGCCCGGACTTCTCCAGCCCCGACTTCTCGAGCCCCGACTTCACGGGTCCTGACGAGCCCTCGCGATAGCGCACGGGGTCGCGCGGGTGGGCGGAATGTTGAAGTCCAGCCACATTGGCGCGTTTTGGGGGCATCCGCTCCCTCCTGGAGCACGACGTCGGCTACGCCGCGCGTCGGACGCGGTAGGTCGTAGCCCGGGTCACCCCGGTGTCGAGGGCGCGGAGCCGCCGCCCGGGACGTCGTCCACGACTACGCGCACAGCGGAAGGATTCTGAAGTCACCGCGAGAAAGCGCGACTTCGACTCCGACTAGTTGAAATGTAAACGCAAGGCGGCACCCGCCACCCAATGTCCAACCCGTGGACACCCTCACGTTCGCGCCCGTTCCGCATGGGCGCGCTCCCAGCGGTGTGCCCCCGAAGAACGCAGGTCAGCGGCGTGCCATCGCCAGGGCCGCGTCGGTCGGAAGTGCTCGGTGTCGACATTCCCATCGGGCGTGAATATGCCAGAGGCACATGTTGCATCCTATTCTCCGACAGCTCGGACGTCCGGCGTGCCGCTACGCCGAGCACCCCCTACTCCTTTGCGGGAGGGGGCAATTGGCACGGAAGCAGTTACTCCGGACGACTGGTTTCTATACGAGTTGATGATGAGTAGGGTGTGACCCGCTACGGATGGATCTACGGAAGGTACGTGGCTGATTCCATAGGGTCAGGCTGAATTCAGATGACCGGAATGTGCGGGTGCGAGTGGTGTCGTCTGCGGGATCTGGAGGGGGATAGTGACTGCTGGCTCGTTCGAGGGGCAGTACGTGTGGCATCCGGCGGCCGATGATCGTCAGTTGGCGCGAGCGTGCATGGATGTGAAGGCCGGGCGGTACCTCAGCGCAAGCGAGATCCTGAAGGAGACCCGAGGGGATTTCGAAGTGCGGGCCCACCGGTCCCTCGTACTCGCCTCCGAGGCAGCAGACTCCGACCTCGCGGAACGCTGGCTGGCCGAGGAACCGAACGCCGAGTCCGCGCTGCTGTGGGCGCGGGTCGCGATGCTGCGCGCGTTACGGATGGCCGACGCCGGCGATCTGCGGGAGGGCGCGCTGCTGCGCATAGCGCAGGGCGCGTGCGAGCGGGCCTCGGAACTGCTCCCCACCGACCCGACCCCCTGGGTGACCCAACTGGCGCTGACCCGGCTCCAGCGGCCCCGCGACCCCGCCCCGCGCGGGCTGCTGACGGAACCGACCGGCCCCTGGTACCTGTTCGCCCACATCCTGCGGCTGGACCCCTGGCACCGCGAGGCGCACCACCGGTTCCTGGCCTTCTTCTTCACCCGCAACGGCGGTTCGGCGAGCGCACGGTGGGACGTCGCCTCGTTCCTCAGCCACCGCGCCCCGACCTCCTCGCCCCTGCGGCTGCTGCCGCTCGTGGCGCTCGTCGAGGACTACGACGCCAACGCACTGCTGGCGGACCGCACGTGGGAGCAGCCGCAGTGGAAGGCGACCACGATGGGGATCTACACCCACTGGTTCCCCGAGACGGCCAAGTACCGCTTCACCCCGGTCCTCGACCTGGGGTACCTGGCGCACGCCCTGGTCATGGGCAAACTCGAATTCGAGGCGAGGGAAGTCCTCACGGCATCGGGACCGTACGCGTCCCGCATGCCCTGGAGTGCGTTCGGCGCACCCGAGGAACAGCTGACCAGGGCCAGAAAACTTTGTGGACTACCGGTACCGAGTGCCGCCTGAACCATTTCCGTTCCACCCCGCACGACGAAGTCCCCCTCCGTCACCTACCCCTCAGAAAGGCTGTCGTTGTGACCGAGCACAGATCTCTTTCACACACGAAACCTCTTCGTCCACCAGCGCCCGCCGCCCCCCTCGACGACGACGCGACGCTGCATGCCATGGGTTACCCGCGGAAGCTCACCAGACGGTTCCGCGCTTTCGACAACTTCGCAATCTCCTTCACGATCATCAACATCATCGCCGGAATCTTCTCCTCCTTCGGATTCGGCATGGCGGCCGGCGGGCCGCGCATTCTCATATTCGGCTGGATAGGCGTGTCCATCATGGTGCTGTTCGTCGGCGCCTCGATGGGTGAGATCGCCTCCGCCTATCCGACCAGTGGCGCGCTGTACTTCTCCGCGGGCAAGCTCGCCAAGCGGCACCGCGGCGCCTGGTCCTGGTACACCGGCTGGCTGAACTTCGTCGGCCAGGTCGGCGGTACCGCCGCCACCGGCTACGCGGCCGCCACGTTCATCCAGGCCTTCATCGCGATGCAGTGGAACGACTACGAAGTGACGGCGCAGCGCACCGTGGGCATCACGGCGTTGATCCTGCTGCTGCAGGCGCTGGCCAACACCTACACCGTGCAGCTGATCGCGGTGCTGAACCGTATATCCGTGTGGTGGCTCTTCATCGGCATGGTCGTGATCGTCGTCTGCCTGACCGTCATACCCGACCACCACCAGTCGGCCTCCTTCATCACGCATTTCGAGAACAACACCGGTTTCTCCAACGGGATTTACGGCGCCATGCTCGGCCTGCTCGTCACCAGCTGGACCTTCACCGGCTTCGACGGCAGTTTCCACATGTCGGAAGAGACCGTGCAGGCGACGGTCAACGCGCCCAAGGGCATCATGCGGTCGATCGCCTACTCGGCGGGTATCGGCCTCATTCTCATGCTCGCCCTGGTCTACGCCATCCGCGATTACGCCGCGGAAGCCAGTTCCGCCGCGCCGCCGGTGCAGATTCTCATCGACGCGCTCGGCATGGGCACCGCCAAACTGCTGCTGCTGATCGTGATCGGCGCCATGCTGTTCTGCGGCCTGGCCAACATGACGAGCAATACCCGGCAGATCTTCGCGTTCTCGCGTGACGGCGCGATGCCCGGCTCGCGGTGGTGGCACTCGGTCTCCCCGCGCACCCGTACGCCCGTCAAGGCGGTATGGCTCGCGGCGGCGTGCTCCATCGTGCTGGTCCTGCCCGGCTGGTGGTCGCACACGGCCTTCACGGCCATCGTCAGCGTCAACGTGGTGGGCCTGTTCCTCGCCTACGCCGTGCCCATCTTCCTGCGGCTGCGCCTGGGCGACGAGTTCGTGCCCGGCCCGTGGAACCTCGGCCGCTACGGCAAGGTCGTCGGCATCGTCGCGGTGACCTGGATCTCCCTGAGCAGCGTGCTGTTCATGCTGCCGCAGACGTCCCCGATCAACTCGACGACGTTCAACTACGCACCGATCGCGCTGGGTGTCGTGCTGATCATCGCAACCGTCTGGTGGTTCGCCACCGCGCGCAAGCGTTTCCAGGGACCGGTCAGCTACGGCCGTCCCGACGAAGTGGCCGCGATGGACCTGATCTGACCTGGCGGTACCCGATCACCGAACACCTGCCCTTCCCGTACAGAGGCCCCGGTGGATTTCCATCCCACCGGGGCCTCACGCGTGTGCGCGCTCAGCGTCCCGGGAGATCGATGACCGCGATGCCGTCCGGCTGGGCGACGGCCAGCCGGGAACCGTCGGGGTGCAGGGCCACGACAGGCGTCGGGATGTGGGTGGCCCCGAAGCTGTCCTCCCTGAGGGACACCTCCACGGCGGGCCACTCCGCCACCACGGCCCCCGTCGCGACCTCGACCAGCCGCGGGTGCCCGTGCAGCGACACCACCGTCTCGCCCCGGGCGACCAGCGTGCCGAGGCTGAAGTCGACGCTGTTCCGGCAGAGCCACCGGCCCGCCGACAGCGACCACACGCCCAACTGCCGGGTCCGCCCCTCCGTCGAGACGGCCAGACGGTCCCCGTCGAGCCAGCAGGCCGCCCGCACCTCGTCGTCGATGCCACCGTCCGCGGGCAGCACGCCCTGGCCGTCGAGCACGGCGGAGTCCGCCAGCGCGTCGTCCAGGTCGAACACCTCGACGATCCCGTACGGATGCCACAACCAGCCGGCCGACATGAGGTACCTGCCACCAGGACTCACCGCCAGCCGGGAGTGGAAGACGTCCCGGGGCCGGCGCACACCGTGGGTGAGCCGCTTGCCCGTCTCCAGGTCGTCGATCTCCAGGGTGCCGCGCTCCCGCGGGCAGTGCACCAGAACCTCACGGCCGTCCCGCAGCGCCCCGAGCGCCACGGGATAGTCGAAGTCCTCGGCGATCTCGTCATCGCGCTCCAGCTCCCGGACCAGCTGATCGCCCTCGAGCAGCAGCGCCTCGGTGCCGCGCTCGGCGTAGACGACGGTGAAGCGGCCGGACGGGGAGACGATCCCCCGGTCGAACGGGTAGTCATGAATGAACGAGGAGGGACGCTCCACCCCATCGGCCCCCCACCGGCGCCCGCCCCCGACCACGTCGAGCAGCTCATCGCCGTCCCACACCAGAGACTCGACCTCAGCCGTCGCCTCCCAGAACCGCCGGCCCGACGCACCCCCCACATCCATCACACCCAAAACCGTACGAGCCCCACCACCCCGCACCAACCCATTTTCCAGCGACGGCGGGCGGCAGACCGTCGCTACACCGACCCCGCGACGTACACGCTCTGCGAGGTGGCCGACTGGAAGACCTCGCCTCCGGCGAATACCGCCCGGTAGGAGCCGCCCGCGCTCCGGTCGACATCCGCGGCGAACGCGTAGCCCCTGCCGTCCCAGAACGCCTCGTTCGTGGCGACGGTCGTCCACTCGGTCCCGTCGGGCGAGTACTGGACGTCGACGAGGATCGTGCTCGGGTTCGACCCGTCGGGAAAGTTCATGAGTCCCTCGGCGTGGACCTGGCCGGTCTCCGAGCGCCCTGCGGTGAAGGCCGTGAACTGCGCGCCGGCGTGCACACGCACGACGGTGCTCGTGCCCGTCGACGCCTGGAGGAACGGGTCGCCGTTGGTGTTCAGCGCCAGCTGGAAGTACCCGGCCCGCCACGGCGTGTACTCCATGGTGAACGTGCCGTCCTCGGCTGTGGTGAACCCGCCCACCTCGTCCGTCTGGTACTCATCGGCACCGAAGAGGACACCGCCGGACTTCCCTGCGAGCGGGACCCATCCGCCGGCAGTCTTCTGCTCGACGGCGACGCTCAGCTTGACGGACTGGCCGGAGTTGACGTCGGTCCTGTCGACCGTCGCTGTGAAACGCGTGGGAGTCTGCTCGACACCGATCTGCACAGGCTCCGACGATCCGTACAACACGGTTGGGGTACCGCCATCCATGCGGAAGACGGCCTGGATCTGGGCGGCATTGTCCAGTCGCACCGAGGTGCGGAACCGGCCGTGCGCATCGGTGGACACGGTGGCCTGGGGCCAATAGTCGACTTCGATGTCAACCTTGCGTGCCGCCAGGGGCTTGACCTCACGCGTGGGCCACCGTCCGTACAGCGTCCCCTTCACCTCTACATCGCGGTGGTCGCGGTCGATCGAGCTGCGGTCGACGCTCAGCGGTCCCACCTGGGGGACAACGAAGTAGGAGAGGATTCCGGCCGACTGTCGCAGCACGTGAGCGCCGTCAGCGTCCGTCACCTCCACGTCGATGCGATAGCTGCCGATCGTTCGCAGTTTCAGCGGCTTCCTGCTGCGCCAGACGCCGTCCTCGGGCGTACCGGAGAAGAGCCGGAGGTCCTTGAACCGAACGTCGGCCACCTCCGACTGGTTGACGTCCGAGGTCAGATGCGCCGTGATCTCCCTGACGTCGACTCCGGAGCGCGCGCTGATCTCCAAGGTCCCGTAGTCGCCCTGCACGCTTCCCGCGTAGCGGACCTCCAGCTGATCGGAAGCGTGCGAGACCGCCGCCCCACCAAGGCCGAGCGCGGCCGCCGCTGTCGCAACCGTCACCCCCCTGCAGATTCTTCTCAACAACATCCTTGGTCCCCACCCTGTTGAACGAAATTGAGCCGCGCCCTTGAGGCGACTCGAAGATGATCTTTATACAGTCCGTCAGATACGGGCGCACCGGCATTCCGAGCGCCGCGCCCGCCCCTCCCGGGAGCGGCCCGGGCCCCCTCCGCCGCGGACCTTAGGTGCTCACAGGACCACCAGGTCGGGAAGGAAATCGCGCACGACGACCACAGACACGAGCTCTCCGGAGCCCGAGCGCCCCAGCCAGACCGGGAACGTCCCGTCCCCGCTGGTGTAGAACGACACCAGGTCGGTGCCACTGGCCTCGTGAGAAGTGCGTATGTATGCCTCGCCGATGCTCTCTCCCTCGTCGTCGTGGCCGTCCACGAGGAAGCGCCGGTACTTGCCCGCGAGCAGGTCCCATTCCGAGGCGTCGGCGAAGCATCCTGCGGCGCTGTCGGTGTCGAATCCGAAGAACTCGCCCTCGCGCAGCAGCCGGGCATCATCGCCGTCGGCGAGCGCCAGTTCCCAGGAGACCGGCGGCTCCCCGTCGATCAGCAGACGGATGGCCACCTCCTCCTCGACCGGGAAGCGCTGGTCCTCGTACTCCCCCTCGTACGCGACCACGGCGGTCTGCAGCGGGTACACACCGGGCGGTATCCGCTCCGACAGCTCACGGCAGGCCGTCCGGCCCCTCGTGAGGGGATCAGTGACGGCAAGCCTGCCGCTGGGGACCCGCAGTGCCGCGATGTCCCGGAGCGCTCCGACCGTCATCTCGGGCTGGTGCCGCGTCGCGAGGCGTGTTCCGGGCTCGAAGAGCTCACGCAGGTGGACCGGCTGCGCCGGGCGCGGCGGCACCCAGGGAGCGGGAGCGCTTGGCGGCGGTTCGGGCACCGCCTCGGAGGCGTCCTGGTACGTGACGTCCCGATCGACCAGCGACGGATGCGAAAAGAGCAGGCTCCCTCCGCCGCGGACACCGAAACCCGCTCTGCCGCGCCAGCGGTCCGCTGCGGTTACGTCGGCAGGAGTATGACGCGCCGAGCCCAGATCTCCCTGGGGTTCGGACACGGTGCGGCCGGTGCTGTCGGGGGAGAGCTCCGTCCTGGTGCGCCATACATCCCGCGCGAACTCGGCCTGCGCCGGGGAGTCGTAACGCCACTCGGCGAGATGACGAAGGAACAGACGCTCCGGTTCGAGCAACCGCCAGTCCGCCTCCCGGGTCCGGCGCCCGTGATCGTCGTACGCCCACCCACCCACGTAGTGGTCGCCCCAGGCCACCAACTGCGCCTCGACCGGCGCCTTCCGGCCCTCGAGCCGGTAGACCAGCGCATAGGGCGTCCCCGCGAGATCCCGCGCCTCCGCCTCGGACCGCGAGAGCGGCCCCATAGCGGTGGCGGAGGACAGATCCCACCCCTCCGCGTACGACACCGTCACCATGCCCGCCTCGCCACCCACTGCCGTGCCCCCTCACACCTGGCAGCCCCCTGCCACGGCCTTTGAGCGAACCGTAACGGGTGGGTGTGACATGCGACGGCGGTGCCCGCGGCCATAGCCACGGGCACCGCCGTCGGGCAGGTCAGTCGGCCAGCGGCAGGTAGACGCGGTTGCCGCTTGCCGCGAACTCCTCGGACTTCTGGCGCATGCCGGCCTCCGGGTCCAGGAGGAGGTCTCCGGCGTGCTCCTTGCGGATGTTCTGGCTGATCTTCATCGAGCAGAACTTGGGGCCGCACATGGAGCAGAAGTGCGCGGTCTTGGCGCCGTCCGCCGGCAGGGTCTCATCGTGGAAGTCACGGGCGGTGTCCGGGTCCATCGCCAGGTTGAACTGGTCCTCCCAGCGGAACTCGAAGCGGGCGTCCGACAGTGCGTCGTCCCAGTCCTGGGCCCCCGGGTGGCCCTTGGCCAGGTCCGCCGCGTGGGCCGCGATCTTGTACGTGATGACGCCCGTCTTGACGTCGTCGCGGTTGGGCAGGCCCAGGTGCTCCTTGGGCGTGACGTAGCAGAGCATCGCGGTGCCCCACCAGGCGATCATCGCGGCGCCGATGCCCGACGTGATGTGGTCGTAGGCGGGGGCGACGTCGGTGGTCAGCGGGCCGAGCGTGTAGAACGGCGCCTCCTCGCAGATCTCCTGCTGGAGGTCGATGTTCTCCTTGATCTTGTGCATCGGGACGTGCCCGGGGCCCTCGATCATGGTCTGCACGTTGTGCCGCTTGGCGATGGTGTTCAGCTCGCCCAGCGTGCGCAGCTCCGCGAACTGCGCCTCGTCGTTGGCGTCGGCGATGGAGCCGGGGCGCAGGCCGTCGCCGAGCGAGTACGTGACGTCGTAGGAGGCGAGGATGTCGCAGAGCTCCTCGAAGTTCTCGTAGAGGAACGACTCCTTGTGGTGCGCGAGGCACCACGCGGCCATGATCGAGCCGCCGCGCGAGACGATGCCGGTCTTGCGGCGGGCGGTGAGCGGGACGTACCGCAGCAGCACGCCGGCGTGCACCGTCATGTAGTCGACGCCCTGCTCGGCCTGCTCGATGACGGTGTCCCGGTAGACGTCCCAGGTCAGCTCCTCGGCCTTGCCGTCGACCTTCTCCAGCGCCTGGTAGAGGGGGACGGTGCCGATGGGCACGGGGGAGTTGCGCAGCACCCACTCGCGGGTGGTGTGGATGTTGCGGCCGGTGGACAGGTCCATGACGGTGTCGGCGCCCCACTTGGTGGCCCACGTCATCTTGTCCACCTCCTCCTCGATCGAGGAGGTGACCGCGGAGTTGCCGATGTTGGCGTTGACCTTCACCAGGAACCGCTTGCCGATGATCATCGGCTCGATCTCCGGGTGGTTCACGTTCATCGGCATGACGGCCCGGCCTGCCGCGATCTCCTCACGCACCACCTCGGGGGAGACGTTCTCGCGGATCGCGATGTACTCCATCTCCGGGGTGATGTCGCCGCGGCGGGCGTACGCGAGCTGCGTCACCGCCTGCCCGTCCCGCCCCCTGCGGGGCGTCCGGGGGCGGCCGGGGAAGACCGCGTCGAGGTTGCGCAGGCCGCCGCGGGGGGAGGTGTGCTTGATCCCGTCGTCCTCGGGGCGGACCGGGCGGCCCGCGTACTCCTCGGTGTCGCCGCGCCCGATGATCCAGTTCTCGCGCAGCGGCGCCAGGCCGCGGCGGACGTCGGTGGTGACGTTCGGATCGGTGTACGGCCCCGACGTGTCGTACAGCGTCACGTCACGGCCGGTGGTGAGGTGCACCTGGCGCACGGGGACCTGGATGTCCGGCCTGGAGCCGGTCAGGTAGCCCTTGTGCCAGCCGGGCTCGCGCTTCCCCGAAGCGGCGGGCCGCGCCGCCGAGACGGGCTTGTCCGCCGAAACGGGCTGAACGGAGACAGGCATGCGTGCATCCTGCGTGGTCATGAGACCCAACTCCCTACGCCGGCATTACCCGGTAACAGGTTCAGCGGTCGGCGCAGAGATTCAGCGCCCTCTCAGCCCGGTGCTCCGAGCTCCCGCGATTGCAAAGGTGCCCCCACGGTAGCGGTTGCGTACGAACGCACACCAGGGGGTCTTGCGATGATCGATCCGTGGACACCCCCCAGACGCCGCCCCCCGCCCACCCGCACGCCCCCGGCCCCCCGCAAACCCACGGCTCATCCCACGGCTCATCCCATGGCTCGTCCCGCGGCCCATCGCACGGCCAGCCGCATGGCCAGGTGCATGACCAGGCGCACGGCCACTCCCACGGTCACTCGCACGGCCACGGTCCCGTGCCGCCGGTCTCGAAGCACCTGCGGAAGGTCGTCGCGGCGGTGCTGGTGCCGTTCGCCGCCGCGGTGCTCGTCGGGCTGGTCGTGCTGTGGCCGGGCGGGGTGCCGCAGCACGCGCACACCGGCGTCGGGTTCGACCAGCAGACGCAGCAGGCGCGGGTCACCCGGATCGACGACATCGCCTGCGCCGAGGCGAACGGCAGCACGGGAAGCGGCCCGGAAGCCGGAGCACCGTCACCGCCGGCCCCCGGTTCCCCCGGCTCTCCAGGCTCCCCCGACCCGCAGGAACGCTGCGACAAGGCGACCATCGAGGTCACGACCGGCAAGGACAAGGGCCGGACGTTCATCGAGATCGTGCACCCTGATCAGACCCGCCGCTACACGGTGGGCCAGGGCGTCGTGGTGGCGTACGCCCCCAACGCCCCGAAGGAGCTGCAGTACGCGGTGACGGACGTCGACCGCGGGTTCCCGCTGGCCCTGCTGGCCGGGATCTTCGCGCTCGCCGTCATCGCCGTCGGCCGGCTGCGCGGTCTGATGGCCCTGGTCGCACTGGTCATCAGCTTCGCGATCCTGACGCTGTTCATCCTCCCGGCGATCCTGCACGGCCACGATCCGCTGCTGGTGGCGGTCATCGGCGGCAGCGCGATCATGCTGATCGCGCTCTACATGTGCCACGGGCTCAACGCCCGGACGTCGGTGGCCGTCATCGGCACGCTCTGCTCGCTGTTCCTGATCGGGATCCTCGGCTCCGTCTTCATCTCCTGGGCGCACCTGACGGGCAACACCTCGGACGAGACGGGGCTCGTCCACGTCCTCTACCCGGGGATCGAGATCAAGGGGCTGCTGCTGGCCGGCGTCATCATCGGCTCGCTCGGCGTCCTGGACGACGTGACGGTCACGCAGACCGCGGCGGTGTGGGAGCTGAAGGACGCCGACCCCGGCGCGAGCTGGCGCAAGCTCTACGGCGCCGGCATGCGGATCGGCCGGGACCACATCGCGTCCGTGGTGAACACGCTGGTGATGGCGTACGCAGGTGCGGCGCTGCCGCTCCTGCTGCTGTTCTCGGTGGCGCGCAGCGGGGTGCTGCGGGTCGCCGGCAGCGAGCTGGTGGCGGAGGAGATCGTCCGGACGCTCGTCGGCAGTATCGGCCTCGTCGCGTCGGTCCCCCTGACGACCCTGCTGGCGGCGCTCGTTGTCAGTGCCGACCGGCAGGATGCGAGGGCGGGCAAGCCGGGTGCGGGCGGACCGAGTACCGGTACACCGGGTGCGGGAACGTCCGCAGTGGGGAAGACGCCCGCGCCGAGGAGCGGTGGCGGCGGCCGTCGGCGCCGGGGGAAGTAGCGGTGGGGGCGGGGCGCGTCATCGCGCCGCACCGCCCCCGCCCCGGCGCCCAGCGGGCGCGTCGTACGGGCTCCGGCCCCCCGGGGACCTACCAGTCACGGTGCGAGGAGGACGAGGACCCCGAGGTGAACTTCTTCACCAGGAAGATCAACCCGCCGACCAGCGCGGCGAAGACCAGCACCTTGAACAGCAGACCGATGACGAAGCCGATCAGGCTCATGATCAGGCCGCCGAAGACGACGAGAGCGATCACCGGGATCGCCACCCACTTGATCCACCAGGGCAGACCCTTGACCAGCTCTTCCATGACTGTTTCCCTCCAGGTTCCTTCGTTGACCTCGTGCTTCGACTCTAGAGCCGGGGAGGGGGTCGGCGGAGGGGTGGCAGACCCGATCCTTCCCTGACCGTTCCCCTACGGAGCCTCGGGGTCGGAACCCTCACTCGGGGTTCCGCATCCGGTGCTCAGGCGGTCCGGCTTCCCCGATCCGGAGCCCAGCCGCCGGCCCGCCGGAGCCCAGCCGCCGGCCCTCCGGCGCTCAGCCGCCCTCCCGCGCTCACGCGCTCACGCCTCCGGCGGAGAGAACACCACCATGACCCGCAGGTCCTCCGTCACGTGGTGGAAGCGGTGCGCCACCCCGGCCGGCACGTACACGACACTGCCCCGTGCCACCGTGGTCGTCTCCTCCCCCACGGTGATCGCCGCCCGGCCGCTCACCACCAGGTAGATCTCGTCCTGCTGGTGCGGCGCCTGCGTGTCGAGCTCCCCGGCCTGCAAGGCGTACAGGCCCGCCGACATGTTCCGCTCCCGCAGGAAGCTGAGATAGGCCCCGTTGTTGGCGGCCCGCTCCGCCTCCAGGTCGTCCAGCCGGAACACCCTCATCGCAGCTCTCCCTCGTCGCATCTCTTGCTCGGACGATCAGTTCTGCCACGATCACACCATGAAGAATTTCGTCGTCAAGACGCTCGCCAACGCCGGGGCCCTCGGTGTGGCCATCTGGCTGGTCAAGAACATCACCCTCACCGGCGACGACACGTGGCACAAGGTGCTCACCGTCATCCTGGTCGCCGTGGTCTTCGGCCTGGTGAACTGGCTGGTCAAGCCGGTCGTCAAGCTGCTGTCCTTCCCGCTGTTCATCCTCACCCTCGGCCTGATCACGCTGGTCGTGAACGCGCTGATGCTGCTGCTGACCTCCTGGCTGGCGGGCAAGCTCAGCCTCGACTTCCACGTCGAGGGCTTCTGGGCGGCGCTGCTCGGCGGCCTGATCATCAGCATCGTCTCCTGGGCGCTGAACATGCTCCTGCCCGACGAGGACTGAGCCGTGGCGTTACCCGCGCCGGCGGGGGCCGGACCCGCAGGATCGGGCCCCCGCTCCGGATCGGGTTGACTGGACCCGCGCACCCGCACGAACCACGTGCGACCCCCCGCAGGACCCACGTGCGACCCACGTGCGAACGTGGCGGCGACCCAGTCCCCCAGGAGGCACCGATGGCCGAGTACGACCGCGACGAGATCGCCGACGCCCCCGAAGGCGGCTCTGCGGGCGGCAGCACAGCAGGAGGCGGCACAGCGGGAGGCGGCACCGCGGGCGAGAGCACCGCGGGCGAGAGCACCCGCAGCGTGCACGCCGGGCGCCCGCCCGCCCGGCCGTACGAGCCGTCCCTGCCCGGCCCCGCCTTCGTCTCGCACTTCCACCTGCCCGGCGAAGCGACGGGCCCGTACACCTACGGCCGGGACCAGAACCCGACCTGGACCCTGCTGGAGCAGGCGATCTCCGAGCTGGAGTCCCCCGGCGACCCGACGGCCAGGACCACCGTCTTCGCCTCGGGCATGGCCGCCGTCTCCGCCGTGCTCCTGTCGCAGCTGAGCGCGGGCGACATCGTCGTCCTGCCCTCCGACTGCTACCAGGCGACCCGGAGCCTCCAGGCGCGGCTGGAGTCGTACGGGGTCACCGTGCGGCTCGCGCCGACCCGCGACGACGCGCAGTTGGAGGCGCTGGAGGGCGCGCGGCTGCTGTGGGTGGAGACGCCGTCCAACCCCGGCCTCGACATCTGCGACATCCGCCGGCTCGCCGACGCCGCGCACGCGGCCGGCGCCCTCGTCGCCGTCGACAACACCCTGGCCTCCCCGCTGGGCCAGCGCCCGCTCGACCTGGGCGCCGACTTCTCGGTCGCCAGCGGCACCAAGGCGCTGACCGGCCACGGCGACCTGCTGCTCGGCTACGTGACGACCCGCGACCCGGAGCTGGCCGCGCAGACCGTGCTGTGGCGCAAGACTGTCGGCGCCATCCCCGGCCCGATGGAGGCCTGGCTCGCGCACCGCTCCCTGGCCACCCTCTCGCTGCGCGTGGACCGGCAGGCCGCCAACGCCCTCGCGCTGGCCACCGCCCTCGCCGAGCGCCCGGAGGTGACCGATCTGCGCCACCCCGGCCTGTCCACCGACCCGGCGCACGCACTCGCCGCCGCCCAGATGCGCCGGTTCGGCAGCGTCGTCTCCTTCACGCTGCCCGACCAGGAGCACGCCGAGCGCTTCCTCGCCGCGCTGCGGATCACCGTCGAGGCGACGAGCTTCGGGAGCGTCCAGTGCACGGCCGAGCGCCGGGCCCGCTGGGGCGGCGACGCGGTCGCGCCCGGTTTCATCCGGTTCTCGGTGGGCGTGGAGGACGCGGGCGACATCGTCGACGACGTCACCCGCGCCCTGGACGCCGCCAAGTAGGGCCTCTACGCATATATGCACGGAGCCCTACGCAGAATGGGCGGTTCGAGCCTCCCCCCTCGTGGCTCGAACCGCCCTGGCGCAACGCGCGAAGATGCGCTCGAACAAGGCTAGTTGACTCTGCGTCAGTGTCCAATCACAGTACTTGGTACTACCTATCGATAAATTTATACTTGACGTATCGTCAGGTTCTGGCTGTGAGGAGACCCCGGTGGACCTGGCTCTCCTGCGCACCTTCGTCACCGTCCACCGGGCCGGCTCGTTCACCCGCGCCGCCCAGCTCCTGGGCCTGTCCCAGCCCGCCGTCACCGGCCAGATCCGCACGCTCGAACGCCAGGTCGGCCGCCCGCTCTTCCTGCGGCTGCCCCGCGGCGTCGCCCCCACCACCGTCGGCGACGAACTCGCCCACAAGGTCGCCCCGCACCTCGACGCGCTGCTGGAGATCACCGCGGCGGCCCCCGACGAGGACGGCCCCGGCGCCCACAGCCTGCACCTGGCGGGCCCGCCCGAGTTCACCGCGCTGCGCATCCTGCCCGCTCTGGCGCCGCTGGTCGCCGACGGGCTGCACCTGCGGGTCTCGCTCAGCGGCGACGACGAGGCGCTGGCGGGGCTCGCCGCGGGCCACCACGACCTGGCCGTCGTCAGCGTGCAGCCCCGCGACCGGCTGATAGCGGCCGTGCCGCTGTGGGACGAGGAGTACGCCCTGGTCGCCGCGCCCCGGTGGCGGGAGCGGACCGGCGGCCCGCACGGGGTGCGCGACCACGGCCCGCAACTGCTCGACGACCTGCCCGTCGTGACCTGCGACGAGGAGTGCCGGCTGCTCTCCCAGTACTGGTCGGCCGTCTTCGACGCCCGGCCCACCCGGAACCCCGCGATCGTCGTCCCCGACCTGCGTGCCGTCCTGGACTGCGTGCGCGGCGGCGTCGGGCTGGCCGTCCTGCCCCGCTACCTGTGCGCGGACGCGCTCGCGGCCGGCGAGATCACGCTGCTGCTCGAACCACCGGTGCCCCCGCTGCGCACCTACTTCCTGGCGACCCGGGCCGGCACCCTCGCGCTGCCGCACCTCGCGCGGGCCCACGAACGGCTGCTGACCGCCGCGCAGGGCTGGTAGCGCGGCCTTTCGAGGCGGCCCCGGCGAGGCGGTGGCGGGGTGATGGCGGGCCGACGGCGGGACGGCTGCGGGCCGGCTGCGGGCGCCCGTGGCGCGGCAACGGGAACCGAGTGCTCCGATTCACCGCTCCCGGAGCGTTTGTCGATCCTTGTGCCGCGGCAGATCTCAACCATGCCCCAGGAGAACGAAGCTCCGGCCGAAGTCCCGGCCACCCGCCCGGTGGTCAAGCGCACCGCCCGGGCGATCCTGATCGACGGCGACTGCATGGTCCTCATCAAGCGCACCAAGCCCGGCCTCGCCCCCTACTGGATCACTCCGGGCGGCGGCGTGGAGGACGACGACCTCTCGGTCGTCGACGCCCTCCACCGTGAAGTGGACGAGGAGCTGGGAGCCAAGATCACCGACGTGGTCCCGGCCTTCGTCGACAGCGTCGAGCACATCGCGGACGGCGCCCACGGCGTGAAGGTGCAGTACTTCTTCGCGTGCCGGCTCTCCTCGATGGACCTGGCCCTCCGGCACGGCCCCGAGATGGACGACCCGTGCGGCACGTACGACGTCGTCCGCGTGCCCTTCACCCGGGTCGGGCTGGCCTCGGTCGAGGTGGTGCCGCTGACGTTGCGGCACTACCTCGACGCGAACATCGAAGGCGTGCTGGGCCTGATCGGCCCGGACCTGGGCTGACCTGGGCCGACCGGCCCTGCCCTGGGCCGAGAGGTCAGCTCACCTGCCGGGGGAACCAGCCGCGGAACCAGCCCCCGAGCCGGGCGCCGGGCCGCTCCAGCGCGTGCTGCGCGGCCTGCGCTGATGACGGTGCGGGCTGCGCGGAACGTCCGGGCTGCGCGGACGGTCCGGACGCCGCCCCCGTCCTGTGAACGGGCTCGGGCACCGGCACGGAAGCCGGCCCGCCCCGCACGGGCACCGCCGCGGGAACGTCCGGCACGGAGACCGGCGCGTCCGGCACGGAGCCCCGCACCGCAGGCACGGAGCCCCGCATCGCCCCCTGACGTTCCGGGCGGCGTTCGGCGGCCGCGCCGAAGTGGTCGCCGCCCTTGCGGCGTACGTCGTCGGTGCCCCACGGGCGCCCGCCACCCGTGGCGGAACCTTTCTGCAGAGGCGCTGCGACCAGTCGCGGAATGTGCTTCGAGCAGTGGATGTAGGCCTCCTCGACCTCCACCTCGACCCACATCTGCGGACGCCGCCCGGGTACCGGATCCTCCGGCAGGTCCGGGTGCTCCGCGCGCATCCGCTCGTCCGGGACCAGCAGCGCGCGGCCGTTGACGTGCAGCCCGATCCGGTCCCGCGCGAAGTCGATCAGCAGGATCCCGACGTGCGGGTTCTCGCGGATGTTGCCGAGCGAGGCCATGACACCGTTGCCCCGGTACTCGGGGTACGCCAGCCTCCGGTCGTCGAGGACCCGTACGAAGCCGGGCGGTCCCGCCCGGAACGTGCTGTCGCACTCCCCGCGCCGGTCCGCCGTGGACAGGAAGAACAACTCCTGCTGCGCGACGAACTCCCGCATCCTCGAGTTGAGCCGGTCCCGCACCTGGTCGTCGTAGAACCGGTCGGCGCGTGCGCCCGTGCCGAGTTCCGTCTGCATCAGGTGCTCACCGTCGCTGCCTGGTCGCTCCGGTTGGCTAGTCACCCGCCGCCACAAGTTCCTCCAGTGCGTCGTGCCGTATGCGGTGCGAGGGCATGCCGCCGCCTACGAGTGCGTCCATGCTGCTGCGGATCATTCCGGGCGGGCCCGAGAGATAGGCGTCGTACCGCTCCCACGGGCCGTACTGCCGCACGATGTCCGGCAGCGGCCCCGACAGGCTGCCGGCCGGGGTGTCGGCGACCACCGGCCGCACGGAGAGCCAGGGGTGCTCGTCCCGCAGCCGCAGCATCGTGTCGAGGTCGTACAGGTCGTGGTCGTGGCGCGCGCCGTAGAAGACCTCGACCGAGCGCTTGCGGCCGTGCTCCACGACGTCCTCGACCAGCGCCTTGATCGGCGCGATGCCGGTACCGCCGCCGACGCACAGCAGTCCGCTGTCCGTCGTGTGGTCGATGACCATCGAGCCGGCCGGCGGGCCGAGCCGGATGACGTCGCCCGGCCGCGCGCGGTGCACCAGCGCGTTGCTCACCCAGCCGGCCGGGACCGCCTTGACGTGGAAGGAGAGCAGGCCGTCAGAGCGGGGCGCCGACGCGAAGGAGTAGTGCCGCCACACCCGGGGCCACCAGGGCGTCTCGAGCGACGTGTACTGGCCGGCGAGGAACGGGTACGGCTGGTCGGGCCGTACGGTCACCACGGCGATGTCCGGGGTGCGCGGCTCGTGCGAGACGATCTCGGCCTGCCACCACGGCGGCGCGCGCCGCTCGTCGGCGGCGGCCGCGTCGATCATCACCTGCGAGATCACCGTGTAGGCGCGTACCCACGCGGCCTCGGTCAGCGGGTCCCAGACGGCCGCGGCGTACCGGGTGAGCGCCCCGATCAGGGCCTCGCCGACCGCCGGGTAGTGCTCGGGGCGCGTGCCGTACTTGCGGTGGCCGCGGCCCAGGTTGGACAGGTACTCGACCAGGTACTCGGTGTTGTCGATGTTGTCGGCCGCGGTGAGCAGCGCTTTCAGGATCCGGTCGCGCTGGGCGTCCATGGCGGCGGGGAAGAGCTCCCGCAGCTCGGGGTGCCGGATGAACAGCAGGGCGTAGAAGTAGCTGGTGGTCCGGTCGGCGACCGGGCCGATCTCCTCCATGGTCCGCCGGATCAGCAGCGCGTCCGGCGAGGCCGCGGATGTCTGCGCGGCCTGCTGGGTGGAGGGGTGCGCCGCTCCGGGCGCGGGGTCCGGGTCCGGATCCGTCAGATAGGCGGGGGTGGACTCCGGGGCTGCCGGCGGCACGGTATCCGGCGGCCGGCCCGCCCGTTCCTCCGCCTCGTCCTGGGCTCGCTGCTTGCGGGTTGCGGCCCTGCCGACCGGCCTTATCGCGGCGGGGGACCTGCTGGGTATCTCGGATTCACCGCCTTCCGCCGTTTCCTCCCGGGCCTCGGGTTCACGTTCCGGCGGTGTGAACCAACCCCGGTTCGGATCCGTCTCGGCCGAGTTGGTGGTCAGAGCGTCCATCGTGAGCTTCGCCTCGAACTTCCCCGGTCGATTTCCCGACGTGTGTCACGCGTGGTGGGGTGCGAGCGTGTCACGCAGGGGCGGCGCATCGGACAATTAGCCGGAAGCACAGGAAACAGGGATGCATTCAGGTTAGGATGCGTCGGCTTACGGCGGTGGTCCGAGGCGCTCGAACGGAGTCGACCATACCCGGAACCCGCTGTTCAGCAACCCCAGTTGGCCGATTAGTCCTGGCACGTTGGCCGAACGCCGTGACCCTTCCCACACATTCGCGGAATTCGGTTTGCGCAACGTCATCGGGGTAGCAGAGGTGGCCTCAATCGGTCATCCGCGGTCGAATTCATTCACCAGCTCGAAAGCCTCGCGCAAGTCGCGACCGGTATAGGCATGAGTAGCCAGATCCCGTACATAGTGGTCACCATTTACCGCCACCGACGTCGGCACCACCCCGAAGAGCGCCGCGTCCGACAGCGAATCCCCATAAGCCACGCAGTCCGCCCGCGTCACCCCGTACTGGGCGCAGAGTTCATCGGCGATGCCCACCTTCGACTCGGGCACCAGGATCCCCGCCAGATCGAGCACCGCCTCGGGTGCGAAGGGCACGGGCGGGAAGACTGACGAGCGCGCCTCATGGACGCCCCACGCCGTCAGCCGGCGGACGAAGAAGTCCGGCGACAGGGAGATCACCGCACAGTGCTCACCGCGATCGGTGATCTCCGTCCAGACCTCGCGTATGCCGTCCAGCCACGGGGCGCCCTCGAAAGCGGCCTGCAGCCGCTCCTCCGTCAGCGTCGCCCACAGGGCGTACACCCGCTCCGCGAACCCCGGCGGGTCCAGCGTGCCGCGGATCAGCCCGAGCTCCAGCTCCTTGATCTCCTCGACCATGTCCAGCTCCCGGGCCAGTTCCATGCTCGCCGAGGAGCCGTGCATCAACGTGCCGTCCATGTCGAAAAGGTGCAGCCGTGCCACGCGGGCGTCTCCTTCGTGCTTCGCCGGCCCCGCCTCTGCGGGGAGTACGTTCCCAGCGTGCGACCAGGAGCATCGATCGAGCCACCCGTTTTGCGCGGCAGGCCACCGTACGCGGACCCGCTCCCGCGATGTTCCACGTGGAACATCGCGGGCGGGGACCTTCGTCGCCCCCGTTATCGCCCCGCGTCGCCGCCCCCGTCACCGCTCCCCCTGCCGAGGGCCGGGTCAGGCCCCCGACCGGCTGAGCGTGACGTCGCCGGAGCCCGTCTTCACCTGGATGCGGGCGGTGGCCGACGGGTCGGTCGGCACCGTCACGTGTTCGTCACCCGAGCCCGTGCTGACATCGGTCGCGTACGGGCCGCCGGGCACGTGGACGACGACGTCACCCGACGAGGCCTTGACCGCAAGCTTCTGCGGCGGCTTGGCGAACGTCAGCTGGATCTCGCCCGACGAGGCGGTCGCGCTGACGTCGGATCCGCCGAGTCCGGTGGCGGTCAGATCACCCGAACCGGCCACCGTCGTCAGCGCGCCCGGGATCCCGGCGACGTCCAGGTCGCCCGACCCCGTCTTCAGGTTCGCCGACGCCACTCCCTGCACGTCCACGTCGCCGCTGCCGGTGCTCACCTTCACGCTCACCCCGGCGGGCACCGTCAGCTCGTAGTCGATCGAGCAGTCGTCGCACCCGTCGGTGAACGTCAGCCGGCCGTTCTCGACCTTCTGGCCGGGCGTCGGCTTGGTGTCGCCGTCGTAGTGCACGGTCCGGTGGATGGTGACGCCGCCGCCCGTGCCCGGCCGGATACGGACGTCTCCGCTCCCGGTGCCCACCTCGACGGCACTGACCTGGCCCGCGACCTTCGCGTCGTCCACGGCCTTGTGCTCCCTGCCGGCGTGGAAGCTCACCCCGTCGCATCCCGTCAGCGCGGCTCCCAGGACCACGGCGGACACGAGCAGTACGGCGGAACGCTTGGCTGTCATCACAGTCTCCCCGATCGCCGGAACCCTCGTCCGACGCTCCGCAGCCAACGTATGATCCGCCGTCACTCCGGCCCATCCGGACATCAGGTCTCTTGGTAGGGGTGCTAGCACTACCTCCAGCCGTCGGGGTCCACGCCTCCCGGCACGTCCGCGTCCGGGTCGTAGGGCTCCCGGGTGAACACGAAGGAGCCCAGGTCGAGATGGCGCACCTCGCCGTCGTCGCCGCGCACCACCCGCAGCGTCTCGCCCGCGTAGTAGCCGTCGAGGCCGGTCCAGGTGCCGTCGGGCTCCGCCCTGAACCGGGCGCCGCGGCCCCGCCCGTTCAACGCCGCCAGCTCGATGTCGCGCTCCGCCTCCAGCCGCAGCACGAACGGGTTGGTGCCCCAGTACCAGGGCCCGGTGAGCGCCAGCAGGGCCGGATCCGCCGACGACCGGGGGCGCCACGGGGCGGGGAAGCGCGGCTCGTTCTCCGCCACGATCGCCACCAGGTCGGCCGCCGCGGTGGCGACCTGCGGCCCGGAGGTGACGTTGGTCAGCACCACCGCGCCCACGCCGTCCTCGACGCTCACCCACAGCGCCGCCAGGAAGCCCGGCATGGACCCGGTGTGCCCCGCCAGCAGCCGGCCGTCACGGCGCAGCAGCTGCACGCCCAGCCCGTAGCCGGCGTCCCAGTCCGGCGCCGGCGCCGCGGCCGGGGTGCGCATCTCGGCGACGGACGCCGCGCTGAGCACCCGTTCGTCACCTGCGGCCAGGAACGCCGCCCAGCGGCACAGGTCGTCCGCCGTGGACCACAGCTGGCCGGCCGGCGCCATCAGCCCGGTGTCGTGCAGCGGCTCCGGCTGCATCACGTCGGCCCACGGGTGCACCGCCCAGCCGCCCGCGTGCGGGGCCTGGGGCAGCAGCGACGTCCGCGCCATGCCCAGCGGCTCCAGCACCTCGGCACGCAGGACGTCGCCCCAGGCCCTGCCCCGCACCTTCTCCACCAGGGCGCCCAGCAGCGCGTACCCGGGGTTGGAGTAGTGGTGGACGCGGCCGACCGGATGCTTCAGCGGAGCCGTGCCGAGCACGTCGGCCGGCTCCGGCCGCAGCTCGCCCGCCGTGCGCTCCCACCACGGGCCGGGCGTCTCCGCCGCCAGTCCTGAGGTGTGCGCGAGGAGTTGGGCGATCGTCGCCCCGCCGGGCACGGTGCCGGGCAGGTGCCGTTCGACCGGGTCCGTGAGGTCCAGCAGGCCCTCGTCCCGCAGCCGCATGACCAGCACCGCCACGAAGCCCTTGGTCAGCGACCCGATCCGGTACTGGGTGTCCCCGTCGGGGCCGTGCCCCTCCATCATGCTGCGGCCGCTCGTCCAGACCGTGGCCCCGTCCCGCACCACCGCACCCACCATCGACGGCGTCCGGCCCTCGGACTGTGCTCGGGCGAGCCGGTGCAGCAGTGCGCGCCGGGTGGCGGGGAGCAGTTCCCCGGCGACGGGGACGGCGGTGGCCGGCACGGGGGTGGACGGGGCAGCGGCTTCGGACGGTGCCGCGGGCGGTTCAGGAGTCTCGGACATGCGGACAGCCTCGCAGAGGCGGCGCCGATCCCTCCGCACGTTTTCGGCGGTCGCGCTTGACTCTCACACTGTGTGAGGACCTGCACTGGGAGACGTCATGTTCACCATCGGAGACTTCGCCAAGCACGGCCGGGTATCGGTCCGCATGCTGCACCACTACGACGCGATCGGGCTGCTGCGGCCCGCCCGCGTCGACCCCGCCAGCGGCTACCGCTTCTACGAAGCCGGTCAGCTGTCCCGGCTCAACCGCGTCATCGCCCTCAAGGACCTCGGCTTCAGCCTCGAACAGGTGCGGTCGATCCTGGACGAGCGGGTGAGCGCCGAGCAGTTGCGCGGCATGCTGCGGCTGCGCCGGGCAGAGCTGGAGGAGGCCATGGCGGCGGCCGCCGCCCGGCTGACCCATGTCGAGGCGAGGCTCCGAACCATCGAAAGTGAGGGACGTATGTCTGCCGACGACGTCGTGGTCAAACGCATCCCGGCGGTCCGGGTGGCCGAACTGACCAGCACAGCGGCCGGTTTCGGGCCCGAGCACATCGGACCGGTGATCACTCCGCTCTACGCCGAGCTGAGCCGCCGGCTGGAGGCCGCGGGCGTGGCCGTCACCGGGCCGGGGGTCGCCTACTACGAGGACGCGCCCCAGGGCGACGGTGCGATCACCGTCCACGCGGGGCTGACCGTCGCCATCGCCCCGGGGGCCGGTCACGACTTCGCTGTCGTGGACCTGCCGGAGATCGGGAGCGCCGCCACGATCGTGCACCGCGGATCCATGGAGAACATCGTCTCGACGGCCCAGACACTGGGCCGTTGGATCGACTCCGCGGGCGCCCGCTCCACCGGCTACGCCCGTGAGCTCTACCTCGAGTGCCCGGAGGACCACGACCAGTGGGTCACCGAGTTGCAGGAGCCCATCGCCCAGGACTGACCCTCCCGGACCGGGTGGACCCGGTGCCCCGGAGCGGCGCGAACCGCCCCTCCGGGGCACCGGGGACGGCCCCTGCGGCCCTGAGGCCCCCGGGAGCCCTCAGGTCTGCGCCATGTCCACGAAGCGCGAGTAGTGGCCCTGGAAGGCGACGGTGATCGTCGCGGTGGGGCCGTTACGGTGCTTGGCGACGATCAGGTCGGCCTCGCCCGCGCGCGGGGACTCCTTCTCGTAGGCGTCCTCGCGGTGCAGCAGGATCACCATGTCGGCGTCCTGCTCGATGGAGCCGGACTCACGGAGGTCGGAGACCATCGGCTTCTTGTCCGTGCGCTGCTCGGGACCACGGTTCAGCTGGGAGAGCGCGATGACGGGGACTTCGAGCTCCTTGGCCAGCAGCTTGAGGTTTCGCGACATGTCCGACACCTCCTGCTGGCGGCTCTCGGGGCGCCGGGAGCCGCCGGACTGCATCAGCTGCAGGTAGTCGATGACGACCAGCCGCAGATCATTGCGCTGCTTGAGCCGGCGGCACTTGGCGCGGATCTCCATCATCGACAGGTTCGGCGAGTCGTCGATGAACAGGGGCGCCGCCGAGACGTCCGGCATCCGCCGGGCGAGCCGCGTCCAGTCCTCGTCGGTCATGCTGCCCGAGCGCATGTGGTGCAGCGCGACGCGCGCCTCCGCCGACAGCAGGCGCATCGCGATCTCGTTGCGGCCCATTTCGAGGGAGAACACGACGCTGGGCATGCCGCTGCCGATCGAGCAGGCGCGGGCGAAGTCCAGCGCCAGGGTCGACTTACCCATGGCGGGGCGGGCCGCGATGACGATCATCTGGCCGGGGTGCAGGCCGTTCGTCAGCGAGTCCAGGTCCGTGAACCCGGTGGGGACGCCCGACATCCCGCCGCTGCGGGAGCCGATCGCCTCGATCTCGTCGAGGGCGCCCTCCATGATGTCGGAGAGCGGGAGGTAGTCCTCGGACGTGCGCTGCTCGGTGACCGCGTAGATCTCCGCCTGGGCGGAGTTGACGATCTCGTCCACGTCGCCGTCGGCCGCGTATCCCATCTGGGTGATGCGGGTGCCGGCCTCGACGAGGCGGCGCAGCACGGCGCGCTCGTGCACGATCTCGGCGTAGTACTCGGCGTTGGCCGCCGTCGGGACCGCGTTGACCAGGGTGTGGAGGTACGGGGCGCCGCCGACGCGGGTGATCTCGCCGCGCTTGACGAGTTCGGCGGCGGTGGTGATGGGGTCGGCCGGCTCGCCCCGGGCGTACAGGTCGAGGATGGCCGTGTAGATGGTCTCGTGCGCCGGACGGTAGAAGTCCTGGCCCTTGAGCACCTCGACGACATCGGCGATGGCGTCCTTGGACAGCAGCATGCCGCCGAGGACGGACTGCTCGGCGTCGAGGTCCTGCGGGGGGACGCGTTCGAACCCGCCGCCGCCCTCGGACCAGTTGCCGCGGTCGTCGCCGTCGTCCTTCTTGTTGCGCTTGCCGCCGCCGCCCTGGCCGGAGCGGAAGTGCGTGACCGGCAGCCGGTCGCCGGGACCGCTGTCGGGGGGGAACGGCGGTTCGTCCCCCCAGTGGTCGTCCGCGGGTTCGGGTTGGGTCACCCCGCCACCTCCTCCGTCCGACCTGGCGCCATGCCATGCGTCTCTTTCTTACGCCACGGCTCTGACAATTGAGACACCCGGCGCCTCGTGCGGCGCGTCGGGCAGGGGGCTCACGGTAGGGCCACGGAGACCGTTGGCCAAGACGGTTATCCACAGGCCCTGTGGACGGAGGCACCCAACCTGTGGAGAAGCCGCCTGAACCTGTGTACAGGCCTTGGGAAAGCGCTGTGGACAAACACACAATCAGCCGAGCTGAACCGCCCTGACCTGCGGTTTCAGCATCCTCAGGCTGTGCAGAAGAAAAACTTTCGCCGTTGGGCCAAGATCGCGACAAACCACGCGGAGGAGATCACTCTGCGCAGTCGTCCGTAATAGTCCTCTGGCCCTTGCAGGTATTACTTGTGGATGATTATCCTGAGGCCGTGAATCCGGTCTCCCAGTCCCCTCAGAGCAGCCGCCCCGCCCCACTCTCGAAGGAGACCAGGCGGCGGCACGACCGGGAGATCATCGCACTCGCCCTGCCCGCTTTCGGCGCACTCGTCGCCGAACCGCTCTTCGTCATGGTCGACAGCGCCGTCGTGGGCCACCTCGGCACCGCGCAGCTGGCCGGGCTCGGCGTCGCGGCCGCCCTGCTGACCACCGCCGTCAACATCTTCGTCTTCCTCGCCTACGCCACCACCGCCGCCGTGGCCCGCCGGGTCGGCGCGGGCGACCTCCCGGGCGCCATCCGCCAGGGCATGGACGGCATCTGGCTCGCCCTGCTGCTCGGCGCGGTCGTGATCGCCGTCGTCGTACCCACCGCCCCGGCGATCATCGACCTCTTCGGAGCCTCCGACACCGCGGCACCGTACGCCGTCACCTACCTGCGGATCAGCGCGTTCGGCATCCCCGCCATGCTCGCCGTTCTCGCCGCCACCGGCGTGCTGCGCGGCCTCCAGGACACCAGGACCCCGCTCTACGTGGCCATCGGCGGCTTCACCGCCAACGCGGGACTCAACGCGGCACTGGTCTACGGCGCGGGGCTGGGCATCGCCGGCTCCGCCTGGGGCACGGTCATCGCCCAGAACGGCATGGCCGCGGTGTACCTGTTCGTCGTCGTCCGCGGGGCCCGCCGGCACGGCGCGTCGCTGCGCCCGGACGCCGCCGGGATCCGGGCCTGCGCCCAGGCGGGCGTTCCGCTGCTGATCCGCACCCTGAGCCTGCGGGCGGTCCTGCTGATCGCCACCGCCGTGGCTGCCGGCATGGGCGACACCGAGATCGCCGCCCACCAGATCACGCTCACGCTCTGGTCGCTGCTGGCCTTCGCCCTCGATGCCATCGCCATCGCCGGGCAGGCCATCATCGGCCGCTATCTGGGCGCCGACGACCCTGCGGGCGCCCGCGCCGCCTGCCGTCGGATGGTGCAGTGGGGCATCGCCTCCGGCGTGCTGCTGGGGCTGCTGGTGGTCGCGAGCCGCCCGCTGGTCGCGACGCTCTTCACCTCCGACCCGGCCGTCCGCAACTCCCTCATGCCGGTCCTGCTGGTGGTCGCCCTCGGCCAGCCGGTCTCCGGCATCGTCTTCATCCTGGACGGTGTCCTGATGGGCGCCGGCGACGGGCCCTACCTCGCCTGGTCGATGCTCGGCACGCTGGCCGTCTTCGCCCCCGCCGCGCTCGCGGTGCCGGCCCTGGGGGGCGGCCTCACCGCCCTGTGGTGGGCCATGACGCTGATGATGGTGACCCGGCTCGTCGCGCTCCAACTGCGGGTCCGCTCGGGCCGCTGGGTCGTCACCGGGGCGGTACGGGCGTAGCCGCCCTCCTCGGTGCGCGGGACACGGGGGCGGAGCGCCGGGACCGTTTCGCCGGGACGGCGATCCGCGCCGACCGTACGGACGGACCGGTGGGACGGCCCGCGCGGAAGACGGCGAGCGGCCGCTCGCGCCCTCCCAGCCGCCGGGCCAGCTCCTGCTCGGTCAGGGGGCAGTCGAGAAGCTGGCTCAGCGGATGCACGGCGATGCCCCGCTCCGCGAGGGCGTACCAGACCCGCACGAGCTCCTGTCCGGCCCGGACGAGAGCGGCGGGCGTGGTGGTCGTACCGGTGGCGGGCGTACCGGTGGCGGACGTGTCGGCCCCGGCAGCCGTGGTGAGGACCAGCACGCTGCCCTCGTAGCGCAGCAGCCCGCTCTGGGAGCCCGCGAGCAGGCGGGCCAGCCCGAGGCGCCGCAGCACCCCGTAGACGGCCGGTGCGAGCACCATGCGCAGCCCCAGGGCCTCGGCGCGCGACATGTCCAGGGCCTCGTACGTCAGGCCGTCGGCCGCGTAGCGCGGGTGGCTCCTGCTCAGCCGCAGCCAGGTGCGCAGTTCCCGCACCACCGGCGGGGTGCCGAAGAGCCAGCGGTCGGCGCGCACCGCGAGGCCCGCGAGCTCGCGAGCGGGCACCTCCACCAGGCGGGTCCCTTCCAGCCCGGCCTGGGCAGCGTCCAGGTCCGCCGCCGTGAGCCGTCCCCCGGTGTGGCCGCCCCGCGCGCAGCCGCGCAGTTCGACGGTCCGCGCGCTGAAGGGCGTCGCGTACAGCTCGGGTGCCGGCAGCAGCCGGGCCGCCGTGCGCCGCTCCTCGTCCACCGTGATCTCCGCCCGTATCGCGAGCCCGGCGTCGGCGGCCACGATCAGGCAGGTCTCCACGAAGGCGCCGAGGGACAGGAACAGGTCCCGCCGGCCGGGGTCGCCGTCGGGCAGTTCCCGGGCCGGGTCCCAGCCCACTTCGACGGCGTCGTTGTCGTAGCGCAGCACCCAGGGCTGGGTGTTGTGCGCGCTCGGCGCGCGGCGGCACAGCTCCTCACGCTCGCGCAGTACCGCCGTCCAGTGGACCGAGTCCCGGTTGCTCACCGCATTGGCCTCTCGTAGAAGGTGTAGCCGTGCAGAGGGCGTCCGCCGGCGCGCCGGTACTGCGCGGCCGACGCGGCGTTCCCGTGCTCGACGAAAGTGCTGCGCAACGTCCGGTAGCCACCGCTGCGCAGATTCCGGTGCAGTTCACGGGCGAGGAGCGTCAGATAGCCCTTCCCCTGGTGACCCGGCACCGTTCCCTTGATGATCAGTACCGCCTCGTCGCGGTACCGGCCGCGGGTGGCGAGCAGCCGCAGTTGCTGCGGGAGCCCCATCCGGCCGCGTGCCGCCATGACGAAGTGCGAGATGTCGGGGACGGCGAGCACGAACGCCACGGGCTCGCCCTCCGCCGTCAGGTAGAGCAGCAGTTGCTCGTCGAGCAGGTGGGCCAGCCCGTCCGTCTGGGCGGCGAGGTCGGCCGCGGAGATGTGGGTGTAGTAGCCGAGTTGCGCGAAGGAGGCGTTGAGCATCGAGCGCAGCAACGGCAGTTGCTGCGCCAGCTCGCGCCGCGAGCCGTGGTGGATGCGCAGCCCCTCGGCCGCGACGCGGCTGTCGTCGAAGAGGAACGCCTCGTCCGGGTCGACGGCGCCGGGGCCGTCGAGGTCCGCGCAGATCCAGGTGTCGGCGGCGAACCTCCGGGCGAAGCCGTGCTGTTCGTACGCGGCCGGGTAGTAGGCCGGGTTCCAGGCGGAGTCGATGAACCCGCGGTCGCCGAACCCCGAGGTGATGACGCCACCCGACTGGTTGGGCAGCAGGCTCACCGGTCCGAACGCCACGTCCGTCCCCGCGCCGGCCCGCTCCGCGAGCGCGAAGAGCTCCCCGGCCACGTCCTCCCCGACGTCCTGCGGGTCGGCGAACTCGGTGAGTCCGAAGAGCTGGGCGCGCTTGCCGATCCTGCTGTCGAACCCGGGCCTGCGGTGCAGGCAGATCCGCCCGACGGGCGTGCCCGCCGCGTCGCGGGCGACATGGAGCTCGGTGGCCCCCTCCCGGTACCACGTGCGGATCTGGGGCTCCAGGGTCGGCACGTAGCGGTCGCGCGGGTGGATGCGCAGCGGTAGCTCGCAGAACTCCCGCAGCTCGCTCCGCCCGCTGACCCGGGTGACGGTGACGGTCATGACGTGCGCCGCTCGTGTCGCACGTGCCGGACGGGGCGCGGTGCGCGTCCCGCGGCGAGCTCGGTGCTCAGCGGCTCGAAGGTGTCGACGTGGGAGAGGAGCCCGTCCTCGGCCCGCCAGACGCCGTTGGTGTACCCGGCCGCGTCCGCGGTGTAGATGCGGATCCAGCCGCCGGTCGCCCGGCCCTTCCCCTCGTCCGTCAGCCAGCACATGAGCTCGTGGTGGGCCTTGCCGCGGGCGAACTTCAGCAGCTCGTCGCGGTCGGCGAAGAAGGCGATCGTGCCGAGGGTGAAGGGGAACCGCCAGTACACCTTGTGCCAGACGTAGCCCTTCATCCGCTTCATCTCGCGGACCATCCGCAGGTAGCCGGGGCCCAGCGCGATGATCGCGCGCAGCCCCGAGTAGCGGGTGGCGCCGACGAACATCGCACCCGCCTGCCCGGGTGCCGGGGTGAGCGAGAAGTCGGTACTGCGCATGGTTCAGGCACCGCCCTTCGCGGTCGCACCGAGCAGGTACTTGTTCTTGATGCCCTGACCGCTGCCGCCGGCCGCGGCCCCGGTGCCCCCGCTGAACGGCCCCGCGCCGTACGGGTGCACCCGCGCCGCCACCTCACCGGCCGAGGAGTCCTCCGTCAGCGACTGCGCGAAGTCCCGGCTGCAGGTCGCGAGATGGCGGAGCACGCCCGCCCGGCACACCTCGGCGAGCTTCGCGGTCTCGGCGGCGTCCAGCACCGTCCCGGCCCGCAGCTGCACATGGACGACGGGCCGCGCCTCCAGGTCGTCGCTCTCCTCGATGGCCAGGCAGAAGCTCTCGATGCGGTCCGCCATCGGATTGCCCTCGTACAGGCCGTACTCGACGTCCTGCGGGTAGATGTTGGCCCCCATGTAGGAGACGGTCGAGTCGGCCCGCCCGTACAGGAACAGCAGCGGCAGCCGCATCTTCTCGCGCAGCGCGGCGGCCTCCGCCCGCTGCAGCAGGACCGGCCGGTCCGCGAACAACTCCCGCAGGATCTCCCAGACCTGGGGGAACGACATCAAGGTGCCCTCGTCGCCGATGTTGTAGCGGAGCTTGGGAGCCATGACGGCGGTCGAGTTGATGGTGCAGAGCACCTCGCCCGTCCGGCCGTCGCCCGCGGTCTCCAGGTAGGTCTCCAGCGGGTTGTACTGGAAGACCATCGGCAGCCGCTGCTCGTCCGGCCCCAGGAAGGCCGCCCGGACGGCGGCGTCCTCGCGCATCATCCGGCGCAGCCAGACGCTGAAGGTGGTCTCGCCGCCCATCCCGATGGTGAGGTCGGACGCCCCGTAGCCGGAGCGCACCTTGCCGAAGACGTCGCCGACGTAGTCGCGCAGCGCCTCGGTCATCCCCTCGCCGCCGACCATCGCCGCGAGCCGGTAGCTCTTCCCCTCGAACCAGGCCTCTCCGGCCAGCCGGTCCCGCAGGTGCTTGAGGAACGGCGGGTAGGCCGTGACGAGGTAGTCGTAGCGCGGCCCGAAGTGCCGCAGGGTGTCGACGATCTTCTCCAGGTCGGGCCCGGTGTTCTTCACGGTGGCGATCCGGGCCATCGCGATTCCGGTGTTGGTCCCGGTAGCCCAGGCGCCCATCGAGTAGGCGTTGATCACGAAGAGCCGCTTCGAGGGGAAGACCAGGCTGGTGTAGCCCGCGACATTGCGGTGGACGGTGTTCAACTCCCGCCGGCTGCGCACCCAGTTGTACGGGGTGCCGGACGAACCCGAGGACTCGTCGACCACGCTGCCGGCGATCTCCACCCGGCCCTTCCAGCAGCGCTCCTCCTCGGGGTACGCCTTGACGTACGTCTCCTTGTCGGTGGCCGGGTAGGAGTCGAGCCGGAACCAGCGGAAGCGCCAGCCGCCCTGCTCCAGGTGCGCCGTGTACGCCGGCACGTCGAGCGCGGCGAACTGGCAGGTCATCCACGCGTGGAGCCGGGCGAAGCCACTCATCCACGGACGGTAGTTACGGGCCATCACCCGCCATACGTAGGGGTGCACCCGGTAGAGCCGGTACAGAGCGGTGAGCCCGAAGCTGATGATTCTCAGCAGCCACTGCCGCGCGAAGCTTCCCATTGCCATGCCGCTCATCGTGGCCGCAGCGACCCGCTCCCGGCATGGGCTGCGCTACTCACTCCCGGCCCCGCACCTACCTGAGTACGTCAGGGCGATGTTCCACGTGGAACATCGGTCGCCCAGGGGGATGTTCCACGTGAAACATCGCGGAACGTACGAAGGACCGGCACCCCCAGCGGGGTACCGGTCCTTCGCGCTGCGCCGAAGCGCGGCAGATCAGGCAGCAACGACCTCAAGGTCGAGCTTGACCTCGACCTCGGGGTGCAGACGCACCGAGATCTTGTGGGCGCCGAGGGTCTTGATCGGCGTACCGACCTCGACACGACGCTTGTCCACGTCCGGGCCACCGGCGGCCTTGATCGCCGCAGCGATGTCGGCCGGCGTGATGGAACCGAACAGGCGGCCGCTGTCACCCGCGCGGGTGGTCAGCTGGACCTTGACGGACTGCAGCTTCGCCTTGACGGCGTTCGCGTCCTCGAGCGTGTGGATCTCGCGGATCCGACGCGCGCGGCGGATCTGCTCGACGTCCTTCTCGCCACCCTTGGTCCAGGCGATCGCGAAACCGCGCGGGACCAGGTAGTTGCGGGCGTAGCCCGACTTGACCTCTACGACATCGCCTGCGGCGCCGAGGCCGGAGACCTCGTTGGTGAGGATGATCTTCATGATTCGGTCACCCTTCCTTAGCGAGCGGTCGACGTGTAGGGCAGCAGCGCCATCTCACGGCTGTTCTTGACGGCCGTGGCGACGTCACGCTGGTGCTGCGTGCAGTTGCCGGTCACGCGGCGGGCACGGATCTTGCCGCGGTCGGAAATGAACTTCCGCAGCATGTTCGTGTCCTTGTAGTCCACGTAGACGGTCTTGTCCTTGCAGAACGCGCAGACCTTCTTCTTAGGCTTGCGCGGAGGCGGCTTCGCCATGGTGTCTCTCCTGTGTGATCAAGAAGTTGGTGTCGTGACGCCCTTAGAAGGGCGGCTCGTCCGAGAAGCCGCCGCCGGAGGAGGAACCGGAGTTCCCGCCCCAGCTTCCGCCGCCGCCCTGCTGGGCACCGCCGGCCGGAGCACTGGTCGCCCAGGGGTCGTCGGCAGCGTTGCCGCCGCCGCCCTGCTGGCCGCCGCCGGAGCTTCCGCCCCAGTTGCCGCCACCCTGGCCGCCCTGAGCACCGCCGCCACCGCCACCGCTGTAACCGCCCTGCTGGCCGCTACGGCCGCCGCCGGTCGTCTTGGTGACCTTGGCGGTCGCGGTCTTCAGGCTGGCGCCGACTTCCTCGACGTCCAGCTCGTAGACCGTCCGCTTGACGCCCTCGCGGTCCTCGTAGGACCGCTGCTTCAGCCGGCCCTGCACGATGACGCGCATGCCTCGCTGGAGCGACTCCGCTACGTTCTCCGCCGCCTGACGCCAGACCGAGCACGTGAGGAAGAGGCCGTCGCCGTCCTTCCACTCGTTGGTCTGCTTGTCGAAGATGCGGGGAGTGGACGCGACACGGAACTTCGCGACCGCCGCACCGGACGGGGTGAAGCGCAGCTCGGGGTCGTCGACGAGATTGCCGACGACCGTGATGACGGTCTCGCCTGCCATGGTGGTGACCTCTCGGCGGTGTGCTGGCTGCTTCTCGGAACCGGTACTGCTCTAAGCCCGCAGGCTCAGTGCAGTTCCGGGCGGAGGACCTTGGTCCGGAGAACCGACTCGTTCAGGTTGAGCTGACGGTCGAGCTCCTTGACGACCTCGGGCGAAGCCTTGAGGTCGACGACCGAGTAGATACCCTCGGCCTTCTTCTTGATCTCGTACGAGAGGCGACGACGGCCCCAGGTGTCGACCTTCTCCACGCTGCCGCCGCCGTTGCGGACGACAGTGAGGAAGTTCTCGATCAGCGGGGAGACAGCGCGCTCCTCGAGATCGGGGTCGAGAATGAGCATGAGCTCGTAGTGACGCATTGTGGAACCCACCTCCTTTGGACTCAGCGGCCACGGCGGTTCCGTGGCAGGAGGGTTTGCATTGCGTCGCAACGGTAGCGCCGGCCACTGACAATCACGGTGGATCGTTGTGGACCAGCGCAGACACCGGTGCAGACCGTACAGACTACCCGGACAACCGCCTCCGGTTGAAATCCGCCCGCTAATGCCCTCAATCTGTACACATCGGGTATGAACGGCGCTACGATGCGCCACTGCTCCGTTACGGAGGTGTCCCATGGCACAGCAAGCGGCTCGGACCCATCACCTCACGTTCAACACCGACGGCCAGGCCCATCCCCTGGAGAACACGCTGGTCGCGGTCACTCTGCTCCTCGGTGGCATCGCCATCGTCTCGTCGATCTTCGACCACCTGCACCTGCTCAGCTCGCTGACCGGCCTCGCCGGGATCATCAGCGGGGGGTACGGGCAGTTCATCTCCGTCACCACCGCCGAGCGCTTCGCGTTGATCATCGGGCTCGGGATGGCCGCGGTCGGCTTCTACCTGGGTATGGCACACGGAGGGTTCTTCGGAGGCTAGCCGGAGAGTTGTCCACAGGGCTGGCGGGGCGGTTCCCCGATCGCAGTAGGCTTCGGCGCAGATAAGACCGCAGCCGCAGCGATGGGGAGCGCCCCGCATGAGCTTGACCCTGAGGACCATCAGCCGTGAGCAGCATCTGGCTTTCATCCAGAGTCTGCCCTCGGCCAGTCACTGCCAGGTTCCGGCATGGGCGGATGTCAAGAACGAATGGCGCTCCGAGAACCTCGGCTGGTTCGACGACAGGACCGGCCAGATGGTGGGCGCCGGCCTCGTGCTGTACCGGCAGATCCCCAAGCTCAAGCGGTACCTCGCGTACCTGCCCGAGGGCCCGGTCATCAACTGGTACGCCCCGAACCTGGACGAGTGGCTGCAGCCGATGCTGGCGCACCTCAAGCAGCAGGGCGCCTTCACGGTGAAGATGGGGCCGCCCGTCGTCATCCGCCGCTGGGACGCGCCCGCCATCAAGGCCGGGATCTCCGATCCGGACGTCAAGCGGCTGCGGGACGTCGAGGCGACGTTCATCGAGCCCCGCGCCTTCGAGGTGGCCGACCGGCTGCGCCGGATGGGCTGGCAGCAGAACGAGGACGGCGGCGCCGGCTTCGGTGACGTGCAGCCGCGCTACGTCTACCAGGTGCCGCTGGAGAACCGGTCGCTGGACGACATCCTCAAGGGCTTCAACCAGCTGTGGCGCCGCAACATCAAGAAGGCCGAGAAGGCCGGTGTCGAGGTCGTGCAGGGCGGCTACGACGACCTCCCGGTCTGGCAGCAGCTGTACGAGGTGACCGCCGAGCGCGACCACTTCCGGCCCCGCCCCCTGTCGTACTTCCAGCGGATGTGGACCTCGCTCAACAGCGAGGACCCCAACCGCATGCGGCTCTATCTGGCCGTGCACGAGGGCGAGGCGGTGGCCGCGGCCACCATGCTGATCGTCGGCGGCCACGTCTGGTACTCCTACGGCGCCTCCGCGAACCACAAGCGGGAGGTCCGGCCGTCCAACGCGATGCAGTGGCGCATGCTCCGGGACGCGTACGCCCTCGGGGCGAGCGTGTACGACCTGCGCGGCATCAGCGACTCCCTGGACGAGACGGACCACCTCTTCGGCCTGATCCAGTTCAAGGTGGGCACGGGCGGGCAGGCAGCCGAATACTTGGGCGAGTGGGATTTCCCCCTCAACAAACTGCTCCACAAGGCACTCGACATCTACATGTCCCGCCGCTGACCGGCGAGCAGACGAAGGAAAGGTCCTGACCAGGCCATGGCGCTCACCCTGTATGTCGACACCGCACGCTGGCGTGCGCACCAGCAGTCCGTGGCCGAGCAGTTCCCCGGCATAGTCCCGGTCTGCAAGGGCAACGGCTACGGCTTCGGACACGAGCGGCTCGCCGACGAGGCGACCCGGCTCGGCAGCGACATGCTCGCCGTCGGCACAACCTACGAGGCCGCCAGGATCAAGGACTGGTTCGGCGGTGACCTCCTGGTCCTCACCCCGTACCGCCTGGGCGAGGAGCCGGTGCCGCTGCCGGACCGCGCGATCCGGTCGGTGTCCTCCGTCGAGGGTGTGCGCGGACTGGTGGGCGCCCGGGTCGTCATCGAGGTCATGAGCAGCATGAAGCGCCATGGCGTCGCCGAGGACGACCTGGTCAAGCTGCACGCCGCCATCGACGACGTGCGGCTGGAGGGCTTCGCCATCCACCTGCCGCTGGACCGCACCGACGGGTCCGACGCGGTGGAGGAGGTCTTCGGCTGGATGGAGCGGCTGCGTGCCGCCCGGCTCCCGCTGCACACGATGTTCGTCAGCCACCTCAAGGCCCACGAGCTGGCCCAGCTGCAGCAGCAGTTCCCGCAGACCAGGTTCCGGGCCCGGATCGGCACCCGGATGTGGCTCGGCGACCACGAGGCCACCGAGTACCGCGGCGCGGTCCTGGACGTCACGCGGATCGCCAAGGGCGAGCGCTACGGGTACCGCCAGCAGAAGGCCTCCGACGACGGCCACCTGATCGTGGTCGCGGGCGGCACGTCCCACGGGGTCGGGCTCGAGGCGCCCAAGGCGCTGCACGGCCTGATGCCCCGCGCCAAGGGCGTCGCGCGAGCCGGCCTGGCCACCGTCAACCGCAACCTGTCGCCGTTCGTGTGGGCCGGCAAGCAGCGGTGGTTCGCGGAGCCCCCGCACATGCAGGTCTCCATCCTGTTCCTCCCCAACGACGTGGCCCCGCCGGCGGTCGGTGACGAGCTGGTGGCGCACCTGCGGCACACCACCACCCAGTTCGACCGCGTGCTGGACCGCTGAGCCGCCGCGGGGGGCCGCTCAGCCGCCCGTAGCGGCTCCGCCCTCCGCGGAGGGCTGTCCGGCCGGCTCGTGCCGTTCCACGCCCCACTGCACCGGTGTCCCGGTGAAGGGGGCCGCGTGCCGCGGTTCGTGGGCCCGGCCGAGCACGAAGACGTCGGGCGCCCCGTCCAGCACACCGCCGGACGGGTCGTCCTCGCCGTCCCAGCGCACCGCGTCGCGCTCCGGCAGCAGGATGTCCCGCACCACCACCCCGCACAGGTAGAGCGTGCCGAGGACGTGGACGGCGATC
This sequence comes from Streptomyces sp. NPDC006733, assembly GCF_040636125.1. Taxonomy (NCBI): domain Bacteria; kingdom Bacillati; phylum Actinomycetota; class Actinomycetes; order Kitasatosporales; family Streptomycetaceae; genus Streptomyces; species Streptomyces sp. NPDC006733. Next base: position 8,338 of record NZ_JBEYJD010000015.1, on the reverse strand, counting down.
GCCAGGTGGTAGCCGTCCTGGGGCAGCCCGTGGTGCTTGTTGCCGCCCGAGACGTAGGCGAGCTGCATCCAGATGCCCACGAAGTACAGGACCTGGGAGGCCTGCCAGACCAGGAAGTCCCGCCAGCGGGGCCTGGCGAGCACCGCCAGGGGGAGCAGCCACAGCACGTATTGGGGCGAGTAGACCTTGTTGGAGACCACGACGGCGGCCACGACGAGGAAGGCGAGCTGTGCGAAGCGCGGCCGCCGGGGGGCGTAGAGCGCGAGCCCGGCGACGGCCGCGCAGAGCAGCAGCATCAGCGCGATCGCGAAGGCGTTGACCCCGTCGAGCGGCTTGCCGGTCTGCTGGCTGATCACCAGCCAGACGGAGCCGTAGTCGATCCCGCGGTCCTGGCTGAACGAGTAGAACTTCGCCCAGCCGTCGTGCGCGAACAGCATCACCGGCAGGTTGACCACCAGCCAGGCCCCCACCGCCCCCGCCACGGCCGTCCAGAAGGCCTTCAGCAGCCCCGCACGCAGGCAGAGCACGAACAGCGCGCCCAGCAGCAGGAGCGGGTAGAGCTTGGCGGCGGTGGCCAGGCCGAGCAGGATGCCGGCCGCCAGCGGACGGCTGCGGGACCACATCAGCATCGCTCCCGCGGTGAGCGCCACCGCGAACAGGTCCCAGTTGATGGTGGCGGTCAGCGCCAGCGCGGGGGAGAGCGCGACGAGCAGCGCGTCCCAGGGGCGGCGCCGGTGGGTGCGCGCCACGCACACCACGAGGGCGACGGCGCAGACCATCAGCATGCCCGCGTTGATCAGCCAGTAGACCTGCTCGCGGTGCTGCTCGGTTCCGCCGTCCGGGGTGAACCAGGACGCGGCCTCCATGAAGAGGCCGGTCAGGACCGGGTACTCCAGGTAGTGGAAGTCGGTGGAGACCGCCTCCGGGATCCGGTCGAAGTACGGCACGACCCCGGTGGAGAAGCCGCGGCCGCCGAAGAGGTGCGGGATGTCGGAGTAGCAGGCATGGGCGTACTGCGCGTCGCCCGACTGGAACCAGCCGCTGTTGTAGCAGGGCAGCTTCTGCACCATCCCGAGCGCGAACATGCCGATGACCACGATCACCAGGACCCGCAGCGGGCTCCACCAGCGGTGCCCGCCGGTCTCCGCCCGGCGCCCCAGGGGCCCGCCGATGACCTCGCTGGCGGATTCGGCCACCGGGTCCTCGTCGGTCGGCGGCACGACGGCCTCCAGGTGGTCTTCTTCGCGCACGCTCGTCATGCCGGACATCCTGCCGCATGGTTCCCGAAGGCAGGAGGCCGCGGAGGGCATTCGCCCTCCGCGGCCCCGGCCGCACCGCTAGCCGCTCATCCGTCAGTCGCCGGATGAGTTGTTGTTGTTCCCCCCGCCGCCGCCGTTGCCGGGCCGGGTCGGGGTGCCGGTCGTCGACGGCGACGTACTGCCGCCGGGCGGGACCGTCGGGTGGTTGCAGTTCCAGTCGAACGGCGAGCAGGGCGGCGTCGTCGAGGTGGTCGGCGTCGGCGACGTCGGAGGCGTCGTCGGAGCCGTCGTCGGCGGCTTGGTCGTCGTCTGGCTCGGCGTCGGCGACGCCGTCGTCTGCGTCGGCGAGGGCGTCGGGCTGGTGCCGGGCGCGTACACGATCTCGCCCGGGTCGCTCGACGGCTCGGTGAACTCCTGCTTCGGCGTGCCCTTGAGTGCCTGGCTCATGTAGTCGTGCCAGATCTGCGCCGGGAACGAGTTACCGTGCATCTTCGCCTTGCCGGCGGTGCCGTACATCGACAGGAAGCCCTTGCCGGTGGCCTTGTCGTCCAGGCGCCACATGCCGATCGAGGTCGACAGGCTCGGCGTGTAACCGACGAACCAGGCCGACTTGTTGTCGTCGGTGGTACCGGTCTTGCCAGCGGCCTCCCGGCCGTCGTCGAGCTTCGCCGGCTCGCCGGTGCCCTTCTGGACCACGCCCTGCAGCACGTTGGTGACGGTGTCGGCGACGTTCGCCTCGAAGGCGGACTTGGACTTCTTCTCGTGCTTGTAGATCTGCTTGCCGTCCTTCACCACGGAGGTGACGGAGTACGGGTCGTTCTGCGTACCGTGCGCGGCGAACGTCGCGTAGGCGCCGGCCATCCGGATCGCGCTGGGCGATGAGGTGCCGATCGAGTACGTGACGCTGTTCTTGTAGTCCTCCAGGCCGTTCTTCGGCGTGGACAGCAGGCCCGCCGCGATCGCGGCGTCATGGACCTTGTCCGTGCCGACGTTCATGCCCAGCTGGACGTAGGGGGAGTTCATGGACTTCTCCATGGCCTCGCGCAGCGTGACCTTCGACTCGGACTCACCGTCGTCGTTGGGCTGCTTCCACGGCTCCTTGGTGTCGCCGTTGATCCAGGGCTTGCCGTCGTAGGTGTTGATCACCAGGTTGTTCTTGCCGCTGAAGACGCTCTTCGGCGAGACCTTGGTGCGTTCGCTGTCGTCCTGCTCCGGCCCGCCCTTGGGGTCGCGCGACCCGTGGGTCATCGCGGCGGCCAGGACGAACGGCTTGAAGGTCGACCCGACCTGGGCGCCGGTCTCGTTGGCGTTGTTCGTGAAGTGCTGCACCGCGTCGGTGCCGCCGTAGATGGCGACGATCTTGCCGTCCTTGGGATCGACGGAGGCGCCGCCGAACTGCACGAACTTGTCGACGAACCCGCCGTCCTTGTCCAGGGTGGTGTTCTTCCCCGAGGTGTCCTTGCGGGTGTCCGGCTTCAGGTTCTTGTCACGGACGGTCTTGATCGACGCCTCCAGCTCCGCCACCTTCTTCTTGTTGAAGGTGGTGTGGATCTGGTATCCGCCCTTGGCCAGGTCGTCCGACGTGACCTTGAGGCCGGTGCTGTTGACCACATAGGACTTGGCCAGGCTCACCAGATAGCCGATCTGGCCTGCCATCTGCGCGTTCTTCTTCAGCGGACCCGGCTCGGGATACTTGGTGAACTTCGCGCGATCCGCGGGCGACAGGCGGCCGTCCTTGACCTCCTCGTCGAGGATCCACTTCCAGCGCTGCTCGGAGTTGACCCGGTTGGCCTCGGGAGTCGCCCGGGAGTCGATGTCCACCGCGCCGGCCGGGTCGTAGTAGGTCGGGCCCTTGAGCAGTGCCGCCAGGAACGCGCACTGGCTCGCGTTGAGGTCCTTGGCGTCGACGCCGTAGTACGTCCGAGCCGCTGCCTGGATGCCGTAGGCACCCCGCCCGTAGTAGGAGGTGTTCAGATAGCCGGCCATGATCACCGGCTTCTTGACGCTGGCGCCGACCTTTATGGAGATGAACAGTTCCTTGAACTTGCGGGTGACCGTCTGCGACTGGTCGAGCCGGGAGTTCTTGACGTATTGCTGGGTGATCGTCGAACCACCCTGCACCTCACCGCCGGTGGCCATGTTCTTGAGGGCGCGGGCGATACCCATGGGGTCGACGCCGCTGTCGCTCTCGAAGGTCTTGTTCTCCGCTGAGATGACCGCGTTCTGCATCGCCCGCGGGATCTGGTCGATCGTCACGTTCTGGCGGTTGATCTCGCCGCCGGTCGCGATCATCGGGGTGTTGTCGTCCCAGTAGTAGACGTTGTTCTCCGCCTTGGCGGCGAGGTTCTCGTCCGGGATCTCCACCATCGCGTACGCGATGCCCGCGATGCCCACCAGGATCCCGAAGAACCCGATGGTCAGCGACGTGACCTGCTTCCAGGACGGCATCCAGTGCCGCCAGCCCGTCTTGCCCCAGCGCGGGTAGTCGATGAAGCGCTTCTTCGGAGGACGGCCGGGTCCACGACCGCCGGGGCCACTGCCACTGCCGCCGCCACCGGTCCTGCGGCGCCCGCCGCCTGAACCGCCGGCGCCCGCGCCTTCGGCGACGCCCGCACCCTCGGAGGCGTTCTCCGCGCGACGGCGGCCGCCCTGCGCCGCGCGCCGCGCGGCCGCGCGGCCGGGATAAGCACGTGCGTCACCGGCGGAACCGCCCGGGGACGGTGCCTGCGACGGCGGGTTGGCGGCACGCCGGCCGCCGGACGGCGGCGGCGGTTGCTGCTGCGCTCCGCGCCGGGCGGCTGCGCGGCCGCCGCCGGGCGACTGCGGCGGCTTGCGACGGTGATCGCTCATGAACAGCTACTCCTAGAACAGGCGGGATCGCCTGAAGGCGGCAATGAATATCCGTGGGGCCCCCTGAGCGCGGCAGTGTCAGGCCGCACTGCACCCAGGACCAAGACGCTCACGCGCGTCACAGGGTTCCCGGTGCTCTGCATGGCGAACAGAGTACGCAGGCTCAAAAGCCCTGTGACACCAACCTTCACCACATAACGGGCGGCTGGGCCTTCACAGGTTTCCCGATGTGACACCGGTCACCGCGGGCTGCCTTGCCAGATAGATCAGGCCGTTCTATCGTCGCGATGTATCGACTCGATACATCGGGTCGAGACAAGCACCACCACACACCGGGGCGGACCCGGGTTCAGCGGTGGCCGGGACGGAGAGGCGGGGACAGTGAGCAAGCGCTCCGGGATCCTCGAGTTCGCCGTCCTCGGCCTGTTGCGCGAATCCCCGATGCACGGTTACGAGCTGCGCAAGCGGCTCAACACCTCGCTCGGTGTGTTCCGCGCGTTCAGCTACGGCAGCCTGTACCCCTGCCTGAAGACGCTGGTCGCCCAGGGGTGGTTGATCGAGGAGACGGTCCCGGACGTGGATCCGCTGGCCGCTCCCCTCGTCGGCCGCCGGGCGAAGATCGTCTACCGGCTGACCACGGCGGGCAAGGAGCACTTCGAGGAGCTCCTCGCCCACTCCGGGCCGGACGCGTGGGAGGACGAGCACTTCGCGGCTCGTTTCGCCTTCTTCGGCCAGACGTCGCGGGACGTCCGGATGCGCGTCCTCGAGGGGCGGCGCAGCCGCCTCGAGGAACGCCTGGACAAGATGCGCGCGTCATTGGTGCGCACCCGCGAACGGCTCGACGACTACACGCTCGAGCTGCAGCGGCACGGCATGGAATCGGTGGAGCGCGAGGTCCGCTGGCTCAACGAGCTGATCGAGACCGAGCGCAACGGGCGCACCGCGCGCCCGTCCGCCGAGCAGGACGACAACACACAAGACCGCAACACTCAAGAACATGGCGGCCAACCCGGAGACCGGGGAACCGCGTGACGATTACACAGGGAGCAACCGTGGGTTCGGTTCGCGTAGCCATTGTTGGCGTGGGCAACTGCGCCGCGTCGCTGGTGCAGGGTGTCGAGTACTACAAGGACGCCGACCCGAACGGCCGCGTGCCTGGCCTCATGCACGTGCAGTTCGGCGACTACCACGTACGTGACGTCGAGTTCGTGGCCGCCTTCGATGTCGACGCGAAGAAGGTCGGCCTCGACCTCGCGGACGCCATCGGCGCCAGCGAGAACAACACGATCAAGATCTGCGACGTTCCGCAGACCGGTGTCACCGTCGAGCGCGGCCACACCCACGACGGTCTCGGCAAGTACTACCGCGAGACGATCGAGGAGTCCGACGCGGCCCCGGTCGACATCGTCCAGATCCTCAAGGACCGCCAGGTCGACGTTCTCGTCTGCTACCTGCCCGTCGGTTCCGAGGTCGCCGCGAAGTTCTACGCGCAGTGCGCCATCGACGCCAAGGTCGCGTTCGTCAACGCCCTTCCGGTCTTCATCGCCGGCACCAAGGAGTGGGCGGACAAGTTCACCGAGGCGGGCGTGCCGATCGTCGGCGACGACATCAAGTCCCAGGTCGGCGCCACGATCACGCACCGCGTGATGGCGAAGCTCTTCGAGGACCGCGGTGTCCTCCTCGAGCGCACCATGCAGCTGAACGTCGGCGGCAACATGGACTTCAAGAACATGCTCGAGCGTGACCGCCTCGAGTCGAAGAAGATCTCGAAGACGCAGGCCGTCACCTCGCAGATCGACCGCGACCTGGGTGCCGACAACGTGCACATCGGCCCGTCGGACTACGTGGCGTGGCTCGACGACCGCAAGTGGGCGTTCGTGCGCCTCGAGGGCCGCGCCTTCGGTGACGTCCCGCTGAGCCTGGAGTACAAGCTCGAGGTCTGGGACTCCCCGAACTCGGCCGGTGTCATCATCGACGCCGTTCGTGCCGCGAAGATCGCTCTGGACCGCGGCATCGGTGGCCCGATCCTCTCGGCGTCCTCGTACTTCATGAAGTCCCCGCCGGTGCAGTACTTCGACGACGAGGCCCGCGACAACGTCGAGAAGTTCATCAAGGGCGAGGTCGAGCGCTGATCGCGGTCCGACCGCTGATCACGTACGACGCGTAACCGTCGGGCCCCGGGTGGTGCACCCGGGGCCCGACGCGTCATGTGAGGCTGTGCCCATGGCTGTTGTGCGCGATCTCCGCGTGCTGCTGCGGCTGCGCGACTTCCGCCGGCTGCTCGCGGTGCGCCTGCTGTCCCAACTCTCCGACGGCGTCTTCCAGGTCGCGCTCGCCACGTATGTCGTCTTCTCCCCCGAGAAGCAGGCGTCCCCCGCCGCCATCGCCTCCGCGATGGCGGTGCTGCTGCTGCCGTACTCCCTGCTGGGTCCGTTCACCGGGGTGCTGCTGGACCGCTGGCGGCGGCGCCAGGTGCTGCTGCACTGCAACCTGCTGCGCGCGGCGCTGTCCTGCGGCACGGCCGCGCTGATCCTGGCCCATGTCCCGGACTGGCTCTTCTATCTCTCGGCGCTGTCCGTCACCGCCGTCAACCGCTTCGTCCTGGCCGGCCTGTCGGCCGCGCTGCCGCGCGTCGTGGACGAGGAGCGCCTCGTGATGGCCAACTCCCTCTCACCGACGGCGGGAACGCTGGCGGCGACGGCAGGCGGCGGTCTCGCCTTCCTCGTCCATCTCGGCCTCACGAAGGGCGCCGGGGCGGACGCGACCGTGGTGCTGCTCGCCGCGTTCGTCTACCTCTGCGCGGGGCTGGCCGCCCTCTCCCTGGGCCGGGACCTGCTCGGCCCCGACCCCGGCCTCGTGCAGCCGCGGCTGTCCACGGCGCTGCGCGGCACCGTGCACGGCCTCGCGGAGGGGCTGCGCCATCTGCGGGGCCGCCCGGCGGCGCTACGCGCCATGGCCGCCATGACCGCCCTGCGCTTCTGCTACGGCGCCCTCACCGTCGTCCTGCTGATGCTGTGCCGCTACGCCTGGAACACCGGGTCGGACCGCCCGGGCGACGACGGCAGCGGCGGGCTGGCCCTGCTCGGGCTGGCGGTGGGCGTCTCGGGCGCCGGCTTCTTCGCCGCGGCCGTCGTCACACCCTGGGCCTCCACCCGCTTCGGCACGGCGGGCTGGATCACGGTCTGCGCCGGGTCCGCCGCCGTGCTGCTCCCGCCGCTGGCCCTGCCGTTCAGCCCCGCGCCCATGCTGGTCGCCGCGTTCGTCCTGGGCGTCTGCACCCAGGGCGCCAAGATCGCCACCGACACGGTCGTCCAGTCGTCCATCGACGACGCGTACCGGGGGCGGGTCTTCTCGCTGTACGACGTGGCCTTCAACGTCGCGTTCGTGGGCGCGGCGGCGACCGCCGCGGTGATGCTTCCGCCGGACGGCCGGTCGGCGCTCCTGGTCGTCCTGCTGGCCCTGCTGTACGCGGGGGTGGCCCTGGCGATGCTGCGTGTCAGGGCTCTCCAGTAGTGTTCGCCCGTTCTTATCTCGCGCATACATCCCAATCGGGGGACATCCATGACCACTCCACCGCCACCGCAGCCCCAGCAGGGCGGCAACCCCTTCGCCCAGCAGCAGCCGCAGGGGGGAAACCCGTACGGCCAGCAGCCCCCGCAGGGCGGTAACCCGTACGGCCCGCAGCAGGGCGGCGCCTACCCGCCGCCCGGCGCGTTCCCCCCGGCGGGCTCCTTCCCGCCGCCGGCCCCGCCGCGCCGCTCGAAGTTCAAGGTGATCAAGATCGTCGTGGGCGTCGGCATCGCCCTCGCCGTGGTGATCGGCGGCTACATATCCAGCCAGGACGACGCCGACACGGCAGCCGTGGGCGACTGCATGCACCGCGGGAGCTCCAGCGACAGCAACCCCGACCTCGAGGTCGTCGACTGCGGCAGCTCCAAGGCTCAGTACAAGGTCCTGGCCAAGATCAGCGGCAAGTTCGGCGAGACGGAGGCCAGCGAGAAGTGCCTGGCCGCGGCGAAGGACTTCCAGTACGCCTACACCGAGTCCGGTAGCGGCAGCAACTTCCTGCTCTGCCTGAAGGACAAGTAGTCCGGGCAGTCCCAGTGACGACAGCGGGGGCGATGTTCCACGTGGAACATCGCCCCCGCTGTCGTTCCGGGCGCTGCGATGTTCCACAGATCGGAAGAGCGGCGTGGAGGGAAAGAGTGTTGAAATGTGTGGGGAGTTAT